>JBMNUW010000013.1:0-32176 GCA_050946475.1 Prevotella sp.
GAAGATAAGAAAATCTATTCACTCTCTGGTGTCTACCTCGGAACGGACCTCGACAGTTTGCCTCACGGGGTGTATATCATAGGTGGAAAGAAAGTGGTGAAATAATTATTTTCTTTATTTTTAGGTTAAGCGGAAGATTCGTCTCCCGCTTAATTTTTTGTCCATTTTGTACTCGAAATGCTGTTAAATGAGAAGTATATTTTCAAAATAATTTTTATGATATAAACATATGTGAAAATATTTACCAGTCTCGTAGAAATTGTTTTCCTTTGCATCCGTAAACCTCACACGGACGTCCCGAGAGCAAGATGAGAAAGACGGAAGGCGGTGCTCATAGCCCATAAGAGAAATGAGCTCGCGGTCCGAGATTTCCGAAAAACGAACAACTAAACAAATCGAAAAAAAAGAAAATGAATGCAAGAGACATGGAACATCTATCAGCGCACTTTACGCTTTATGAGATGATGCGCTCAGGAACCGCCATTGATCACGGAATATTGAATCGCCCGAACCGCAAGCAGACGGAGAATCTAAGAAATCTGGCCCGGCGTATCCTGGAGCCTCTGCGCCAACACTTCGGTCCGATTGTGATATCGAGTGGATTCAGGTCGGAGAAAGTGAATGAACTGGTGGGAGGAGTGCCCGAATCACAGCATACAAAGGGTGAAGCAGCCGACATCATAGTGGGCAATCCCGAGCGAGCGGCTGAACTGATGCGGTTCGTAAAGGAAAATCTTGATTTCGACCAGATGATTCTTGAGCCCATCGGCAGCAGTGAACCTAGATGGCTGCACTTGAGCTACACTTCGAGCAGAAAAAATCGACATGAGACAATCGGACAAAATTGACTGTAAAGCTGCAAAAGAAACGCTGAGAGGAAAAACACACTAAAAAGACAACAAACTACAATGAGCATCAAAGCGAAGAGCATGCATTAACCCGGGAAACTCAATCGCCAGATGCATCAGGACTGTGGGAAACGCCCACGGTCGACAAATACAATAACTTATTAAAAACTATTTTATTATGCCTATTTATTTCAAGAAAGTAAAGAACAACAATCAGAATTCTCCAGCCTATGGCAAGTGGTATGCACAAGGTGTTGTACTCGGAGCAGTAACCACCAATCAACTGGCGGAGCAAATTTCCCACTCAACCACCGTGACCTACGCAGATACTGTGGCTGTATTGGCTGAGTTGGCTGTAGTAATGAAGAATCATCTTCAGGAGTCGCGTCGCGTGATACTGGACGGCATCGGGTCGTTTAAGGTGAGCATCAGCAGTATTGGTTCTCAAACCAAGAAAGATGTGAATGCAAACAATATCAAACGTTATCGCATCATCTTCCGTCCGATGGAATCGGTCTATATGAGCGGCTTGAAGGAGGATGGAACTCCCAAGAAATTCTTCGTGAAGGAGTTTCTCCGTGGCGTAAGTGCTTCTCTGCTGCCCAGCGAAGCCCAGGCAGAAGCTGCCGAGGAGACCGGTGGAGAAGAGGAATCCGCTCCGAAAGAAGAGGCACAGGAGTGATTTCATGGTGTCCGGCTTGATGCGAGAACCGCATTAGGCTGAACCGAGAACGAACCTGCATGGAAGAGGCCAGATGAAAAAGGCGGTCTCTTCCATGCTATAAAAAAGAAGTAATACTAATAAATCAATTCAACTTTCGCAAGCAGTTATTTTATTGATAAACAGACTGGATGGGAGGATTTACAACTCCCAAAGGGGTTGCGTAAATGATGTCCATGTATATTTCGCATCATTTAAAAGCATGATTTGATTATTTCGCATCAACATTGGTGAGGTTTTACGCAACCCCCGTTCGGGGGTAGGTTTAACAAATCCGTTTCCGCCAATCCGAGGGGAATCGCCAAATCGCTGCGCTCAATGGCTCATCCACCTCGCTATGTTAACGGAACCCCCTCCGGGGGTAGACTCTATCCTCCACCACAACGAGAAGAATCCCGACCGTTATTCGACAAGGCATTTTGTTACATGTTTGGGTCCGGTAGCTGAATACCTTTTGGGAATAGTCCCTTCGATTAACTGGGAGTCGAAAGGGGCCTGCAGCCCTGCAATGGAGTGTGTTTGTTACTTGCGAAAGTTGAATAATACTAATAAATCAATTTGCCAATGAAAAAGAACACTTGGAAACTTATCATTCAGATTCTCGTGAGTGTCTTAACTGCAATCGCCACCACTCTCGGCATTCAGTCATGACGTCACGGACCGAAAAGGTTTATCGCTTTTCATTTATAAAGCAATAACCCGGGAGGGCTCCGTGTTTCTCAGTTATGAAACGCGAAGCCCTTGACCTGTCGAAAAATAAAACGACAAGGACGGAGGTGTCGGTAAGGTTGCAAGCAATAAAATAAATCTCTGAAAAGCATTTATTCTACAATAAACTTGTAAGAATCAACACATTTTCGTAACTTTGCAGCCGAATGAAGGGACTGATACAGAACGGTAGGGCGTTTTGAAGTAGTCCCTACGGTGTAATAATATAATTTTTTTAATTTGAAGACATTTGAAGAATTGGGCGTCAGCGAAGAGATTCGCCGCGCCATTGATGAACTCGGCTTTGAACATCCTATGCCAGTTCAGGAAGAAGTTATCCCATATTTATTGGGACAGGGTAACGATGTGATAGCCTTGGCACAGACCGGCACAGGAAAGACGGCGGCTTATGGCATCCCCGTATTACAGAAGACCGACCCCAGTGTGAAAGAAGTACAAGCATTGATTCTGAGTCCCACTCGCGAACTCTGTCTGCAAATTGCTGACGATCTCAACGCCTTTTCCAAATATATAGAACACCTCCATGTGATACCTGTCTATGGCGGTGCCAGCATTGAGACACAGATTCACTCGCTGCGTCACGGTGCACAAATCATTGTCGCAACTCCCGGTCGTCTCATCGACTTGATGAAGCGTGGCGTTGCCAAACTCGACAATGTGAAGAACGTGGTGCTCGACGAGGCTGACGAGATGCTCAACATGGGATTCTCGGAAAGTATCGACGAAATTCTGAAGGGAGTACCTGCCGACCGGAACACGCTGCTCTTCTCCGCCACCATGAGCAAGGAGATAGAGAAAATTGCCAAGAACTATCTGCACGACTATAAGGAAATTGTGGTAGGCTCGCGCAATGAAGGCGCTGAGAATGTGAACCACATCTATTATATGGTAAACGCCCGCGACAAATATCTCGCGCTGAAGCGTATCGTGGACTACTATCCACGCATCTATGCCATCATCTTCTGCCGCACCAAGCGAGAGACGCAGGAAATAGCCGACAAGCTGATTCGCGACGGCTATAATGCCGAATCGCTTCACGGTGACCTGTCACAGCAGCAGCGTGACCTGACCATGCAGAAATTCCGCAATCATCTCACCCAGCTCCTCGTGGCAACCGACGTGGCAGCCCGCGGTCTCGACGTGGACGATCTGACCCACGTCATCAACTACAGTCTGCCCGACGATGTGGAGAGCTACACCCACCGCTCCGGCCGAACAGGACGTGCGGGAAAGAAGGGCACCTCCATCAGCATTATCCACTCGCGCGAAAAGTCGAAAGTACGCAACATCGAGAAAGTCATCGGCAAGGAATTTATCGACGGAACCCTGCCCACCCCTGAGGAAATCTGCAAGAAGCAACTCTACAAGGTGATGGACGACATTATGAAGACGGATGTAGACGAGGACCTCATCGCTCCCTATATGCCGGAAATCAACCGCCAGTTTGAATTCATCGACAAGGAGGACATCATCAAGAAGATGGTGAGCATCACTTTCGGTCGTTTCCTCGACTACTATAAGGACGCTCCTGTCATAGAGAAACCTTCGTCCAAGCGGAGCAAGGACAGCGAAAGCAAGTCGGACCGTCCACGCGTTTCGGGTGGTCGCCGCAAGCATGAGACAGAACCGGGATACCGCCGCCTCTTCATCAATCTCGGTAAGACCGACGGCTTCTATCCGGGCGAGGTGATGCAGTATATCAACAAACACGTGCGCGGACGGCAAGAGGTGGGTCACATTGACCTGTTGCAGAAGTTCTCCTATATCGAGGTTCCGGAGCAGGATGCCGACAAGGTGATGCATGCGCTGAACGGAACAACCTACAAGGGACGCAAGGTGCGCTGCAATGATGCTGATGACACAACACGTCCAAGTCAGCGGTCCACCCGCAAAGCCCGTGCACGCCACGAAGAGGAAGAGTGGATTCCAGCCAAGAGCAAACGTCACGACCGTGACGACTGGAAGAGTCTGATGAAGGCCAGCAACAACATCCAGCTCAAAGGCGAAGTGCCCGACTTCTCTGAAGAAGGATGGGCGAGGAGAAAAAAGAAGTGATTTTTTCGCGAGCTATTAGAGACTATAGAAATCTACGGGACCGGCTTCCATAGAAATCTATAGTCTTCTATTAATTTATCAGAAGACAATTCTTCTTCTTTAATAAAGACGATAACTTATTACAAAATCTGACATAAACAAATCAAACCGTATGAAAAAGAACTTATTAACTCTGATGTTGACGGTCATGCCTCTGATGGCCTCGGCTCAGTACAAATCGCAAGTGTGGAACCCTGATAACGGTGACGGTACCTACACCAATCCAGTTCTCAATGCCGATTACAGCGACCCGGACCTCTGCGTGTCAGGCGACGATTACTATCTTACAGCCTCTTCATTCAACTGCATGCCGGGCTTGCCCATTCTCCATTCCAAAGACCTTGTCAATTGGGAGATAGTGAACTATGCTCTTCAGCATCAGTTTCCCGACTCTATTCGTCCTCAGCACGGCAACGGAGTCTGGGCCCCATCCATTCGCTACCACGAAGGTGAATACTATATCTACTGGGGTGACCCTGACAGAGGGGTGATGATGGTGAAAACACGTGATCCGCGCGGAAAGTGGGAAGAACCGGTCTGTGTGATTCCCGGAAAAGGGATGATAGATACCTGTCCGCTTTGGGACGATGATGGCAGATGTTATCTCGTGAACGGCTGGGCCAATTCACGTGCCGGTTTCAATTCCGTGCTTACCATTCGCGAACTGTCCAAAGACGGTACTCGTGCCATTTCCAACCCTGTGATTGTCTTTGACGGAGGAAATAAGAATTTCACCACCGAGGGACCGAAACTTTATAAACGAAACGGTTACTATTGGATAATGTGCCCGGCAGGTGGCGTGGCGACAGGGTGGCAGCTGGCTATGCGTTCCAAGAACATTTATGGTCCTTATGAAGCCAGGCGAGTGCTTCAGCAGGGCAAAACGAATGTGAACGGCCCTCACCAAGGCGGATGGGTACATACGCCTCAGGGAGAAGACTGGTTTATGCACTTCCAAGATCGTGGTGCCTACGGACGTGTGGTGTGGCTACAACCGGTAGACTGGTCGACAGGCTGGCCCGTCATGGGAAAGAAAGGAGAGCCTTATACCACTTATCGTAAGCCGAAATCGAACTCCACGGTAGTCGTGAATCCTCAAGAAAGTGATGAATTCAACGACGGTATTATGGGACTGCAATGGCAATGGCAGGCAGACTACGATCAGTATTATGGTATGCCGACAGCCAACGGCTTCTTCCGCCTGTTTACTTACCGTCTGCGTAAGCTGACGGATGACGGCACACTGCCTGTGAACCTCTGGAACGTGCCTAATATGCTCTTGCAGAAACTACCGGCACAGCGCTTTGTTGCTACAGCAAAGTTCCGTTTCCAAAGCAAGAACGACCACCAGCAAGCCGGCATCATCATGATGGGTCGTGACTATTCCGCTCTCGTCGTTGAGCGTCAGGGTGAAAACTTCGTACTCAAACAGCTCTTAGGGCTGAAAGCCGACGGGGGAAAGGCAGAGGCCAGTAATGTCATTGCCACGATGAAACCGACGTATATCGACCCGATTGACTATCACAAGGCTCACGTGCTCGACATCACCATGCGCATGACGGTAAACGACGGAAAGCTGAATTTCAGTTATTCTACAGACGGGAAGCACTTCAAGTCTGCCGGTACAGATTTCAAGCTTCGGGAAGGAAAATGGATTGGCGCCAAGATGGGTTTCGTTGCGACCGACCAAAATACAAAGGGTGATTTCGGACTGATGGACATTGACTGGTTTAAGGTGACCCCAATCGGGAAGAAATAACCATTCAATCGGGCCGAACCTTGATTTCCCTGTCCAGTGTGACGGTTATGAACATTCAATATTCAATAAAGTAATAATAAGATGAAGATAGGAATTTTTTGTTCGGCAAACAATGACATAGCCCCTGTTTACTTCGAAAAGACAGCAGAGCTCGGTCAATGGATAGGCAAAAACGGCCATTCCATCGTCTACGGAGGATGCAACAGCGGCCTCATGGAATGCATTGGCAAATCTGTCCATGAAGCCGGCGGATTGTGCGTGGGTGTCGTACCTCGCATCGTGGAACAGGGAGGACGGACCTCCGACTATGTAGATGTGCATATAGCCTGCGACAACTTGAGTGATCGCAAGGAATTGATGATGGCCAAGAGCGACATTTTTATCGCACTCCCTGGCGGCATCGGTACGCTTGACGAACTTTTCACCGTGGCAGCCAGTCACACCATAGGCTATCACCATAAATTGGTGCTTCTATATGATATTGACGGCTTTTGGCAGTCAGCCGTGAATCTTCTCAATGACCTGGAGTCACACGGCTTCATCCGAGGCCATTGGTCGGACTATATACAAGTGGTGAAAAATCTCGATGAAATCGCCAAGAAACTTCAATAATCGATTATCAAACAATAAACGATTTATTATGCAAAACGCTCTTGTCGAAGTCGGCAAGAGCGTTTTTAATTTCATCCATTAAAGCACTAAGTAATATTATTGAGATGGCAATTTTGCGATTCAGTTAACTGCCATCTCTTTGAGCAGACGGTCTGCATGGCCCCAGGCATCCATTATATAAAGGACGTAGCGAATGTCTACTCCGATGCAGCGGGCAAGGACACGGTCGTAGAGAATATCACTGGCAAGGCTGTCCCAGTTGCCGTCAAACGCGAGACCGATTAATCGTCCCTTTCCGTCGAAGACAGGCGAACCGGAGTTTCCGCCGGTAATATCGTTGTTGGTGAGGAAGCAGAGTTGCATCTTTCCTGTCGTACGGTCTTGGTAGCGTCCGAAATCTTTCTTTTCCATCAGTTGCCTCACGGCTGGTTGTACCTGGTAGTCCACTTCGCCGGCTTCTCCTCGTTTCATCTTTTCTACGATGCTCTCGGCCGTTGTATAGTAGCCTGAGGGTTTGCCTGACAGCATATAGCCGCCCACTTGACCGTAGCTCATCCGCATGGTGAAGTTGGCATCGCTGTAGTGAGGCATGTCCTCTTCCATGCGCAGTTTCGCACGACAGAGCAGTTGTTCCTGGCGTTCAGCATCCTCCTCTGCTTGTCCCAGACGCATTTCCAGGTCGCCTAAAATCTCAATCAAGTCGATGCTGAATGCAACTCCCGGGTCCTTCAGATAGTCATTGCGATTTACATAGAGTCGTTTGCCTTTCTTCATGATGGCAGACTTCTTGTACAGGTACTCCACATATTTCCGGCAGTTACCATGAAATTTTTCATCGATGGAATGGAGAAAATTCGGCCAATAATCCTCTTTTACATGGCTGCGGTAGTTCTCCAGCAAGGCTGTGAAGACCTCCTTGTCGAGGGATTCATCCCATTCGTTCGTGTTATCTTTAAACTCTACATACTGTTTCTTGGGGTTATCCTCTGGTCCTTTGAGTTCCATGCGCGAGAGCTGGAATGCACGTGTGCAGAACTCATTGGTCTGATAGAAAGTCTCGAAGAAGTAAGTCATAGCTCTCATGTCGTTGAACCGTCTGGCATAGACTGTCTTCATCTTGTCAAAGTCCAGTTCGCCCTTCAGATATCCGGTAGAATCCTGGTAGTGGCGGATACGTTTTTCATAGGCTTCTTTCTGACTGATAACTCTGATGGAATCGATACATTTGTTCATTCCCATGGAGTTCTTCCAGTAGTTGCTGCTCTCTGCAAATTTTGAGTCGTACTTGATTCTCACGGCCTCGGAAGCTCTCATGTGGCGCAACATGATGCTGTCTTTCAAGCCACGAACTTGAATTCGAGGCTTGTTCTCAGCATCGCGCATTTCGCGAATGCCGTAGCTTGAAAGATAACGATTGGTTGTTCCCGGATAACCAATGGTCATGGCAAAATCGCCGTTCTTATAGCCGTCGGTCGTCACGTGTGCCCAATTTTTAGGATGATAGGGCACATTATCTTTGCTGTAGGATGCTGGGCCTCCTGTCCTGGGGTCGCAATAGATACGGAACACAGAGAAGTCGCAGGTTTGTCGGGGCCACATCCAGTTATCGGTCTCGCCGCCGAACTTGCCCATCGACTTGGGCGGAGCGAACACCAGTCGCACGTCATTAAAGGTGCGGTAGATGCTCATGTAGTAAGCGTTGCCTTCGTAAAAAGGTAAAATTTCAACGGTCAGAAGAGAGTCTGTCTGGCGTACCGAGTCCTGCATCTGATGGCGTACTGCTTCAATAAGAGAATCCTTGCGGGCGCTGTCGAGGGTGTCGATGCCCAAGGCCAGCATCTTTGGCGTGACGTCTCGCTGCTCAATCATGAAAGAGACGAAAATATTCTCGTCGGGCAACTCCTCGTCGTAGCTCTTCGCATAGAAGCCGTTGAGCATGATGTCGTTGTCCACGGTGGAATGGGAGCGAATGGCTTCGAAGCCGCAATGGTGATTGGTGAAGACCAGTCCGTCGGGCGATACCACCACGCCCGTGCAGTAATTAGAGAAGTTCACCACTGAGTTCCTGACTGCATCGCTGTCGGCATAGATTGCGCTGTAGGGCAATGAGAATCCTTCCTGTTGCATCATGTTGTAAACTTGCTGCGGCAGGTCGTAGAGTGTCCACATGCCTTCGTCGGCAGCGGCTGTGAGGCTGACGGCAAGGGCAACGAGTGAAATGAGTTTTTTCATTAGCATCAAGGATTGAAGGGTTGAACCCCAGTTCCACCTTGGCGATTGTTACGGGACAGGGTGGTATTGGGGGAGAGCAAAATCTGACTGATTCTGCTATAAGGCTGGTTTATTTCTTGAAATATTTGCCTACGAACGGCAGACTTGAGAGCGGCAGGTCGCGCTTGACGATAAGGGCAGCAAAGGCTGCTACGAGCAGTGTATTGACCACGAGAGCTGCTATTACGGGCAGGCAGGCATTGCTGGCCGTGATGCCAGCGAAGAGAACTACTGCTGCTCCCGTATAGATTGCGATGTCCTTCAGCGGATAATTGATTGGATAGTATTTTTGTCCGAAGAAATAACTCAGCACCATGCTTACAGCATAGGAAATGAAGCCTGCCCATGCACAAGCCCAATAACTGAAACGAGGAATGAACAGAATGTCGATGGCGATGAGTACCACGGCTCCGATGCCACTAAAGTAGGCACCCCAGATGGTACGGTCGGTGAGCTTGTACCAGAAACTTAAGTTGAAGAAAATGCCAAACATGATTTCGGCAGCCATCACGACGGGTACAATCTCCAGACCTTCCCAATAACTGCGGCCTATGAAGTAACGCAGAATGTCCATGTAGGCCATTACGCAGAGGAAGGCAAGCAGGGTGAAGATGATGTAGAACTTCATGGCCTGGGCGTAGGTTTGCTTGTTGTCGCGTTCCTTGCTCTTGCCAAACACGAAGGGTTCGTAGGCATAGCGGAAAGCCTGCGTAATCATCACCATAATCATAGCAATCTTGATGCTGGCTCCATAGATGCCTAATTGGGCGCGTGCTTCCACAGCAGTGCCGTCGAAGACAAAGGGGAAGATAATTTGAGAGGCACACTGATTGAGCTGTCCGGCCAGACCCATAATCAGCAGAGGCCAGGTGTAGCCGAGCATGCGACGGCAGGTGGCCTTGTCGAATGGATTCTTCAGGGCACGTAGTTCTTTCCACAGCATGAACAACGTGGCCACGGAACAGAACATATTGATGTAGAACACCCAAACTACGTCGAGCGTGTAGTTCTCGTCGTAGATGCCAAAGGGGTTCAGTTCCAAAGCCGGCAATATAATAAGGTAGAGAAGATTGAGAATGATGTTGAACGTGATGTTCAGAATCTTCAGAGCGGCAAATTTAACGGGCCGATGTGCATAGCGCAGGTAGGCGAAGGGTATGGCCGTAAAGGCATCGATGGCCACCGTGACATACATTACCAAGATATACTCGGGGTGGTCGGCATAGCCTAACAAGCCTGCCAGGGGATGGATGAACAGAATGACCAAAACGGCAAAGAGAAGCGAGGTGGTACCCACCATTTTCAAAGTTGTGGCATAGACCTTCTTCGGGTCTTCACCTTCACGGCTCATGAAGCGGAAGAAGGTAGTCTCCATACCGTAAGTGAGCAGGATGATGAGCAATGCCACATAGGCATACACATTGGTTATGATGCCGTATTGACCGCCGGCGGCATTAAACTTGGCGGTCTGGATAGGCACGAGCAAATAATTGATGAAGCGTGCCATGATACTGCTCAGTCCATAGATGGCAGTGTCTTTTGCAAGTGATTTTAAATTTGCCATTATGCAAAGAAGATATAAGCGATGAATATTGCTGCGATAACACCGATTAAATCGGCCAAAAGTCCACAAGCCACGGCGTGGCGAGTGTATTTAACGCCTACGGAGCCAAAGTAGACAGCGAGGATGTAGAAGGTGGTGTCTGTGGAACCTTGGAATATGCACGAAAGGCGTCCGACGAACGAGTCGGGTCCATAATTCTTCATGGCTTCAAGCATGAGTCCACGTGCACCGCTGCCACTCAGAGGTTTCATGAAGGCCGTGGGCAGGGCTCCGACGAAGTCGGTGTCGATTCCCATTTGCCCCACCACCCAGGCGATACCGTTGATAAGCATGTCCATGGCACCAGAAGCACGAAACACGCCAACGGCTACGAGTATTGCTACAAGATAGGGAATGATGCGAACGGCCGTTTGAAATCCTTCCTTTGCGCCTTCAATGAAAGCATCGTAGACATTGACTTTTTTCAGGAAGCCACCCACGATGAAAGTTACGATGATGGTAAGTAGAATTAGATTGCCCACCACGGATGTAACTGTAGCCATGGTATCTTTGTCCATTTGACCGAAGCCCCACACTACCAAGGCGAGGAATCCCACCATGCCTGCAAGCGTAGCCAGAAGTACGGGCTGCAGCAGGTTGATGCGTTGCCAGAGAGCCGTGATAATGATACCGCCGAGCGTGGCTGCCGATGTCGCAAGCAAAATGGGTATGAAGACATCCGTAGGAGAAGCTGCTCCATAAGAGGCACGGAAAGCCAGGATAGTGGTAGGGATGATGGTAAGTCCGGAAGTGTTGAGCACAAGGAACATAATCATCGGGTTGGTTGCGGTATCCTTCTTGGGATTAAGTTCCTCAAACTGGCTCATGGCCTTTAGTCCCGTTGGAGTTGCAGCATTGTCCAGACCGAGCATGTTAGAAGCGATATTCATGAAGATGGACCCCATCACAGGATGATTTTTCGGTATGTCCGGGAAAAGTTTGGTGAAGACAGGGCTTAGCATACGTGCCAATGCGTTGACAGCCCCCGCCTTCTCACCTATTTTCATGATGCCGAGCCATAGTGCCAGCACGCCTGTGAGTCCCAGAGCGGTCTCGAATGCCGTCTTTGAGGTATCAAAGGTGGAATCGACTATTTTCTGGAAAATTGTCGTGTCGCCCATGAGGAGTTGTACCAGTCCGAAAAGGAAGGACACGACAAAGAATAGAATCCAAATATAATTTAATACCATATCTAACTCTTGTGTTGATATCAAAGAGAACCATATCTGCCGATGAAATCGCTGTTTTTTATCCCGCCAAGAACAGGATGAGCACTTGGGCGATGATGACACGAACGAACATGCCCAGCGGATAGACAGACGCGTAGGACACACTTGGAGTGTCGCCTTGAGCGGTGTCGCTGGCATAGCCGAGGGCCATGGGATTGGCCATACTGCCACAAAGAATGCCGCAGATGGTGCCGAAATCAAACTTGTGCGTGCGAAGGGCGATAAGACCGATGATAATGCAGGGTACTACCGTGAGCACAAATCCGATGCCCACCCAAAGCAATCCTTCAGGACGTATCACAGTGGCGAAGAAATCCTTACCGGCATCGAGGCCCAGACAGGCCAAATAGAGCGAGAGTCCCAGTTTGCGGAGCATTAGAGATGCTGAACGAGTGGTATAAGAAATGATGTGAGCACGAGGACCGAGAGCACCCACCACGATGCCCACCATGATAGGACCACCGGCGATGCCCAAGCGTACCGGACTTTCCATGCCGGGAATGGAAATTGGGATGGAACCCACGATGAGACCGATGATTATTCCGAGGAATATGCTTCCGATATTAGGCTCTTCGAGGGTTTTTACCGAATTGCCAAGGAAAGTTTCGGCATGGTCTACATCCTCATGCTTACCAACGATGGTGACGCGGTCACCATATTGCAAGCGCAGGTCGTCACTGGCAAGCAGTTTGATATCACCACGGAGTACGCGGCTGACATTCACACCGTAGGAGTTGCGCAATTGGAGTGAGCCGAGCTTTCGACCGTTGAGTTCCTCGCGCGTTACCACGCAGACACGGCTTTCTACGTTGGCGTCAATGGCATTCCAGTCAATTTTTTCCCGGTTCCAGTCGCGTTCCATTTTCTCGCCAAAGAGCAGTTCCATGGCAGCTCCATCTTCTTTGTTGGTTACCACGAGGAGCTGGTCGTTTACATGGAGAACTGTATCGGCATGGGGAACAATTGCCTGATTGCCTCGCCACAGACGTGATACAATGAACTTGGTGTGCGTCATGGAGGCGATTTCACGAATGGTCTTGCCGAGAATGGCGGGGTTGATGGCTCTCAACTGCTCGATATAAGTATGGTCATCATCGGTGTGCTGATGTACTTCGAGATCGCGTGGCTTTACAAAGAGCTTGCGTAAAAATACCATGGCGAGAATCACGCCTACCACACCTAAAGGATAGGTTACTGCAGTGGCCAAAGCCACACTGCCGCTCGGTAGTCCCAAATGATTCATGGCCTGGGTTGCAGCACCAAGGGCAGGTGTGTTGGTAGTGGCACCGCAAAGCAGTCCCACCATGTCGGGGAGGGAAATGCCGGTGAGGGGTACAAGTACCAGGGCCAGCACCGTACCCAGTGCGATGACGGCCAAGCTCCACAGATTGAGGGCCATACCTTCGCTGCGTAGAGATCCGAAGAAGTTGGGGCCTACGTGCAGACCGAGGCAATAGACGAAGAGAGAAAGTCCGAATGTCTCAATGTAATCCAGTGTCGTGGCATCGACAGAGAGCCCGAAATGTCCGGCTACAATGCCAATGAAGAAGACGAAAGCGATGCCCAGGGATATGCCCATAACCTTGATTTTGCCCAGCGAGAGGCCGACGGCAATAATCAGAGACGCCACGATAACCGTCTGGATGGAAGAATGAACACTAAAGAGAGACTGAAACCAATCCATAACAGAAAAAATCTGCTCGCGCTTCCTGTCAAATCCCGGACGGGAGAACCGTCGCGCGACAGGGCAGAAGAGAGCCGGGAGCCTTTGCTTTATAGTATGTTCAAATAGTTTTCAAGGGGAATACCCCGGTTCTTATCTTCATTGTCCTTGTTGAGGTCAATGAGTTTATAGACGGCATCCATTGCCTTACGCGTAGACTGGCGGAGCGGTTCGTCATCGAGCAGATGTCCGATAAGCACCGCCGAGAAGATGTCGCCTGTACCCGGGAAATGTACGGGAATCTCGGTATAGGGCAGCATGAAATATTGTCCTGTAAGGTGATTGTAGCCCACCACACTGTGCTGTCCCTCCACGGGTATGGAAGTGATGAGAACCGACCGTGCACCGATTTCCCGTAATCCGTCAAGCAGATGTTTAGCCTCTCTCATCGTCATTCCTTCAGGTCGATAAGGCGTGCCGGTGAGATAACAGGCTTCTGTGTGATTAGGGAAGGTGAGATCGGCTACGCTCACCATCTCTCTCATGCTCTGGATGGTGGCAGGTGTCACTCCGTTGTAGAGTTTCCCTTCGTCACCCATGATGGGATCCACATAAATGGCTGTGCCTTGCTGAGCCTGCTCCCGGCAATAATCCGAGACGATGCGAGCCTGACGCTCGCTGCAGATGAAGCCGGTGGAGATTGCCTGGAACTTGAACCCCAAATCTTTCCAAACAGGAAAGACACCGGTGATATAGTCCGTAGTGTCCAGAATCTTAAACTTGCCGTAGTCCAAAGTGTTGCTTACCAAGGCTGTCGGCAGATTATAAGTCGGGTGACCCATATAAGACAATATGGGAAGCATGGCAGCCGTGGCAACTTTACCATAGCCGGCCAGGTCGTTGATGAGAAGTATTTGCTTTTTGTTCATTATGCGTAGGAATAGTCCCGCGATTTTTGTGCAAAGTTAGCTAAATTTGTCCGTAAATCGCAAGGTTATTCCATCTTTTCGTTAGTCCTTCATCTTTTAATGATTTATAAATATTCTTCAAACCTTTGGCGTATCCTGTTTTTTTTGATAATTTCGTAACCACAAATAAAATCCGTTTAATCTGATGACCTCAACAAATAATTACTATTGCGTGATTTTGGCCGGTGGCAAGGGCACGCGCCTATGGCCATGCAGTCGCAAGGAGAAGCCCAAACAGTTTTTGGACTTTTTCGGCACCGGACGCACTCAGTTGCAGTCTACCTACGACCGTATGGTCAAAATACTTTCTCCCGACCATATCATAGTGAACACTCATGTTGATTATGCCGACCTGGTGCGTGAGCAGTTACCCGAACTTCCTTCGGATAACTTGCTTGTGGAACCTATTCATCGCAGCACTGCACCCAGTATTGCATGGGCATGCCATCGACTCTCGAAGCTCCATCCCAACGCCTGTTTTATCGCAACCCCTTCCGACCAGACCATTATTAACGATGAAGAGTTTCGCCGCAGTGTTATGGAAGGTTTTTCCTTCGTGTCAACTCACAATAGTTTTCTCTCCATCGGTATACGTCCCACACGTCCTGAGCCTGGTTATGGATACATTCAGGTGGGCGAGTCGCTTGGTAACCAAGTGTATAATGTCAAGTCGTTCACAGAAAAACCGGAACGAGAGTTTGCCAAGATGTTTCTTGAGAGCGGTGAGTTCTTCTGGAATACGGGTCTTATCCTTGGCTCGGTGAAGACGATGCACGACTACTTCGACACCATCTTACCTCCTGTGCTTCGGGACTTCAGTGCTAAACATCCTTCGGCAACTCCAGAAGAGGAAAGCGCTTACATGATGGAACACTTTTCACTCTATCCCAATCTGTCAGCCGACACCGCTATTCTGGAGCGATCGGACAACGTTTGCGTGATGACCGGCAATTTCGGCTGGGCTGACCTCGGGACGTGGCATGGTATCTATGAGGCCATGCAGAAGGGAGATGATGACAATGTGGTAGTAGATTCCGACGTGATGCTGGAGAACTGCCACAACAACGTCATCAAGTTACCACATGGTAAGATGGGTGTTTTCAACGGTCTTGACGGTTTCATTGTTGCAGAGAAAGACAACGTGCTCTTTATCTGTCGCAAAGAAGATTCTTCGGCACTTGTCAGAAAATATGTCAACGAAGTGCAGTTGCGCAAAGGTGACGACTTCGTCTGACGGATGTTCAATCCTATTGAATCAGGCAGCATAGATGAAAATGATTGCAGCTATGCTGAGATATTATAAACATGAATCGTCGCGGACCAATAATTGACTGGTTCGCGACGAAGTGTTTAAAAAGACATAGTATTAGCGTTATAGATAGTAGTATCTATCTTTCCTCTATTTGGTTAGCGTTGTTAATTGGTAAAATAGTCTTTAGCACAGGGCATCGTTATCAATAATAGAAGATGTCCAGTGGCTTACTGTCTCGGAGAAAGTCCAGATTGAGCAGTCTTGCCACAGTAGGTGCTACCTGTTTGTTGTAATAGACAGGGCCGTTCTTTACCACTCCTTCTTTTTTTATCTTATTTCCGAAAGCTATCAGCCATGTCTCTTCAGAATGAGGAATCTGGGTACCGTGACTGCGCCAATAATCTTTGTTGTCTTCTACACGTCCCCGTCCATGATCGCAGGTGATTATAAAAGTAGTCTGGCCTTTATAAAACGGGTCGCTCTGCACATATTCCCAAAGTTGACGGATGAATTCGTCCGTGCGATGTGCCGAGGCCAGATATTCATCGTATAGTCCTTCGTGTGCGAAGTCGTCAGTTTCTCCGAAAGCGATATACACCATTTTGGGATGTCTTGTTTTCATGGCTTCCAAAGCATAGTGAAATGTATAAGTGTCCCATCTCACCCCTTTCCAATGACGCGGTTCCTCCTGCTGGATGATGTCCATCGCCTTCTCAAGTTTCGTAGGTTTGGGTGACAGCGATGAACGATAGCCTGCGTTGACTTCGAGTTTGCTTCTCTTTTCGTTAAGGATATAGGGAAATACGTCCCAGCTACCGAAAGCCAACACGCTGTTTTTATAGATTGGCGAATTGTTGGCAGCTTCAAGAACGCTTACGTTGGGGTTATAGATCTTGTCGTTGCTATGGATGTTCTTGTCGTCGGGGATACCGCAGAGGTCCTCATTGTATCCCGGATATGAGAAGTGCATACCATTGGCTACTCTCATCTGCTGTCCTTTATAACGATTGCCCAGCATGATACCATTTCCCTGTACGAAGTCCCATACGAAAGGCATGAGGGCTTCGCGCCGTTGTTGAGGCGTGGCGCGCCAAAACTTCTTGATGAGAGCAGAGGTGTCGGTTACGTATTTGCTGTCACGGACAAGAAAGCTGTCGGCTCCGGCAAAGAGCTCCTGCCAGCGATATCCATCCAGAGTGATAAGGACTACACGATTGGAAGACGTTGTGGTTTTGTCTTGTCTTTGGGCACTGCCTGTCATTACGAAAGAGGCAAGAACCATAAACAGTAACGAATATAAAATTTTCATGATGAAATGGAATTGATGATGAATTATTGTAGCCACCATGGTGTCATGGTGATGGCGTCATTGTTAGCGCCGAACTGACGTTCTATGGCCATCTGCACATGTTCTGTATTTTGCTGATATTCAGAGGTGGGATACATCCACCTGTTTGGTATGGGAGTGTCGGCCAGGTGTGCTAAAGAAGGAAAGCCGGTTCTTCTCTGATTGAAGAAGGCATCCCATCCTCCTTGATAGAAGCTGACACAATAGGTTTGGAACACGATGCGCTCAATTTTTTGACTGTCCGATAGTTGGTCGTCCCATTTTACCAATGACCCGTTCAAATATTCATTTGCTGCTTCGGGAGTGACATATTCGCTGTAGGAAGTAGCGTAAGTCTGATAGAAGAGGAAAGAGGCTTTCACTCCGTTCTCATAGTATTGCTGTGCATCGCCATTTATCCAGTTTCTTACGCAGGCTTCCGCGAGAATTTGTTGTAGTTCGGCATATCCCATGAGCATGGTAGGTTCTCCTGTCGGTGAGATGCGGAAGCGGTCGTTGATTTGTGAAATCTTACCTTCCTTTACAAGATTGATATTTTCATCATAAGGGACTGTAGGATCACCTCCGCTATAAGCCGTGAAGTCATCGATGGCTTTACCTGCTGTGGAAGCTTCGTTGGTGGGCAGGCAGAAGAGGAAGAGTCGGGGGTCTTTACGTTCTGCCATGCGGTCTACATAAGTCTTATCCATATAATAGCCTGACCATTGTGCGTTGAACTGAGGATACCTACAACTTTCCTGGTCTAGATAGACGAGTTGTCCGTTGTCGTCATTGCTTCTCATCAAAGGCTTTTCAGCAACTGTCTTGAATTCCTGTTTCACTTGGTGTGAGCCAACAGTTTCATGGTGTGAGAGAGTCATCAGCACTTTAAGGTGAAAACTGTTGATGAGCCGCCGCCATTTGTTCACGTCGCCATCGTAGATGATATCCCCCTGGATGGTACTTCCCTCTTGGTCTGCCAATTCTTGATCGGCATCAGAAAGATTCTGGAGGATGCCTTCAAACACCTGCTCCTGCGTGTCGTATGCCGGCATGAATATCGTAGAGTCCTGGCCATGTAAAGCTTCGGAATAGGGAATATCGCCAAATCGCAGTGTCAGTTGATAGAAATAATAAGACCTAAAGAACTTTGCCAGTGCAAGATAAATGGGGCTTTCAGTCCGTTCGGCCTCTTCTTCCATCTTCTTTACTTGAAGCAGTGGTCCGTTGTAAATGTCAAAACTACCGCGATTCCATTTGTAGAATTGCTCGGAGTTCTGTCCGTCGGTCTGAATGACCATGTGCTGTGCATACATGCCATCAGTACCTCTTTCAAATGCATCCTTGCAGATGGTGGGCAAGAGATATTGCGGATTCACTTCACTGGGGTAGTTAGGATTCATATTATATGTCTCCAGGTCGCTACATGAAGTGAACAGGACAAGGGCGAATATGAGGGAAAAAGAAATTTTTTTCATTTTATTTTTATTGTTGCATTAGAATTTCATGTTTACTCCGAAGCCGATGTAGCGGGCTGTAGGGTCAGAAGCTCCGTTGTTGGAACTGTCATCTCCAGAGATATCAGGATCTATCCAGGGGGCTTTGGCCCAGAGAGCCACATTATTGGCGAAAATGTTCACGGAGAGCCCCTTGATAATTCCGTCGTGAGGTATCAAGCGGTGCATATCGTAGGAAAGTGATATGTAACGAAGTTTTAAATAGGAACGATTGAATGTATTGGCGAAATGCTTATCCATTTTGTCTGTTACTGTTGCCCTGTAAGGATAGTTCTGGCACCAGCTCTGCCATCCCACAGCCAATTCGTTTTTCTTATAGGTACGTGTGTCTGAGACGATGTTGCCGTTGATGTCGTATTCAACTTTACCTCCGGTCACTACTACCGCATCAGGTACATAAACCGGTTTGCCGGTTGCATATTCTTCGTCCCTATATTCCACTGATTCGGGATGTTTACCTCCCCACCATAGTTTAGGACTTAGCGTGGAGTATATCAGACCGCCTATGGCACCGTCGATGTCAATGTTGAGCGTAAAGTCCTTATATTTGAACGTATTTTGCAAACCAAATCGCAAGTCGGGATTTGCGTGGCCGACCTTCCGTTGGTAGGGGTCTTTGATAGGCTGACCAGTCTCGTCGACTATCAGTGTTCCGTCAGAAGTTCTTTGCCAGACTGTGGCATAGATGTCATCAGCCCTGTCGCCTTTCTTGTAGTTTCCGAAATAGGTCTTGCCATCATAGATGTCTGTCAGTTTTTTCACGCTGTGACTGAGGTTAACAGCCACATCCCATTTGAAATTTGGCGTCCTGATGGCTTCTGCCTCAATCATGGCTTCCACACCATTCGTAGTATAGGTGTTGCCGTTGATTTTATGCGAATAGAATCCGGAAGCCTGTGAAAGCAGCATATCCAGAATCTGGTTCGTATCAGAATTTCTGTAGTAAGTGAAGTCTAAAGTGATACGGTTTAGGAAGCTGATGTTCAATCCTAGTTCTAATGAGGATGTCTTCTGAGGTTTGATGTCCGGATTGATAAGATTGTCGGGATAGGTCACCATAGATGTTGACCCCCAGCTTGGCAATTTGTTATAAACTTGCACAATCTGATAGGGGTCAAGGTCGCTGGAAACAGTGGCCCACGAGGCTCTTGCTTTCAAATAAGATATCCATTTGGGCAAGTGGACATAATCTGAAATTACCGTTGAGACGCTTACAGAAGGGTAGAAATAGGAATTGTTGCCTGCGGCGATGGTCGACGACCAGTCGTTTCTGCCCGTCAGTGTGAGGAATGCGTATTTAGAGATGTCGAAATTGGCAGCTGCATACAGAGACCGTATCTCTTTTTTGTAGCGATATCCCCATAAAGGATTATCTTCACTGAATGTAAGTATTGATCCTGTGGAGTTGCTCAGACTGTAGATGCCCGGAACGTTTAGTCCGTCGGTCGAGGCATAGTCGTTGCGGTAAGTCTTGTAGAAAATGGAGCCTCCCGCATTAAGAGTCAGTCCGATATTTCGCATGATTTGAGCGGTATAGTTTATAAGGAAGTCAGCATCGACATTCTTCGTTCGTATATTCCATACCTTATAGTCACCTTCGCGTGAGTCTCCATAATTCATGTAACTTTTGGGGATTTTGTTTTCCTTGTTTGTGTCGTTGTTTCTTAAACTACCACGAATCATCACGCTCAGGTTAGGCAATATCTGATAGTTCAGTCTTAACTGTCCTGTGAACACGTTACGCCGTTCTGTTCGGCGAGCCTGCTCCAAGGCGAAATAGGGATTGTTGTACCAGGCATAATTATAATTGGCCTGTTTGTAACCTTCCATGCCGGGTACCCATTGGTGTTTTTCAAGTTCTTTTCCGTCAATATCGTCGCCCATCCATTCCACGATAGAATACATGAAGTTAGAGGGGTGGTATCCGTAATCGGGATAGTTGGGGGTATACATCATGTTATAGCCCAGGTTGGCGTTGAGAGTGAGTTTGGTGGAAAGATTGAACTCTGACCCCATGTTAAGGCCACCGTTGTAGATAGATGTCTCTGGAGCCTGTCCTTTCTGGTAAGCATATTGCCCGACAATATTCACTTTAGCCCTGTCTCCATAATAGGACAGAGATATGTTGTTGTTGGTAATGATTCCTGTTCTCAGGAAATCTTTCAGATTGTCATGCGAGACCAAAGGCAACGGGACACGCTCGTATCGAGACTTATCGTCATATTTAGTGCCTTTTACGCTTCCCCACCATTCAATGGTCTCACCCGTCTGCTTGTCACGAATAGGGCTGTTCCATTGAGGAGCCATGTTACCGACGTCGAGCTTAGGACCCCATTCCATGTCATCGTCAGACTTGCCACCGCCTTCGCCGTCCCAAAATTCATAGACACCCTTCGAACCTGATCCGTATTGATGCTGTGTCTCCGGATAAGCTACAAATCCGGCACTCACCATGGTTTTGTTAGAGAAAGTTATTTCCACGCCTTTGTTCTTGGCCGATCGTGTAGTAATCATGATGGCGCCGTTCTTTCCGCGCGAACCATACAAAGCGCTTGCTGCTGTGCCTTTCAGTACGTTGATGCTTTCAATATCAGCACTGTTCAAATCATAGAAGTCTGACTCTATCGGCACTCCGTCTAGCACGATGAGGGGAGTCGCACCTCTTAAGGAGAAAGTGGGGGCTTGATACATACCCGACGGATTGGACACAGTGAGACCAGCTATCTGGCCGGAGAGTGAACTCGCAGCGTTAAGAGCTCCCGAGGCTGTTATCTTATCCGATTTAATCGATTGGGTGGTATAACCTAATTTCTTTTTTTCCTGTTTGATGCCGATGGCTGTTACCACTATTTCGCCTACATCGTTGACTGATTCTTCCAGGACTATATTCAAAGTGCCGCTTTCCTTCACAGTTTTTGTTACCGTATTGTAACCTAAAAAGCTGAATGAGATTTTCGCTCCTTTCGGAACACTTATGTCGTAGTGTCCTCTTGAGTCAGTTACAGCTCTGGTGCCTTGTCCAATCTCTTGTACGTTTGCACCGACAATAGGTCCTAATTTGTCTGAAACCTGACCTTCTACTCTCAGCCTTTGAGCAAAGACATGAGCGCACAGAAATAATAAGAAGAATGGTAAGAGAACTTTCTTCATGGTTTGATTATTGATAGTATGTGTATGTGAATAAAAAAAGTGTCACTCTTCAGAAAGAGTGACACTTGATAATATATTAGTTCTTTAATTTGACGGAGCTAAACAACTTAAGAAGATCCTGATAATTTTTGCGCGACTTGTGTAAGGCTGCCTCAAAGTCTTCACTGTCATCAGCATAGAACGCGGCAATGGCAACCTTGAGCACTTGCGACATTTCCTTTTCGGCTTCTTCTTTGTTGATAGAACCCTCTCTCATTTGCTTTTGCAGTCCTTTTCTTACTGTGTTGACTGCCTCGTAAATAGAACCCTTGTTGATAATCGTTCGTGTCATAGGATCACCAGGAACAACCTGTTCTTTAGAGAATGTAACATTGCGCAGCTGGTCTAAAGCTTTCTCGCAGTCTGAAGAAGTTTCTATAACTTCATAGAACTGAAATGAGTTTGAATGACTCTCTTTACCATTACCATTGTCAGCAGAAGCAAAAAGACAAGTCATCAAACATAGTAGGATAATTGCATACGATTTCATACTTTATTATAATTTAATACACTATTCTGTTTCCGAATGCAAAATTAAATCTTAGTCTTTAAGATAGTTTTTCGGTAATATTATAATTGCATGAACAACCCGTTTCAAAATGTATTCAAGATGATTCTTTATCTTTTCTGTTTCTCAGGACAGGGACCTTAAGCCTATTTAAGCAATGGGTTAAGGGTATGTAAGGTGGAAACTTTGGAGCTGTAGACGTTTCTGCCTAACTTTGCATTGTGAAAAGGAGATAAGACAATGAAAAGAATAACTCTGATGATTTGTTTTCTCAGCCTTGCGTCCACTGCCATGTACGCTCAGACTGGTGTTGAAAGGGAGAAAGGCACGCCCAATAGTAGCGACTCTCTAAGCATGAACGCTGACTCTCTCCGCATGGACAGCATCATCCATGCCTTGCCGGAGGTGATGGTGAAGGGAGAACGACCCATGGTGAAAGTAACAGACGGCAAATTGGTCTATGATATGCCACAGTTGTTGGAAAAAGAAAGTACGGACAATGTCTACGACGCACTGAAACTCATTCCCGGTGTCACCGAAAATAATGGTACATTGACGCTGGCGGGCAGCACTTTTAACGTGTTACTCAACGGGAAACACTATCAGATGACCTCAGAACAGCTCAATTCACTGCTGAAGAGCTTGCCGGCGAGCCGACTGCGGCATGCTGAGGTGATGTACACTACTCCCGCACGTTACGAGGTGCGTGGAACGAGCATCAATCTCGACATCGCTGCCGACACCAGCCAGCCGGAAACATGGCAGGGAGAACTGACCGGAGCTTGGAACCAGCAACACAACGCCAAGTGGGCTGAACGGGCGTCCTTCCTTTATCATAAGAAAAAACTGGAAGTTGACTTCAATTATGAGCACGACCACGGCAACAGATTCCACAAGACCCACGAGACCTCACTTCATGCCCTTGACGACGGAAGCACACACGACATTGAGACCTATCAGTCGTCGCCCGGTAGAGACCATGCGCATCAATGGCGGTTCGGCATGGACTATGCCTTCTCCGACAACCACAACCTGAGCCTGAGCTATACGGGCAGCTACAGCACCGACCACATGCAGCAAACCGTAACGGGCAGTGTGGAGGCAAAAAACAACCACCACTCTGAGGAAACCATGCACGATGTGATGCTCGACTACCGTTTGCCCATTGGCACCCGGTTCAATGTTGAGTACACTTATTATAACTCTCCATCCACGCAGGAGCTCGTCAGTACGCTGCCTACGGGCACACTCAATTTCAACACCGACGAGCACCAGCGCATCAATCGTTGGAAATTCCATCTCGGACAGGAACACAAACTGAAAAAGGGATGGTCGCTTAACTACGGTGTGCGTTACAGTTTCTCCAACGACCACAGTTGGCAGACTTTCACTCCTACAGGCGAAAACACCGCCACCAATCCTACCAACTCGTTCAGCCGGGAGACGGAGGACATCGTCAACATCTACGCCGGTACCAGCGGCAAAATAGGAAAGAAAATTAATTTCGAGGCATCCTTGGCTGGCGAATATTACCACTCGCCGGTTTGGCATCAGTGGAACCTCTATCCTTCGTTCTCTCTCACCTATATACCCTCCGGCAGTCATATTCTGCAGTTCAGTCTCAGCAGCGACAAGACTTTCCCGGAATACTGGAGCGTACAGAACTTTACCTCATACGATAACGGAGGCTACAACGAGATTGTGGGCAATCCGACCTTGAAGCCGTCGAGCAAATACCAAGTTCAGTTGGTCTATGTGCTACATCATAAGTATCAGTTTATGGCATGGTTCAATCACACCGACGACTATTTCACCCAGACACCCTATCAGCGTCACGACCGTCTCACAGTGCAGTACAAATACCTCAATTTCGACTACTCGCAGCAGTGGGGCGTAGAGGCTTCCATACCACAACGGTTTGGCAGTTTCCTCGACAGTCGGCTGACGGTTCTCGGCGTGTGGATGCGGGAAAAATGCTCCGAGTTTTATGATATTCCCTTCAAGCGTGACATTGCGTGGGTGATGGCGAATCTGCGCAACAACTTCACATTGGTGAAAGACCATCTCTATTTCAATCTTGACGGCATGATTCGCTCCAAAGCTCATCAGGCGATCTACGACCTGCCGGCTTCCGGGTATGTGAATATTGGCATGAAATATACGTTCTGTCACAAGCGGGCTACCCTCCACGTGTTCTGCAACGACTTCTTCGAGACCAGCGGCATTGACCCCGTCATTCACTATGCCAACCAGAACATGAAGATGGACTTCTCGTTCTATCGCCAGGTGGGTGTCTCCTTCGTTTATAAGTTCGGAGGCTACAAGGCAAAAGAGAATAAAGTAGACACATCAAGATTCAAGCATTGAGAAAATGAAGTCACTACTTCTTTGCCGAAAGATGAATTTTAACTAACTTTGCGTATATGAAGTGGAAACGCACCATCCTTGCAATTGCCATTGCACTGACTGCCGTCATTGGCTTTCAGTGCTTTTGGCTTTTCCGGCAGTACAGTACGCAGCGCGCCCAATTGAGTCAGCAGCTCGACGATGCGCTCGCTGAGTGCGACTACAAGGAATTGCTCGTCAGAGGCAATCGCGTCTATCACGGCAACATGTCTGCCCAGTACTACGTTTCAACGACTCAAGACATTTATGAGTCAGTATGGAAATCAACTCGAATAGAGAAAAAGGGAAACTATTTCAAGAAAATAACCATAGAGAAATACAAGAAAACAAAACCCTCAACGACCAAGGACAAAGATATAGAACTTTCATTGGATTCCACTAAGTCGAAACCCTTCAAGAGGATGATTAAGGAGATTCGTGCTGGACTGCATCAAGTTCTGGACACTGCTGCTGTACCTGAGGTGGCAATGTTCTATAATTTGCTTTCGCAGCAGATGTCACCCTTTGGCCTTGGCGGAAAGATGCGTGTGGAATTGTGGAAAGATGGCAAATTGGTGTCGCACACGCAGGGCAAGAACTACGATAGCCGCCATGCTAGACGAACAGGACTGTTGCAGTGGGAATCCGGCGACCATCCTATGAGTTATCGTGTCTATAGCGCACCTCTCGGCAGAGTCGTTCTTGGCAATATGGCGGGAGTAATTGGCATGTCAGTATTCGTCTTCCTCTTGTTGTTAGGCGTGTTCTGGATGTTGTGGCACTCCATTCGAGAACTGCAGGCGGTCGATGAGATGAAGAGCGACTTCATGAACAATATGACGCATGAGCTGAAGACTCCCATTTCCGTAGCTTACGCTGCCAACGACGCGCTGCTGAATTTCAACCAGTCGCTGTCTGAAGAGAAGCGAAAAGACTATCTGAAGATTTCAATGCAGCAACTGAAGAAACTTGGGCAGCTCGTGGAGCAAATCTTGCAGATGACGATGGAAAGACGGAAGTCGTTGAAGCTCGATATGCAGCAAGTCGACGCATTGCCCATCGTAAACGAGTTGGTGGAGGAATATAGACTGAAAACGGACAAGGTTGTTACGTTTCATGTTGAGAAGGAAGATGCTTCTGCCACTGTTTATGCCGATTCGCAGCAACTGCAACATGTGCTCAGCAATCTGATAGACAATGCCGTCAAGTATTCCGGTCAACAGGTAACGGTTACTATCCGTCTGGAACCCCAGAAAATCACTGTGGAAGACAACGGTATCGGTATCGCCCGCGAAAAACAGGAATACATTTTCGACAAGTTCTACCGAGTGCCGCAGGGCAACAAGCAGGATGTCAAGGGCTATGGGCTGGGTCTCTACTATGTACGCGACATCATGGAGCGAATGGGCGGCAGCATCAGCGTCAGAAGCGCGTTGGGCCGTGGCACAGTGTTTACATTGCAATTTCAAGTGGAGGACAATGCACAATCATGAGTGACAAGATAAAGGTATTATTGGTTGAGGACGAGTCGTCTTTGGCTATGATTATGAAAGATACGATGGAGCCGACAGGCATGACTGTCACTCTCGCGTCGGACGGTGAGGAGGGCTTGAGAGCTTTCTTTGCAGATAAGCCCGACGTACTCGTCACCGATGTGATGATGCCTCGCATGGACGGATTCGAGATGGTGAGGCGCATACGCAAGCAGGACCAGCTTACTCCAGTTCTGTTTCTCACAGCCCGCTCTTCGGTCAACGACGTTGTTGACGGTTTCAAGATGGGCGCTGACGACTATCTGAAGAAGCCTTTCAGTCTGCAGGAATTAATGGTACGTGTCCGTCGGTTAGCTGAGCGAAGTCGTCTATATGAGCAACCGGCTCAGGGACAAAATATGGAGAGTGCCAACGAATGGATAAGTATTGGTGATTATCGACTCAATCCCACTGCTCAACAACTGGAATATAAAGGACACGTAGAGGAACTGTCACACCGCGAGGCAGAACTGATGCGCATGCTGGCGGAAAATATCAACAGTGTGGTGGAGTCGCACGACATTCTCATGAAACTATGGGGCGACGACAACCTCTACAACGGACGAAGTCTGCAGGTGTTCATCACGAAGTTGCGCCACCGTTTAGAAAACGACCCCCGCCTGCGCCTCGTCAACGTGCGGGGCATCGGCTATAAGCTCATCCTCGCATAAACCATTCGAAAAATAATCGGTGCTTCGCTTGCAACCATCGGATATTTTACCGATATTTGTAACCGATAAAAACTACCGTTAAGCAGGGACGGATAAAATTTGCAATTATGTTACATTCTGACGAGAGATACATCAATCCGCTGACCGACTTCGGTTTCAAGCGCATCTTCGGGACTCCTTTCAACAAGGACCTCCTCATCGACTTTCTCAACGCACTTCTCGAAGGGGAACGCGAGGTGAGCGACGTGCAATACCGGAACTCGGAGAATCTGGGGACCAACGAAAAGGAACGGCGCGCCATCTTCGATGTCTACTGTCAGTCGAAAGACGGGTCGCGCTTCATCGTGGAGATGCAGAATGTCTATCAGGAGTTCTACAAGGACCGCTCCATCTACTACTCCACTTTCCCGATTTCCGAACAGAACAAGCGCGGTGACTGGAACTATCAACTGCAACCTGTCTACACCATCGGCATTCTCAACTTCACCTTCCCGGAGGACAAGCAGGGAGAAAATGGTGTCTACAAAGAGGTGAAACTCATGGATGTCAATAATAAGACCGTATTCTACGATAAGCTGACTTATATCTATGTGGAGCTTGCCAACTTTAACAAAACGGAAGACGAGCTGGAGACCACACGCGACAAGTGGATTTACGTTCTGAAAAACCTGCAGGGACTCTTTGAGCGCCCCGCCGCACTCCAGGGACGTGTCTTCGAGAAGCTCTTCCGCACAGCCGAAATCTCAAAGTTCAACACGGAGGAGCTTCGCGAATACGAACAGAGTGTCAATGCCTATCGAGATATCAAGAACGGTATGGACGCTGCCAAGGCAGAAGGGTTTAAGAAAGGTAAGGCTGAGGGTAGAGCCAAGGGATTGGAGGAAGGCTCGCGAAATACTGCATTGAACCATGCTCGAAGGATGAAGGCCAAGGGATTTTCTGATAAGGATATCTCAGACATCACTGGACTTTCCATCGAACAAATAAAGAATCTCACGCTATAAACCAAGATATACACTATCGTCAACAAGCTCCGAGAATACGAGCTAAGCCTCAGCGCCAGTCGTGACATCAAGAACGGATTGGATGCTGCATGGGCTGAAGAGTATAGGAAAGGGTTGAAAGAAGGGATAGAAGAACGAAAAAACAAAATATCAAAGAAGGCGAGCAACAAGGCATTGAAGAAGGTTCCCGAAATATCACGTTAATCCATGCCAAGAAAATGAAGGCTGAGGGGTTATCCGATGAATTAATCTCGAAGATTACGAGACTCAGCATCAAACAAATAAAAGAGCTATGAATATCGAAGAAGTAAGAGATTTTTCACTGTCATTGCCTCACGTCACCGAGGACATGCCCTATGGACCTGACTGGGTGGTGTTTCGAGTGGGAGGCAAGATATTCCTGCACATCGTTCTTGAAGGCGACGAACCTCATATTGCCATCAAACTGCCGCCCGAAATGGGACAAGCATTGCGCGAGAAATACGACTGCGTGCGGCCAGCTTACCACTTGAACAAAGTTCATTGGAACGATGTATTCGTCGAAAATACCATTAACGACCGTCTGATAAGGGACTGGATACGCCAGTCATACGATTTAGTTTATGCCAAGCTGACACGCAAGATACGAGCAGAACTTGGAAATATACACAGTGGAGATTAACAAACTTATTCTTGACTTGCATAAAATCTTCTCCCGTAGAACAGTGAAGCCTGCCGGCGGTGCGTCTGAAATAGACAGCATTGCCGGCAGGCTTTATCGGTAATACGAAGATGTGATGATGAGCGGACCGAACCGTTCTACATGTAATCACAAAGTGAGAATTCAAAGCTTTTTGAAAGCCTCGTAAATCTTATCAGCTATGGCTTTCATCTCTTCATCGGTGAACTTTACGTGTTTGTGGAAGTCCACATCAGCCTCCGAATTGATAGGCATGAGATGAATGTGAGCGTGGGGCACTTCAAGTCCAAGCACCACCTGTGCCACCTTCTTGCAGGGAAAAGCCTGCCGGATGGCACGAGCCACTTTCTTGGAGAACACTTCAAACTCGGCGAGATTTTCGTCGCTCATGTCGAAAATATAGTCTATCTCCGCACGGGGAATAACCAGCGTGTGGCCCTTTACCACGGGGTTGATGTCGAGAAAAGCATAGAACTTGTCATTCTCGGCGCACTTGAAGCTGGGGATTTCCCCGGCGGCAATTTTACTGAAAACATCCATTTTGTTTCTCCTTTATTAGTGTACGTTGTTAAACTTCACGGGCGAAGTGCCGGGCTTTATTAGTGCCTTTCAGCCCATTTTATCGTGTCGTCAGTCTGCGATTACTCGCCCACAGTAATCTTGTCGATGCGGAACTTGACAGTACCTTTCGGTATGCGGATTTCTGCTATCTCGCCCACTTTCTTGTTGAGCAGTCCCTGTGCAATAGGGGTCTTGATGGAAATCTTGCCTTCGCGGATGTTGGCTTCTGTCTCGCTGACGATGGTATAAGTCATTTTGGCTTTCGTAGCCATATTGGTCATCTCCACCTTTGACAGAATCTGTACCGAATCGGTGGAGAGCTTGCTGGTATCCACGATTTTTGCCTCGGCAATGGTTTGTTTCAACTCGTTGATTTTAGCTTCGAGGTGAGACTGTGCTTCCTTGGCAGCATCGTACTCAGAATTCTCACTCAAGTCACCCTTATCGGCAGCCTCTGCTATAGCAGCTGAAGCCTTTGGGCGCTCCACGGTTTCCAACTCATGAAGCTTGGCCACGAGTTTGTCGTAGCCTTCTTTTGACATGTATCCCATATTGATAAATTTAGTTTTATGCGTTTTTACCGGGACAAAACGAAAGAAATTCCGACACCCTTGCCGGAATTCCTTCTTCAATTGTCCTCTTATTTCACAACACTGCAAAGTTAGATATTAATATTCAAATAAACAAGTTTTCCGTCGAAAATAATTTCAACCGCTTGATTTAAATCAAAAAATGATACGTAATGTGATTTTAATTTCAAATTTATTTGGCCGATTTAGTTTTAATGTTTAACTTTGCAATGTGTTTTTCATAGTATTAGATTTAAGGTTAACAAGGTTGGGACTCGGCGGAGTCCCTTTTTTTGTGCCAAAAATAAATGTATTCCTAGCGAACATACGAGGCGATATTTATTCTATATAAAATACCTGTCAATTTTTTTTTAGTTGTTATGTTATCTAAGTATCTTATTTACATAAGGACGAACAATAACAGGTCCTAACAATCCTGAAGGTAATAGTTTTGAAGTCTTATGCCAATGATCCCAGGTAGCTATCGTTGTGCGTCCGGACGTGCGCTGCGTTCCTTTAGTAAGCCAGTCGGGCCAAGCAGTAGGCTGGTGATTCTTGCGTGGTAAATCATCGATATATTGTTCGTCTCCGATAAGTCGGTTAGGCCAAAGGTTGGTCACCTTGATTTCCAACTCGTTAATACCTTCGTGGACAGTTTTGCCCAGGTCGATGGTGAACGGTGATTTCCATAGCGTTCCCAGTTTGTGGCCGTTGACTATTATCTCCGCTATAATTTTTACGTTACCTAGCGAGAGAACTAATGAGATGTTTTCCTTGAAATAGTCTTTGGGGAGGAATACATGATTGCGATATGTAGCTGTTCCGGAAAAATAGCGTATGGCATCATTCTCGGAATGAGGCCATGATATGAGACTGTCCAAGCATGTAGCCCAAGGCTTTGATATCAGGGCGCAGAATACCGTCGTTGGGCGAAGACTCGCCGGTAAACAGCAGCACATCAGCTACGTTGTTGCCCTGTTGTAGCAAGTACTGTGCCCGGGCTATGTAGTTCATGTAGGCCCGACTCAGCTCCCACCATGTATTCATTCGGTTGAGGTCTATGCCGTAGCGGCTCATGGTGAGGCCGGGTCGCACATTCCACGGCTGGTGGGTATAGGTATGAAAGAGCAGGCGATTGACGCCTTCGGTCCAGGCATAGTCCCCCACGCCTTTAAGGTAAGCGGGATGGCTAAGCCACTTACCATAACTGTTGGTAAAGGCTTCGGCTCCGACAAGCGTTTTGCCGTTAGTATGGGCAATGGAAGCGGCCAGTCGGGGAGAATACATGAAAGTCTGATTGCCTGACCAGAATTCGCCCATTATGATATCCATTTTTCCTCCGACACTGGCACTCTCAAAAGGTCCGCCATAGGGTTCTGAAGAAAAGCGGAGTCCTTCAGCGTGGCAGAGCTCAGCAAAGTGGCCGTAATAGTTGTCGGCAATGAGATCGCCAATGGTGCGTCGGAAGTCCCATAAGAAGCGTTCGGTGATTTCGCCCGATGCCACGTAATAGCCTGCCAGAGTAGGTAGAAAAGGTGCGAGATTGTAGCCCCGTCGTTTCTTAAATTCGGTATCGAAGCCTGGTGTCCAGTTGCCGCAACCTACCTCGTAACTATCTATGATACAGTCGATGAGTGTAGTGCCTACATAGGGCCGCACTCGGTCGAGAATGGGCTTTACACCTCCTTGCCAGTAGAGCTCGAGAGCTTTTCGGCTCATCTTGTCGCATTCTAGTCCGCGTCCGCCTGCTGTTGCCGGTCGATTGCGGGCGCCTGTGGGAGTATGTCCTATACGCAGTACGGTCCATTGACCTGTAGGGGGCGTCCACTGTAAGGTGCCATCAGGGAGCATGTCGTCGGTGAGATCGACGATATCGGTTGTTTTAATCACTGCAGCAGAGTCGACGAAAACCGAATCGGGTAGAATATGACTTTTGAAGGTCTGCTCTTTAAGGGTCTTTCGCTGCCAGTTGGCAATACGTTGTGGGTTGCGGGGCGTTGGAAAGGCTATGACGGCAATGTCGCGGTAATAGCCAAGTTTCGTTGCCGGCTGCGGTAACTTGATGGTCTGCGGTTTTCCTCCTGTGGTGTTTGTTTCACTGACAACTACTGTCTGCATTGCGTTTTCAGGAGTTACCCACGGACCACCACTCGACGACCACCCGGCAGCATTATGGAAACCCAGTTCCATGCCGAGACGGTGTGCTTCGCTGACAGCAAAGCTGAACAGGTCGAGCCATTGAGGACTCATATAGTCGGCAGGGCCTCGCAAGTTCAAGATAGAACTGCAATTTTCGGTGTCAGATATGGACCTTAATAATCTATACCTGAAAACACCGAGGGGTTAGGGGGCGAGCATCCCCCATGCAACGTAAAAATTCAGATAGCAATACAAAAAACAAGAAAGGGAGACCGCTGTCTCCCAAAGATTACTTACTTTTGTATTGCAATATGTACAAGCAAATAACCTCGGAGCAAAGGTACAC
>JBMNUW010000014.1:0-31654 GCA_050946475.1 Prevotella sp.
ATCGTAGATAAGTACCCCTGACGTTGAAGTCAAAAGCCGCATAGAACAGTAGACAAAATTCCCGTAACGTAGTAGCCATAGAACCATAGCGCAGCAGTCAGAACCTTTGTTAATTACGCTGAATGGTTCCTGCACTTTTGCCCTGTCGTTAAAGCTATCTATCAAATGTTAATTATATATAAACGACTTATTCGTGAAATGATTTTGTATTAATAATGTTAGGTCAATTGGTCAAAACTTCGTAACTTTGCACCTCGAAATCGGTGCATTGTACCCTTTTCAATAGTCGGGGGAGTATTTTCCTCTGCATAATGAGTTGAAAATAAACAAAATAACATACAAAATTAAAATTTAAAATCATGCCTACTATTCAACAATTAGTACGTAAAGGCAGAAGCGTTGTGGAGAGCACTAGCAAGTCTCCCGCTTTGGACGGATGTCCTCAGCGTCGTGGAATATGCGTGCGCGTTTACACAACGACTCCTAAAAAGCCTAATTCGGCAATGCGTAAAGTTGCCCGTGTTCGTTTGACAAACCAGAAGGAAGTGAACAGCTACATTCCCGGAGAGGGACACAACCTTCAGGAGCACTCCATCGTGCTGGTTCGCGGTGGTCGTGTGAAGGACCTTCCCGGTGTGCGTTATCACATCGTTCGTGGTACGCTCGATACCGCTGGTGTGGCCAATCGCACTCAGCGTCGTTCCAAGTATGGAGCAAAGCGTCCTAAGGCAAAGAAATAACATGAGATTCCGCCGAGAGCCGAGGGCCTAGAGCAAGTGCTCGAGGCCAAGGGCTTGAGGCTTAGTTATTTTTCAATTCATTCTTTTTTTAAGTTTTGCTGGAGAAGATCAACAGGTTGAGTAAATGCCCAGGAGTGGGCGTTGAAGAACAAGACGACAGCCCCATGCAGAATTAATTTTTAAAACAAAAATGAGAAAAGCAAAACCAAAGAAGCGTGTGGTCCTTCCCGACCCAGTCTTCAACGACCAGAAGGTCTCCAAGTTCGTAAATCATCTGATGTACGACGGTAAGAAGAGTATTTCTTACGAAATTTTCTACAAGGCACTTGACATTGTAAAGAGCAAGATGGAAAAGGAGGAAAAGTCTCCCCTTGAAATCTGGAAGCAGGCTTTGGATAACGTTACTCCCCAGGTGGAGGTAAAGAGCCGCCGTATCGGTGGAGCTACATTCCAGATTCCTACCGAAATCCGTCCTGACCGCAAAGAGAGTGTGTCGATGAAGAACATGATTGCCTTTGCACGCAAGCGCAGTGGCAAGAGCATGGCTGATAAGCTGGCCGCCGAGATTATGGATGCCTACAACAACCAGGGTGGTGCCTACAAGCGTAAGGAGGACATGCACCGTATGGCTGAGGCTAACCGTGCATTCGCTCACTTCAGATTCTAATATTCAACACAACACAAAGGAAAAGATACAAAAATGGCAAATCGCGATTTACATCTAACTCGCAACATCGGTATCATGGCTCACATCGATGCTGGTAAAACCACCACTTCTGAGCGTATCTTGTATTATACAGGTAAGACGCATAAGATTGGTGAGGTGCATGATGGTGCCGCCACAATGGACTGGATGGTACAGGAGCAGGAGAGAGGTATTACTATTACCTCTGCAGCTACTACCTGTAACTGGAACTGGAATGGAAATACTTACAAGATTAACCTGATTGATACCCCGGGACACGTGGACTTCACTGCTGAGGTGGAGCGTTCTCTGCGTGTGCTTGACGGTGCTATTGCTACTTATTCTGCTGCTGACGGTGTTCAGCCTCAGAGTGAGACCGTTTGGCGTCAGGCTGACAAATATAATGTTCCCCGTATTGGATATGTGAACAAGATGGACCGTTCGGGTGCTGACTTCTTCGAGACTGTTCAGCAGATGAAGGACATTCTGGGAGCTAATCCTATCGCTATACAGATTCCTATCGGTGCTGAGGAGAACTTCAAGGGTGTTGTTGACCTGATCAAGATGAAGGCCATCCTGTGGCACGATGAGACTTTAGGTGCTGAATATGAGGTTGACGAGATTCCCGACGACTTGAAGGGTCAGGCTGAAGAGTGGCGTGACAAGTTGCTCGAAGGTGCCGCTAATTATGACGACAATTTGATGGAGAAATATCTCGATGATCCTTCGACCATCACGGAAGAGGAAATCATTGCCGCCATCCGCAAAGGAACTATCGCTATGGAGTGCTGCCCCATGCTGCTCGGTTCTTCTTATAAGAACAAGGGCGTGCAGCCTCTGCTTGATTATACCTGTGCTTTCCTGCCTTCACCTCTTGATACAGAAAACATCGTGGGTACTAACCCTAATACCGATCAGGAAGAAGACCGCAAGCCTTCAGAAAATGAGCCGCTTGCTGCTCTGGCATTCAAGATTGCTACAGACCCCTTCATGGGCCGTCTGGTGTTCTTCCGCGTATATTCCGGTAAGGTGGTTGCCGGCTCTTATGTCTACAATCCCCGTACTGGAAAGAAGGAGCGTATCAGCCGTCTGTTCCAGATGAACTCTAAGCAGGAGATTCCTATGGAGACAATTGACGCCGGTGATATTGGTGCTGGTGTTGGTTTCAAGGATATTCGTACTGGTGATACTCTCTGCGACGAGGAGCATCCTATCGTGCTTGAGTCCATGACCTTCCCTGACACTGTGATTTCCATCGCAGTTGAGCCTAAGAGCCAGGCTGACATTGCCAAGCTTGATAACGGTCTTGCTAAGCTTGCCGAAGAGGACCCGACTTTCACCGTTCGTACTGATGAGCAGAGTGGTCAGACCATTATCTCTGGTATGGGTGAGCTTCACCTCGACATTATTCTCGACCGTCTGCGTCGTGAGTTCAAGGTTGAGTGCAACCAGGGTAAGCCTCAGGTGAACTACAAGGAGGCCATTACCAAGGAAGTTACCGGCTGGCGCGAGGTTTACAAGAAGCAGAGTGGTGGTCGTGGTAAGTTTGCCGACATCATCGTTAATGTTGGTCCTAAGGATGAGGATTACACCGAGGGTGACCTGCAGTTCATCAATGAGGTGAAGGGTGGTAACATCCCCAAGGAGTTCATTCCCTCTATCCAGAAGGGCTTCCAGGACAGCATGAAGTCCGGTGTGCTCGGCGGATTCCCCATGACAGGTCTGAAGGTTACCGTTGTTGACGGTTCTTTCCACCCTGTGGACTCCGACCAGATTTCGTTCGAACTTGCTGCACACGCAGCCTTCCGCAACATTTGCCCCAAGGCAGGTCCCGTGCTCATGGAGCCTATCATGAAGGTAGAAGTTGTTACTCCTGAGGAGAACATGGGTGATGTGATCGGTGACTTGAACAAGCGTCGTGGCATGGTTCAGGGTATGGAAGAGGCTCGTAGCGGTGCCCGTATCGTGAAAGCTATGGTTCCCCTGGCTGAAATGTTCGGATATGTGACTGCTCTTCGTACCATCACATCCGGTCGTGCTACAAGTTCTATGGAGTACGATCATCACGCACCTGTTTCTCAGTCAATTGCTGAGGCAGTTCTGGCTGAGCTTCACAAGTAAAAATGTATCAAGCAGCGGAGTACCGTTTAGCGTATGACTCTTAAACGGTGCCCGCTTGCTATACGCAATATTATTAATATATAAATAAAAATGAGTCAAAAAATTCGTATCAAGCTGAAGTCTTATGACCATCAGCTCGTCGACAAGTCTGCCGAGCAGATTGTCAAGGCTGTAAAGGCAACCGGCGCCATTATTAGTGGTCCTATTCCATTGCCTACGCACAAGCGTATCTACACCGTGAACCGTTCTACCTTCGTAAATAAGAAGTCGCGCGAGCAGTTCCAGCTTTCAGACTACAAGCGTCTGATTGATATCTACAGCGCAACGGGTCAGACCGTAGATGCTTTGATGAAACTGGAGCTTCCTTCCGGTGTCGAGGTCGAGATTAAGGTTTGATTTCATCGTTAGACTATAAAAATTATCAGGGTGGCAAGTTGGCGAAGACTTCAAGGGAAGTCATAGTCAATGGGACAAGGGCTCCCCGCCATCCACATATTTAACAACAACAATAAAATTCATTTTGAAATGCCAGGATTAATTGGAAGAAAAATCGGAATGACATCCGTTTTCAGTGCCGACGGCAAGAATGTGCCGTGCACTGTTATCGAAGCTGGTCCTTGTGTTGTTACCCAGGTGAAGACCGTTGAGAATGACGGCTATAAGGCCGTTCAGCTTGGCTTCGCCGATGCTAAGGAGAAGAGAACTAACAAAGCTATGGCAGGTATCTTCAAGAAGGCAGGTACAACACCTAAGAAGCACTTGGCCGAGTTCAAGTTTGACGAGGATTATAACCTCGGCGACACAATTACGGTAGAGCTTTTCGCTGATGCCGAGTTTGTGGACGTTATCGGTACTTCTAAGGGTAAAGGTTTCCAGGGCGTTGTAAAGCGTCATGGCTTCGGTGGTGTAGGCCAGAGCACTCACGGTCAGGATGACCGTCAGCGCAAGCCGGGTTCAATCGGTGCTTGCTCTTATCCCGCAAAAGTATTCAAGGGTATGAGAATGGGCGGCCACATGGGTTGCGATAGAGTGACCACACAGAACCTCAGAGTGTTAAAGGTGATTCCGGAGCAGAACCTTCTCATTGTGAAGGGTTCTTTCGCCGGTTGCAATGGTTCAACTGTTTTAATTGAGAAGTAATGGAAGTTAGTGTTTTGAATATGAACGGTCAGGAGACCGGAAACAAGGTAACACTTAATGATGCTATCTTTGGTATCGAGCCTAACGATCACGTTATCTACCTCGACGTAAAGCAGTATCTGGCCAACCAGCGTCAGGGTACCGCCAAGTCGAAGGAGAGAAGTGAAATCAACGGTTCTACTCGTAAGCTTGGTCGTCAGAAAGGTGGCGGCGGTGCCCGTCGTGGTGACATCAAGTCTCCAGTACTTGTAGGCGGTGGTCGCATATTTGGTCCTAAGCCTCGCGATTACAGCTTCAAGCTGAACAAAAAGGTAAAGCAACTTGCTCGTAAATCTGCACTGTCTTATAAGGCTCAGGAAAATGCTATCATGGTAGTAGATAACATCAACTTTGAGGCTCCAAAGACTAAAGATTTCATAAACTTTGCTAAAAATCTCAAAGTTGAAGGCAAGAAGACTCTCGTAGTTTTGCCAGAAGTAAATAAAAATGTATATTTGTCGGCCCGTAACATCCAGGGTACAGAAATCATGAGCGCAAACGCCATCAACACTTACAAGATTTTGAATGCTGATGTACTTGTTTTTGCTCAAGGCTCACTGGAGATTATTGACAAGATCTTAACTAAGAAAGAGGAGAACTAAAGTATGTCATTCATCATCAAACCCCTGGTCACAGAGAAGATGACCAAGATTACAGAGAAATGGCCTAACCGCTACGGTTTCGTCGTTCGCCCTGAGGCAAACAAACTCCAGATAAAGGATGAGGTTGAGAATCAATATCACGTTACGGTTCTGGATGTTAATACATGCCGCTATGCCGGCAAGCGTTCCAGTCGCTATACGAAGGCAGGCCTTGTGAAAGGTCAGAAGAATGCTTTCAAGAAGGCTGTTGTGACGCTTAAGGATGGCGAAACAATCGATTTTTACAGCAATATCAAATAAAAAATGGCAGTACGTAAATTCAACCCGGTAACTCCGGGAACAAGACACAAGGTTATTGGCACGTTCGAGGATATTACTGCATCCGTGCCAGAGAAGTCTCTCGTTTACGGTAAGCGTTCCACCGGTGGTCGAAACAACACCGGTAAGATGACTGTCCGCTACAGAGGTGGTGGTCACAAACGGAAGTATCGTCTGATCGACTTCAAGCGAGAGAAAGATGGTGTGCCTGCTGTAGTGAAGACAATCGAGTACGATCCGAACCGTTCGGCTCGTATCGCATTGTTGTACTATGCAGATGGTGAGAAACGTTACATTATTGCTCCTAACGGACTGCAGGTGGGTGCTAAACTGATGTCAGGTGCAGAAGCCGCTCCTGAAATTGGCAATTCTCTGCCTTTGGCCAACATTCCTGTTGGTACAGTTATTCATAACATTGAGCTCCGTCCTGGACAGGGCGCTTTGTTGGTTCGTTCGGCTGGTAACTTTGCTCAGTTGACTTCTCGTGAAGGTGACTATTGTGTCATCAAGCTCCCTTCGGGAGAAACACGCAAGATTCTTTCTGCTTGTAAGGCTACTGTTGGTAGTGTAGGTAACTCCGATCATGCTCTTGAGCAGTCTGGTAAGGCCGGTCGCTCTCGCTGGTTGGGTCGTCGTCCTCACAACCGCGGTGTTGTTATGAACCCTGTTGATCACCCAATGGGTGGTGGTGAAGGCCGCCAGTCTGGTGGACATCCACGCTCTCGCAAGGGCTTGTATGCTAAGGGTCTCAAGACACGTGCACCGAAGAAGCTTTCAAACAAGTACATTATTGAAAGAGCTAACAAGAAGTAAACAAGTTAAACAGAGCAAACTATGAGTCGTTCACTTAAAAAGGGTCCTTATATTAACGTATCGCTCGAGAAGAAAATTCTTGCCATGAATGAGAGTGGCAAGAAGTCGGTCGTTAAGACTTGGGCCAGAGCATCAATGATTTCCCCGGATTTCGTGGGACACACTGTTGCAGTTCATAACGGTAATAAATTCATCCCTGTTTACATTACTGAGAACATGGTAGGCCATAAGCTTGGTGAGTTTGCACTCACTCGTCGCTTCGGCGGACATGCAGGTAATAAGAAGTAAGCTGGGACAACCATTTTAATTATTGAATAATAATGGGAGCAAGAAAACATATCGCGGCTGAAAAACTTAAAGAGGCCCGCAAAAACCAGTACTTCGCCAAGCTCAAAGGTGTTCCTTCCTCTCCCCGCAAGATGCGTTATGTCGTTGACATGGTGCGCGGCATGGAAGTTAACAAGGCACTCGGAGTACTTAAATTCTCTAAAAAACACGCAGCTGCCGACGTTGAGAAACTGCTGCGCTCTGCTATCGCCAACTGGGAAGCCAAGAACGAGCGCAAGGCAGAAGATGGAGAACTTTACATCAGCAAGGTCTTCGTGGATGAAGGCGTTACGATGAAACGTATGAGACCGGCTCCGCAGGGCCGCGGCTACCGCATCCGTAAGCGTAGCAATCATGTCACGCTCTTTGTAGATGCCAAATCTAATGACGATAAATAATTAAGCAGAATGGGACAGAAAGTAAATCCAATTAGCAACCGTCTGGGTATTATTCGTGGTTGGGATTCAAATTGGTTCGGTGGAAAGAACTTCGGTGACAACCTCGTTGAGGATCAGAAAATCCGTAAGTATCTTAACAAGCGCCTCGAGAAGGCGAGCGTTTCTCGCATTATCATCGAGCGCACACTGAAACTCGTTACGATTACCATCTGCACAGCCCGTCCGGGTATCGTCATTGGCAAAGGTGGCCAGGATGTTGAAAAACTGAAGGAGGAGTTGAAGAAACTCTATAAGAAGGACATTCAGATTAACATTTTTGAGGTTAGAAAACCTGAGCTTGATGCTACTATTGTGGCAAAGAACATTGCAAGTCAGATTGAGCACCTCATGGCTTATCGTCGTGCTATCAAGATGGCTGTTCAGAACACAATGCGTGCTGGTGCCGAGGGTGTAAAAATCCAAATCTCCGGTCGTCTTAATGGTGCAGAGATGTCTCGTAAGGAAATGTTCAAGGAGGGTCGTATTCCTCTGCATACTTTCCGTGCTGACATTGACTACTGCCAGGCCGAAGCCCTTACAAAGGTAGGTCTCCTTGGTATCAAGGTGTGGATTTGCCGTGGTGAGGTTTATGGTAAGAAGGAGCTCGCTCCTAACTTCAATCAGGAGCGCCAGAGCGCTAACAGAAACGGTGGCGGTCGCCAAGGTGGACGTAGCCGCAGAAGAAACAATAACCGATAAAAGTTGAAGTTACAATGTTACAGCCAAAAAGAGTAAAATATAGAAGACCACAAGATGGACGTGGCAACAAAGGCAACGCCCACAGAGGAACACAGTTGGCCTTCGGTACTTTCGGTATCAAGACGCTTGAGTCTAAGTGGCTTGACAGCCGTCAGATTGAGGCCGCTCGTGTGGCAGTCAATCGCTATATGAACCGTGAAGGTCAGGTTTGGATTCGCATCTTCCCCGATAAACCCATCACACGTAAACCTGCTGATGTACGTATGGGTAAGGGAAAAGGTGATCCCGCCGGTTGGGTGGCACCCGTCACTCCCGGACGTATCCTCTTCGAGGTAGAAGGAGTAAGTATGGATGTAGCCAAAGAGGCTCTTCGTCTTGCTGCTCAGAAACTGCCTGTTAAGACAAAGTTTGTTGTCAGACGCGATTACGATAAAAACGCATAATTATTATGAAGATTAATGAAGTAAGACAACTCGCCGACAAGGACCTGCGCGAGAAGTTGGATCAGACTGTAGCAGCTTTGGTTCAAATGAAGCTCAACCACAGTATCTCTCCACTTGCAAATCCATCAGAGATCAAAAAGACTCGCCGTGATATTGCGCGTATGAAGGAAGTACTTCGTCAGAGAGAACTTAACAAGTAACTTTTTAGTTAAATGGAAACAAGAAATTTAAGAAAGGTTAGACAGGGTGTCGTAATCAGCGACAAGATGGATAAGACCATCGTAGTTGCTGCTAAGTTTAAGGAGATGCACCCTATTTATGGTAAGTTTGTTCAGAAGACAAAGAAGTACCATGCGCATGACGAGAACAACGAGGCAAAGGTGGGTGACACCGTTTCCATCATGGAGACTCGTCCGTTGTCGAAGACTAAGAGATGGAGATTAATTCAAATCGTAGAAAAGGCTAAGTAATTATGATACAGACTGAATCAAGACTTACAGTATGTGATAACAGCGGCGCACGTGAGGCTCTTTGCATCCGTGTTCTCGGTGGTACCGGCCGTCGTTATGCCAGTGTCGGCGACGTGATTGTCGTTGCTGTGAAGAATGTTATTCCTTCAAGTGACTTGAAGAAAGGTGCGGTATCTAAGGCCTTGGTCGTTCGTACTAAGAAGGAAATCCGTCGGGCTGACGGTTCTTATATCCGCTTTGATGACAACGCTTGCGTGTTGCTTAATAACGCAGGTGAGTTGCGTGGTAGCCGTATTTTCGGCCCCGTTGCTCGTGAGTTGCGTGCTGTCAACATGAAGGTCGTATCTCTAGCACCTGAGGTTCTTTAATCTTTAATTTTTTTAGAAATGAGTAAGATACATATAAGGAAAAACGATACCGTGATTGTACTGGCCGGACAGGACAAGGGCAAGACCGGTAAAGTGCTCAAGGTGCTGGTTGATGAGAACCGTGCCATAGTGGAAGGTGTCAATATGGTTTCCAAGAGCGCTAAGCCTTCAGCAAAGAATCCTCAGGGAGGTATTGTTAAGATGGAGGCTCCTATTCATATCTCAAATTTGAGTCTTATTGATCCGAAGAGCGGAAAGGCTACTCGTGTTTCTATTAAGCACGATGGTAAGAATGTTATTCGTATCGCCAAAAAGTCAGGGGAGGAAATCAAGTAATGGATACAGCACAGTTAAAGAAACAGTATAAGGATGTGATTGCTCCCGCTCTGCAGAAGCAGTTCAACTATTCTTCAGCTATGCAGGTTCCTGTTCTGAAGAAGATTGTTCTCAACCAGGGCTTGGGCGATGCTACGCAGGATAAGAAGATCATTGATGTTGCTATAAATGAGCTTACTGCCATTGCAGGTCAGAAGGCTGTTGCAACATATTCCAAGAAGGATATCGCTAACTTCAAGTTACGTAAGAAAATGCCAATCGGCGTGATGGTAACTCTCCGTCGTGAGCGTATGTATGAGTTCCTTGAGAAACTCGTTCGTATTGCTCTTCCTCGCATTCGTGACTTCAAGGGTATTGAGAGCAAGCTTGACGGCCGTGGCAATTATACCCTCGGTATTCAGGAGCAGATTATCTTCCCCGAGATTAACATTGACCAGGTTGATCGCATCCAGGGTATGAATATTACTTTCGTTACTTCGGCAAAGACCGATGAAGAAGGTTATGCATTGCTCAAGGGTTTTGGTCTTCCATTCAAGAACGCTAATAAAGATTAAGTTATATGGCAAAAGAATCAATGAAAGCACGTGAAGTAAAGCGTGCAAAGCTTGTTGCCCGCTATGCTGAGAAGCGTGCTGCTCTTAAGAAGATTATCGCTACGACCAATGATCCGGCAGAGGCTTATGAAGCAGCTCGTAAACTGCAGTCTATTCCCCGCAATGCTAACCCGATTCGTTTGCACAATCGTTGCAAGATTTCGGGTCGTCCAAAGGGTTATATGCGTCAGTTCGGCATTTCTCGTATTGACTTCCGTGAGATGGCTTCCAAGGGTCTTATCCCCGGTGTGAAGAAAGCTAGCTGGTAAATAATAAAGGCCAGGGTTGCAGATCGTCCGGTTTGCTACCCGGGCCTTGTGAATGCAAGCGCATTATTTAATATTGTCGGGGTAGTCCCGATTAATTAAACATTATATTTTATGACAGATCCAATAGCAGATTATCTGACAAGACTCAGAAATGCCATCATGGCTCATCACCGTGTGGTTGAAATTCCTGCGTCTAACATGAAGAAATCTATCACAAAGATTCTCTTCGAAAAGGGCTACATTCTGAATTACAAGTTCATCGATGATGGTCCTCAGGGTTCTATCAAGGTTGCTTTGAAGTATGACCCTGTAACGAAACAAAATGCAATTAAGTGCCTGAAGCGTGTATCAACCCCAGGACTTCGTCGTTACACGGGTTACAAGGACATGCCGAGAGTTATTAACGGACTGGGTATCGCCATTCTCTCCACATCTCAGGGTGTGATGACTGATAAGGAGGCTTCCTCTCTTAAGATTGGCGGTGAAGTTCTTTGTTATGTTTATTAATTGGAGGATTTAGATATGTCAAGAATAGGTAAATTGCCAATTAGTATTCCCGCAAAGGTTACTGTAAATTACGACGAGAAATCTCATGTCGTTACCGTTAAGGGCCCTATGGGCGAACTTTCTCAGGATATCAATCCTTCTATTCTCTTCAAGATGGAAAACAATGTTATTACATTGTCCATTGACGAGAAGAGCAATGTAGATCCCAAGCAAAAACAAGCATATCATGGTTTGTATCGTTCTCTGATTCATAACATGATTGTAGGTGTTAGTCAGGGTTATACGAAGGTTCTTGAGCTTGTCGGTGTCGGTTATCGTGTTTCTAACAAGGGTAATCTTATCGAGTTCTCGCTCGGATATACACACCCCATTTATCTTCAACTTCCCAGTGAGGTGAAGGTTGAAACAAAGTCTGAGCGTAATCAGAATCCTATTATTACTTTGGTTTCTGCAGATAAACAACTGCTCGGTCTCATCTGCGCTAAAATTCGTTCTTTCCGTAAGCCTGAACCTTACAAGGGTAAGGGTATTCTCTTCAAGGGAGAGGTTATTCGCAGAAAGTCTGGTAAGACCGCTGCTGCTAAGTAATTTTAATTGATTGAAGATTATGACAACAAAGAAAATAGAAAGACGAATCAAGATAAAATTCCGTATTCGCAAGTCAGTGAACGGAACAGCAGAGCGTCCTCGTTTGAGTGTTTTCCGCTCCAACAAGCAGATTTATGCTCAGGTTATCAATGATGTCGAGGGTAAGACTCTTGCTTCTGCTTCTTCCCTTGGATTGGAGAAGATGCCTAAGATTCAGCAAGCAGAAAAAGTAGGTGAGCTCGTGGCTGAAAAGGCTAAAGCAGCCGGAATTGAGCAAGTAGTGTTCGACCGTAATGGCTACCTTTATCATGGCCGTGTTCAGGCTTTGGCCGATGCAGCCCGTAAGGGAGGTCTTAAATTTTAATCGATTATGGCAATGAATAAAGTAAGAGTTAATAGTGATACTGAACTGAAGGACCGTTTGGTGGCCATCAACCGTGTGACGAAAGTTACAAAAGGTGGTCGTACCTTCACATTTGCTGCCATAGTTGTAGTTGGCGATGGCAAGGGCGTCATTGGCTACGGACTTGGTAAGGCTGGGGAAGTTACCGCTGCCATTGCCAAGGGAACAGAAGCTGCTAAGAAAAATCTGGTTAAGGTGCCTGTTTTGAAAGGTACCGTTCCTCATGAGATCGAGTACCGCTACGGTGGTGCCAAGGTTCTTCTCAAGCCGGCCGCTGCCGGTACCGGTCTGAAGGCCGGAGGTGCTATGCGTGCTGTTCTTGAGAGCGCTGGTATTACCGATGTGATTGCAAAGTCTAAGGGTTCCTCTAACGCTCATAATCTGGTGAAGGCTACCATCGGTGCTCTGTCACAGATGCGTGATGCTTATCAGGTTGCCGGTGAGCGTGGTATCCAGATGGATAAAGTGTTTAACGGTTAAATAAAGGAGAAAATATGGCAACAATAAAAATCAAACAGATTAAGAGCCGTATTGGTGCTCCCGTGGATCAGAAGAAAACACTCATAGCTTTGGGTCTTCATAAGATTTCCCAAGTAGTTGAGGTGGAAGATACTCCCAGCATTCGCGGTATGATCCGCAAGGTTCATCATCTGATTGAGATCGTTAAGTAATCAACTTTTAAATTCGAAGTAGCAATGAAATTACATAATCTGAAACCTGCAGAGGGTTCAACCCATTCTCGCCGTCGTATCGGTCGTGGTCCTGGTTCTGGTCTGGGTGGCACTTCTACTCGTGGACACAAAGGAGCCAAGGCTCGTTCCGGTTATAAGAGAAAGATTGGTTTCGAAGGTGGCCAGATGCCTTTACAGCGTCGTGTGCCGAAATCAGGCTTCAAGAATATCAACCACAAAGAGTATTTAGCAGTTAACATTTCCACTCTTCAGAAACTTTCCGAGGAGAAAGGTCTTACTAAGATTGGAATCGCTGAGCTTGTAGCCGCTGGCTTGACTAACGGTAAGGAACTTGTTAAGATCCTTGGCAAGGGCGAATTGAAAGCTAAACTCGATGTAGAGGCAAACGCATTCTCGAAGTCTGCAGAAGAAGCTATTAAAGCTGCAGGTGGTAACGCAACTAAAATCTAATAATGAAAAAGTTTATTGAGACACTAAAGAACTGTTGGAAGGTTGAGGACTTGCGTCAGCGTCTCCTCATTACCATTCTGTTTGTGGCAATTTACCGGTTTGGCTCTTTCGTTGTACTTCCCGGTATCGACCCCACTAAGTTGGAACAGTTGCAGTCACAGACAAGTGGCGGCTTGATGTCGCTTCTCGATATGTTCTCTGGTGGAGCATTTTCCAATGCATCGATTTTCGCACTTGGAATTATGCCTTATATCTCAGCCTCTATCGTTATGCAGCTGCTTGCTGTCGCTGTTCCTTATTTCCAGAAGTTGCAGCGTGAAGGTGAGAGCGGTCGTAAGCGTATCCAATGGTATACTCGTGGTCTGACGGTAGCAATTTTACTGTTCCAGGCTCCGAGTTACCTGATGAACCTTAAGATGCAGGCAAGCCAGGCTTTGGCATCCGGCATTTCCTGGGGTATGTTTATGGTGACTGCAACATTCATTCTTTCAGCTGGCAGTATGTTCATTCTGTGGTTGGGTGAGCGCATTACTGACAAGGGCGTTGGAAATGGTGTCTCCTTGATAATTATGATTGGTATCATCGCACGACTGCCGCAAGCTTTTGCGCAGGAAGTAGGCTCTCGTTTTACGGCTATTTCCGGTGGTGGTATCGTGATGTTTATCATTGAGATTCTCATTCTCTATGCAGTCGTTTGTGCATCTATTCTCTTGGTGCAGGGTACTCGTAAGGTTCCTGTACAATATGCCAAGCGCCTTGTAGGAAACAAACAGTATGGCGGAGCTCGTCAGTATATCCCTCTGAAACTTTTCGCAGCCAACGTAATGCCTATTATCTTTGCTCAGGCTTTGATGTTCATTCCCTTGGCTATTGTTCAGTATCAGAGTGATAATGCAAGTTGGCTTGTTCGCAATCTGATGGATAACCGTAGTCTGTTATATAACTGCGTATATGTTGTCCTGATTATTGCTTTCACGTATTTCTATACGGCCATTACTTTGAATCCTACACAGATGGCAGAGGACATGAAGCGTAACAATGGATTCATTCCTGGTGTAAAACCTGGACATGATACTGCTGAGTATATTGACACCGTGATGTCTCGTATTACTTTGCCAGGTTCACTCTTCATTTCCCTTATCGCTGTGATGCCTGCTCTAGCTGGCTTGCTGAATGTTCAACAGTCATTCTCTCAGTTCTTCGGAGGTACGTCACTTCTCATTACTGTAGGTGTTGTAATTGATACATTACAGCAAATTGAGAGTTATTTGTTGATGCGTCATTATGACGGTCTTCTAAATTCAGGACACACTAGAAGTGCTGGTTCAACTGTGAGTGCATATTAAGCATATAGGAAATTCTTTTATGAGATTTCTTTATGAAATTAGACTATATCATTCAGGAGAAGTGACCTTTATAGGCCACTCCTTCTGTTGATTTTAGTTGTCATGCCAGCTTCAGTTAATTCGGGACATTTACTTGTTGACATGCTTTTAGCATCTTTCCCTGTTGTGTCTCAGTCTTCCGAGTTAGGTAGATCTAAGATAAAATGATTTGAGGTTATTATTTCACAAAGTCTTTAGGATGATAAATCTTCTTTCGTCTTTGTAACTAGATTTTTCTAGTAAGAAGTTAAGTTTCATTTCTTTCTTACCTTAGTAGCTTTAAAGTTGAGTGGCACGCTTAAGTAGTCTATAATTAGTAGAAAATCTTTTAGAATTAATTTTATGTCAAAACAGTCAGCAATAGAACAAGACGGAACGGTTATTGAGAGTTTATCCAATGCCATGTTTCGTGTAGAACTTGAAAATGGAGTACAGATCATTGCCAATATTTCTGGTAAAATGCGTCTGCATTACATCAAGATTTTACCTGGAGATAAAGTCAAAGTGGCTATGAGTCCTTATGACTTGACAAAGGGAAGAATAGAATTCAGATATAAATAATTATTATCATATATATTGATATGAAGACAAGAGCATCATTAAAGAAACGTACTCCCGACTGCAAGATTGTCCGTCGTAAGGGTCGTTTGTTCGTTATCAACAAGAAGAACCCTAAGTACAAAATGCGCCAGGGTTGATGTTAAATAAGTGTAAATTACTTGTTTATTGCGAATATATGAGTAAATTTGCACGAATTTAACGAAATCGAACTTTAAGTTTTTAATTATCTTTATTCAAACAACAAATGGCAATAAGAATTGTTGGAGTAGATTTGCCCCAGAATAAGCGTGGCGAAATCGCATTGACTTATATCTATGGTATAGGTCGAAGTAGTTCAGCAAAGATATTGGATAAAGCCGGCGTGAGCCGTGACCTGAAGGTCAGCGAGTGGTCTGATGATCAGGCAGCTAAGATCCGTGAGATTATCGGTGCTGAGTACAAAGTGGAGGGTGACCTCCGTTCAGAGATTCAGATGAACATCAAGCGTCTCATGGACATTGGATGCTATCGTGGAATCCGTCATCGTAATGGTCTTCCTGTTCGCGGCCAGAGTACTAAGAATAATGCTCGTACCCGTAAGGGAAAGAAGAAGACTGTTGCTAACAAGAAGAAAGCTACGAAGTAAAATTTAATAGAAGGTAGGATGATCCTGAACTCTTTGGATTTCCGTATCATCTATTTTAATTTAAAAAGTTATGGCAAAAACAAAAGCAACATCTAAGAAAAGAAATGTAAAGGTTGATGCTATGGGACAGCTCCATGTCCACAGCTCATTCAACAATATCATTGTATCTCTTGCCAACAGCGAGGGTCAGGTGATTTCTTGGTCTTCAGCTGGTAAGATGGGTTTCCGTGGTTCTAAGAAGAATACTCCTTATGCTGCTCAGATGGCAGCTGAGGATTGCGCCAAGGTAGCTTATGACTTAGGCCTTCGTAAAGTTAAGGCTTTTGTCAAAGGTCCTGGTAACGGTCGGGAGAGTGCTATCAGAGCCGTGCATGGTGCCGGAATTGAAGTTACTGAAATTGTAGACGTAACTCCGTTGCCTCATAACGGATGTCGTCCTCCGAAGCGTCGTCGTGTATAATCTTTTTAGACAGGAAATTTAACAGATAAATTAATTATGGCAAGATATATAGGTCCTAAATCAAGAATAGCACGCCGTTTTGGCGAGCCCATTTTCGGAGCTGACAAGGTTCTTTCCAAGCGTAACTTCCCCCCGGGGCAGCATGGTAATGACCGTCGTCGTAAGCAATCTGAGTATGGTATGCAGCTGGCTGAGAAGCAGAAGGCAAAATATACTTATGGCGTACTTGAGCGTCAGTTCCGTAATCTTTTCGACAAGGCTGCAGCTAGCAGTGGTGTAACCGGTGAGGTTTTGCTTCAGCTTTTGGAGTCTCGTCTTGATAACGTAGTTTACCGCTTGGGTATTGCTCCTACACGTGCTGCTGCTCGCCAGCTGGTGAATCACAAGCACATTACTGTGGATGGTCAAGTTGTAAGTATTGCTTCTTATAGCGTTGCTCCCGGTCAGGTAGTAGGTGTTCGTGAAAAGGCTAAGTCTCTTGAGGTGATTGATGCTGCACTTGCAGGTTTTAATCACAGCAAGTATCCTTGGATTGAGTGGGACGAGAACACTAAGAGTGGTAAGTTCCTGCATCGTCCTGATCGAGCAGATATTCCTGAAAACATCAAGGAACAGTTAATCGTTGAGTTGTACTCTAAATAAATCATTCAATTAATGGCGATATTAGCATTTCAAAAACCTGATAAAGTTGTGATGTTGGAGGCTAATGACAAATTCGGCGTGTTCGAATTTCGTCCTCTTGAGCCTGGCTTCGGTGTTACCATTGGTAATGCCTTGCGTCGCATCCTTCTTTCATCGCTGGAGGGTTATGCTATCAATACCATTCGTATTGCTGGTGTTGAGCATGAGTTTTCTTCAGTACCCGGTGTTAAGGAGGATGTAACTAACATCATTTTGAATCTCAAGCAAGTTCGATTCAAACAAGTAGTAGAAGAATTCGAGAACGAGAAAGTTAGTATCACCGTTGAGAATTCCACCGAATTCAAGGCTGGTGATATCGGTAAGTATCTGACTGGATTTGAAGTGTTAAACCCCGAATTGGTGATTTGTCATTTAGACTCCAAGGCTTCTATGCAGATTGACCTTACTATCAATAAGGGACGTGGTTACGTGCCTGCTGACGAAAACAGACAATTCTGCACTGAGGTAAATGTACTTCCTATCGATTCCATCTACACCCCTATCCGTAATGTCAAATATCGTGTTGAGCCTTATCGTGTCGAGCAAAAAACTGACTACGATAAACTCGTCATTGAAGTGACAACGGACGGTTCCATACACCCGAAGGATGCCTTGAAAGAGGCTGCTAAGATTCTCATCTATCACTTTATGCTTTTCTCTGATGAAAAGATTACATTGGAGAATCCTGATAAGGAGAATAATGATGAGTTTGATGAGCAGGTATTGCATATGCGTCAGCTGTTGAAGACGAAGTTGGTTGACATGAATCTTAGTGTTCGTGCTCTTAACTGTCTGAAGGCTGCTGATGTTGAGACTCTCGGTGATCTCGTGCAGTACAACAAGAACGACCTCTTGAAGTTCCGTAACTTCGGTAAGAAATCGCTTTCAGAGCTTGATGATTTGCTCGAGAGTCTGAATCTGTCGTTTGGTACCGATATTTCAAAGTATAAACTGGACAAAGAGTAATTTCAAAGCTAACTAGTCCAATAAGCATTAAAAAAACAAATGAGACACAATAAAAAATTCAACCATCTGGGCCGTACTGCATCTCATCGTCATAGCATGCTTGCAAACATGTCTATCAGCTTGATTATGCACAAAAGAATCACTACGACCCTCGCTAAGGCCAAGGCACTCAAAAAGTATGTAGAGCCTCTCATCACTCGTTCTAAGAGCGATACTACAACTGATCGTCGTGTAGTGTTCCGCTATCTGCAGAATAAATATGCTGTGAAGGAGCTTTTCAGTACTGTTGCTGAGAAGGTAGGTGATCGTCCCGGTGGCTATACACGTATCATTAAGTTAGGTTCTCGTCTGGGTGACGGAGCAGATATGTGTTTCATCGAGCTCGTTGACTTCGATGAAAACATGGCCAAGGCTCCTAAGGCTGAGAAGAAAACTCGTCGTAGTCGTCGCTCCAAGAAATCTACTGAGGCTAATGTTGCTGAGGTTGCAGAGGAGAAGAAGTCTGAGGAGGCTACTGAAGAGGTTAAAGCTGATAAGGCTCCTGAGGCTAAGAAGGCTGATGAAAAGGCAGAAGAGCCAAAGGCTGAAGCTGCTGAAGAAGCAAAGGCTGAATAATTTGATTTTTCAATCTCTACATAGAGGCTATTCTCTTTTTCAAGAGAGTAGCCTTTTTTGCTTGTTTTAGCTCGCGTTTCAGGCAATGTATTTTATTATTTTTCTTATTTGTTTAAAGTGAAGCGTGGTAGATATCAACTATGTCTTGTTTTTTATGTTGCAACGTAAGCTTGATCTAATCCTTCATTGTCTGCAGCATATTGCGCCATTTCGTCTAATCGGTTTTCATCATTACCTACTTCACGCAACTGCTTTTGCAGACCGATTTCCTCGAATAAATTATATGTCGCCTTGATGGCTTGACGTGCAATTACCATTTTCTCTTATTGAATGTCAATTCCGAATACGTTGACACTATATTTGACGAAACGATCTACTGTTTTCTCATTTATAATATGTTCCATCCATCATTATAAGGTTTTATTATTATAGGTTCTGTTGTCAGGCTGTCTTTCAGTTGAAGATATAACTTTTTTGTTTCTTATATATGATTTGATATTCAGTAGGGATTACCCTATGTTAATTTAGGGAAAACACGTGATAATATATTGATTTTTAATTTATCTTTGCATCAGATTAAAAAGGTTTGAAAGTTATGAGAAAGTCAATTGTTTTGGCAGTAGCGGCCACGATGCTGTTGACCGGCTGCGATAGCTACACGGGGCAGGGTGCTTATACAGGTACGATGCTGGGCTCAATTTTAGGTTCAGCTATTGGCGGTATTAGCGACGGTCCACGTGGCTCTGATATTGGTACCATTGTTGGTATGGCAGGTGGTGCAGTTGTGGGTGGCGTTATTGGTCAGGCTGCAGATCAGCGTCGTCAGGCTGATTTGGAGCAGTATCGTCATGACAAAGCAGAGCGGGTCGCAGCGAGGACTAGTCAGCAGTCACAATCTAATTATGACAGTGAAGACTATGTGGATAATGGTACCACTAATAGTCAGACTGATAATTATGGAAGCGGCTTTGACAGTAGCAACAGTGGTGACGACCGTATTTATGACTTCAATTCTTCCGACTATACGGGTAATTACAGCGCTCAACAACCGAAGTCTAATTTACCCATGGAATCGAGTGTAGAAGATGTTGTGCAAGGTTACAGTTACACACCTAATGTAGTAGTACGAAACGCTCGTTTTGTTGATGACAACCAGAATGGCACCTTGGAGCGTGGCGAGATGGCAAAGATTATCTTTGAGGTGATGAACACTGGACAGAAGGCCGTTTATGACGTGCAGCCTACAGTTGTGGAGGCGACTGGCAACCGCCATATCTTTATTTCACCCAATATGCATGTGGAGAAAATCATGCCTGGGAAAGGAATCCGCTATACGGCATTGGTTAAGGCAGACGACCGTTTGAAGCAGGGTTCAGTAAAATTCTGTGTAAGTGTTCTTGTTGGAAACAAGGCAATTTCTAAGGTTACTGAGTTTAATATTCCAACTCGAAAATATTAACGAAATCTTTTCTTGTATTTTAGTTTAAACTGTTTTCTCAGGGAATTAAAACCAAGTATATGGTTTGTGATTTGAACAGGAGGGATATATTATTTAAGTCTGGTAAATAAAAAAAGCTGTGTTAGTTCCAATTGGAACTGACATAGCTTTTTTATGATGTTGAGAAGACTATTCAAGCCAATTCTTTATTTTGTCAAATACGTTGCGCCAAGACGAAGCTTCTCCTTCTTTTTCTTTTTTCTTCTGTTGTCCGTTGTGTGGCTTCAGCTGAGTTTTCATTGCTTCGTTACGGTTTATTTTTATGTGGGTCCTGCTGGCTTTTTTACGAATGGCTTGTCGCTTTTTCTGGGCTTGTTCCTTAGTGGGCATCTTTTTGTTTACAAGGTTTTGCTCGGGTTCATCGGGCAGGTCCCATTTTTCAATAAAGCTATATGCTACATCTTTAAAATCGAAGTCGAAGTCTGGAAGTCCTGTTTCTTCATCCATTCTGTAGGGGGGAGAGTCAAGTCGCTTTACTTCCACCATGGCAATGCCGTCGGAGAGCATTCCAAGTTCCTTAGCAGCTCCGTAGCTAAGGTCTATGATACGATTGCGGCTGAAAGGACCACGGTCGATAACTTTAACTACCACCTCACGACCGTTAGACAAGTTCTTTACTTTGAGCAGCGTACCAAAAGGATAGGTTCGGTGTGCGCAAGTCAAACTGTCGTGATGAATCCGCACGCCACTAGCCGCTCTCGCTCCCGTAGCTCTTTTAGAATAATAAGAAGCCTTGCCTCTGCGAGTTTGAGCTCCCGCAGGGGTAAGGCAAATAGCGAGTAATATCGTTAGAATAACCTCTCTCACATATAAACCATTTTTTATACGATGCCTTGCGCCATCATAGCGTTGGCCACCTTCATGAATCCAGCGACGTTGGCACCCTTTACATAGTCAATATATCCATCGGGCTGCTTTCCGTATTTCACGCATTGCTCGTGGATAGAGTGCATGATGTAGTGCAACTTTTCGTCTACTTCCTTGGCGCTCCAGTGCAGACGGATGGAGTTCTGTGTCATCTCCAGTCCAGAAGTAGCCACGCCGCCGGCGTTAACAGCCTTGCCAGGAGCAAAGAGTTGTTTAGCTTCTACAAACTTCTCCACAGCTTCGGCAGTGCATCCCATGTTGCTAACTTCAGCTACGCACAACGGCTTGTGTGCCAATATGCGGTCGGCATCCTCGCCGTTGAGCTCGTTCTGTGTAGCACAGGTGAGGTAGATGTCGGCTTTCTGCTCCCAAGGCTTCTTCCCAGGGAAGAACTTCGAGCCTTTGAATTTTTCCTCGTAGGGTTGGCATACATCATTTCCACTTGCACGCAGTTCAAGCATGTAGTCGATTTTCTCGCCACTGATGCCTTCGGGATCATAGATGTAACCGTCGGGTCCGCTCAAGGTGATAACCTTGGCACCCAGTTCTGTAGCCTTCTTCGTAGCACCCCATGCCACGTTGCCGAAGCCGGATAGTGCCACTGTCTTTCCTTTCAAGTCAATATTATGTGTTTCGCACATCTGATTGACGAAGTAGAGAGCACCGAAGCCTGTAGCTTCTGGCCGCAGTATAGAACCGCCCCATTCAATGCCCTTTCCAGTGATAACACCACCCTGGAACTGATGAGTAAGCTTCTTGTATTCTCCGAATAGATAGCCTATCTCGCGACCACCGACGCCGATATCACCGGCTGGAATATCCTCATCCGGACCAATATAATGATAAAGTTCCTGCATGAAAGCCTGGCAGAAGCGCATTACCTCTGCATTGCTGCGTCCTCGGATGGAGAAGTCAGCACCACCTTTGGCACCACCCATTGGCAGAGTAGTAAGTGCATTCTTGAAGGTCTGCTCAAAACCGAGGAACTTCATGATGCTGAGGTTCACAGAAGGATGGAAGCGAAGGCCACCCTTGTAGGGACCAATGGCACTGTTGAACTGTACGCGGTAACCCGTGTTCACATGCACCTCGCCGTTGTCGTCAACCCAGGGCACGCGGAACATATATACGCGTTCGGGCTCCACCAGGCGCTCAATTAAATGAACTTTCTCGAATTCGGGATGCTGGTTGTAGACGTCCTTGATAGAGAGCAATACTTCTTTTACTGCCTGAAGAAACTCAGGCTCGCCGGAGTGTTTCCACATCAGGCCCTTTAAGATGTTTTCTACTTCCATAGTTGTTAAATTTATTAGTCGTGGCCTGGTCAACATGAAACCATGTCTCGACGTTGTTTTCTTAGGTTAATCAGGTTGGTTTTACCTTTTATCAATGTTTCATATTGTCATTGTGATGCTGCAAATATAGGCTTTTATTTTGTAAGCTCCAAATAAAAAACCGAAAAAATATTTGTTTTTACTTTCTTTTTGTCTACCATTAGAGATGTGCACGTAAACATATATGGTGTTTTCTATCTTCTGTAATAGTGGAGTAACCTGCCGTATAATACGTTCTATATAATGATAACGTTCCACGCGCACTGGTTAGCCACTTTGCTGAGATTGTTGCGTTTCATGTCTATGATGGTGGTGTATTCTGCCACCTCTTTCTTATTGTCCATCAGTTGATTTGTTGTTTTGTTTTTTGTCTTCTGCTGTGTCTTTCAAGTGGAAAGAGACTATTTGCCTGCCGTCAATGCAAACGAACTTTTTTGGTGAGAAGCAGACAAAATTCCAGGCAGCAATAGTTCGAGTGAGCTTTAGACATGAAAGATATCAGTCAGTGAGATGTTCGTCGTTCTGGCACGAGAGATTCAAGAGGCTTCACATGGCACCATATTCTGTTGTAGCTGATATTGAAGAGAAAAGACTATTCCTTGCTGCAATTCGGTTTGTCCTATGGCGTACTAGGTCGTTTCAACGTTTTCATTCTATTATCATTGTGAGTCATTATTCTGTCAATAACGAAAGTAATTGTGTGTTTATTTGTGCTTGTCTTATTCTTCTATTGGATTTCTCCCGAGAACTATTGGCTAGATAGTAAATTTTTTATAAAGAAAAACCAGTCAGTGCCCCATTCGTTGCTTCACACGTACATAAACGTTAAAGCGGATAGAGTGAAAAATATTTCCACAATGGTGCTATAATTAGTGCCTGGCAGAATTGATTGTTTATCAGCATTTCATAAACTTCTTTTCGTGACCGTAACATCACTTCCAGGTCTTCCGTGGCATCGAGGTGTTGTAGCCCTTTGTGTTCCACGCCCCTTGCAAGGAAACTGTAGCAGAGATTGTCCATTGTACTGGGATTGGGAGCCATTCGGAGTAATTCTTCCCATTTTCCTCCTCCGAATCCTGTTTCCTCCATTAATTCCCGTTTGGCACCTTGGAGAGGGCTTTCACCTTCTTCCACAACTCCAGCGCAGATTTCTGTAGATACTATGCCTAAAGCATGACGGTATTGACGCTCTACGATGAGTTGTCCGTCTGTGGTCTCAGCTATCACATTAATCCATGTAGGGTAGTGTAGTACATAGTATTCGTCGTAGATACGTCCGTCTGGCAACTGCACCGTATCCTTTCGTGCAGAAAGCCACTTACGGTCTATAATAGTTTCGGTAGCCAATGTCTTCCATCGCATCTCTTCATCTGTTCTCATTCCAGTTGATATTATGAATTGTTTTATTATTGTCTAAGGTACCATTTAGGCGGCGGGGTGTGAACACTGCAAATTTAATAAACTCTTGTACTCGGTACAAATGTTATCTGGTTTTTTCTTGCTAATTTCACCCTGGCATTGAGTCTTCATCGTTACAATCTGATTTGAACCATCTTATGCAATATACAGTTTTAGCACTCCATATCCCTAGTGTTAACATTTGCAGAGTTTTTTACAACAGATATAATTCCAAATAAATAAAAAAGCGGAACTTCCTTATTTGGGAGTTCCGCTTTATTTATTTTATCGAGGCTTTGCCTTTTGGCTCACATCGATAATCTTTCAGAATTAGTCGCAGTTAGCCAGCTTGTTGTCGCTGCCCAGTACATCGGTAATCTTGTGCTTGTACAGATCGGTCATGTAGTTGCGAGCTACGCCGCAGTACTGACGGGGATCGAAGTACTCAGGATGTTCCTTGAGAGTCTGACGCACACCAGCAGTGAAGGCCAGACGAGAGTCAGAGTCGATGTTGATCTTGCAAACAGCGCTCTTAGCAGCCTCGCGGAGCTGATCCTCGGGAATTCCGACAGCGTCAGGCAGGTTGCCGCCGTTGGCGTTGATGATGTCAACATACTCCTGGGGAACAGAAGAAGATCCGTGGAGAACGATGGGGAAGCCGGGGAGCTTCTTCTCGATCTCATGCAGCACGTCGAATGCCAATGGAGGAGGAATCAGACGGCCTGTCTTCGGGTCACGTGTGCACTGCTCGGGCTTGAACTTATAAGCTCCGTGAGAAGTACCGATGGAGATAGCAAGAGAATCAACGCCAGAACGCTTGCTGAAGTCGATTACTTCCTCAGGCTTTGTATAGTGAGACTCTTCTGCAGAAACCTCATCCTCAACACCAGCGAGGACACCCAGCTCACCCTCAACAGTTACGTCGAACTGATGAGCATAGTCAGCTACCTTCTTGGTCAGGGCGATGTTCTCCTCATAGGGCAGGGCAGAACCGTCGATCATCACTGAAGAGAAGCCGAGGTCTACGCAGTCCTTGCAGAGCTCGAAGCTGTCACCGTGGTCGAGGTGAAGCACAATCTCAGGATGATTGCATCCCAGAGACTTTGCGAACTCAACAGCACCCTGTGCCATATAGCGGAGCAGGATGGGGTTTGCATACTTGCGGGCACCCTTGGAAATCTGCAGGATCACCGGAGACTTCAATTCAGAAGAAGCAGTGATGATAGCCTGCAACTGCTCAAGGTTACTGAAGTTGAATGCAGGAATTGCATAGCCGCCCTTGACGGCTCTTTTGAACATCTCGCGAGTGTTCACGAGACCTAAATCTTTGTAACTTACTGCCATTTTATAATATGTTTAAAAATAAATTGGTTCTTTTGATTAATGCAAAATTACCATTTTATTTCCTTATCTCAAAGGACTAACACGTTTAATATTGTTTCAAATGGTTTAAAAAAAGCATAAAAGCGGGGGGAAAAAAGACTGAGAATTCAATTTGCAATATCCATTTTACAAAATGGGAGGATTGTTCTAAGACGGAATTTAATAGCCAGTAAGGAATCCGGACTGGAAATGAATCCGACGGTGATAAGACCTGTCCGGAAAGTTCAACTGGCTGAACAGCACTCAAAGAAACTAACTCTTCTTGGAAGGTTGCAGGAACTTAAAGGCCACGTGGAGCATGCAATAACGCGGAATAGAATTGGTCCAGGTTTCTGTCCGGCCCTGCTCATTGATGGAGTAGGAAGTATTGTTGAGCTGTCCCAGGATGTCGAAGGCATCGAAGGCGAACATAAGTCGTCCCTTAAGGAGCCGCTTGGTCAGTCGCAGGTTCCACACCACATCGTTGGTGTTCATCTGCTCATCGTTGTATCCACTGCGCTTCCGGTCACCCACTTCGGTGGAAAATTCCAAGTCCCAGGGCAACTGGCAGGTGCCGTTGAGAACCACGTTGTTGTCCCAGGCATTGATTTTTTCAAATCCTGACTGGTTGCTGGTTGTGTACTGGTTATTGGCATTGGCTGCCAGTTCGAGGCTCAGTCGTTCGTCGAGAGAATAGTTCAGACGGAAATTGAGGGTAGAGTTGAGGGTGCGGACGTCACTTCGTTCGTTGCCTTCCGCAGAGGTCTGCATCAAGTCCACGCTGTTGTTGAAATTCGACCGGAGGCTTACATCGAACATAAGTCGCTGCTTTTTGTCCAGTGTGGAGCCATAGCCGATGCCTCCTGCCACTGACCAGTTGCCACCCACATTGACTTGCTGGGTATGGGTGATTCCGGTGGATGTCTCGTAATAGGTTCGTGAGGCGATGGCGTCCTGTATGAGATTATAATCAAAGTCGAAACCAAAATGACGTTGCCGCTCCATCGAGAAGACATTGGCTATGAAGCTGAATTGATGCGTGCGTTGGTTTCTCAAGTTGGGATTTCCGTCGGTCACGGCCAGAGGATTGCTGTCGTCATGAATTCCCATGAGCGTGATGAGGTCTGGTAGCGAGACATTCGATGAATAGCCGAAGCGTGCGTAGCGTGTGCCGGTGGAGTCGTTGAAATGATAATTCAACCACAAAGTAGGCTCAAAGAGGGTGGAATTGCGATTCTTCGAATAATATTTTTCCCGGAAATAGCGTTGACGCTCGGTCTTGAACTTGACGGGCAGATTGAAACTGATTCCCCAGTGTGGCATACGTGTGCCGTCGCCATGCGTGTACCAAATACTGGGCTCCACACTCTGAACAGTGGTATGGTTCCGACTGTTGTAACTGTTGCTGACGTCAAGCACACTGTCGAGGGCAGACCGAGCTGACGGGAGAAGCCCGATAGGATAGTTATCAGGCGAATAGTCAGCCAACTGGTCGAGACGGTAGAGTGCGTTGTCGTTGCTCGAATAGGTATAGTTGATATGGTAACCCAAGCTGAGGAAGAACATATTGTTGACCGCCTTTTGAGACGAAAGGCGCCGCGAGTAGACAAGATAACCGGCAATGTTGCTGGAACTATTGGGTGTATCGTTGAACTGGTTGCGGTGGTCGCCGGGTGTGATGCCGTCAAAATAGTCAATGTTGTTCAGCGAGAATGACTTCGACTTTGAGTGGCTATGATTGCCCGAAGCGCCGAAGTTGAGCATGTTTTTCCAACCGTCTTCGTCAGAACCAAGCAACAGAGTCTCCGACAGGGAAAAGTTGCCGTTGAGTTGCTGAGAGTAGGAATTGCGCAGATTCTTTACCCGATGAATGGCGATGGAGCGCAGGCGTTCACTCGTGACGGGGGCGAAGAGACTGTCGAGAATTTCCAGTGAACCCTGGGGATTGTCGCTGAAGGTACCTGACCGACTGTCTCTCAGGTTTTCCCCCTTAGTGAATCCCATTTCGGCAGATGCCAAGATGACCCGCTTCTTGGGACGCTGGCTAAACTGGATACTGCCTGAATAGCTGGTAGGCTTTCCCCAGGAGTGGCCGTTGCTAAGACCGTAGTGGTCGCCTGTAGAGAGGAAAGTCTGACTGCTGGAGCGCGTCTCGATGTCCGTGTCGGAGTGGCTCATGGAGCCTGTCACCGACAGGAAGTCGTCCTCCGTTGCTCCTTCGTGCCGGTAGTCGAGGTTGAGATTCTTCGAAGCCTGCTTTCCGTTGCCTCCGTTGACCATATTGGCGATGACGTCCTCCTGGCCTGGCACACCGCTGTTGCTTACGTTGTTCATTCGGCCGGCTATAGACAGCCGGTCCTTATCGGTATAGCTCATGGTGAACATCTGTGCCGAATAGCGGTTGTGGGTACCCGCTGCGAGGTCCACGTTGTTGATGGCGCCCCGGTGATATTGTTTCTTCAGATTCACGTCGAGCACGTATTCCTTGTCGCCCATGTCTTTTCCCACGAGTCGGCTCCTGACTCCTGCCTTGTCGTAAGCCTTCACCTTGTCCACGGTGTAGGCCGGAAGATTCTCCAACGCCTTCTTCGCGTCACCCTTGAAGAAGTCGCGCCCGTTGATGAGAAGGGAACTCACTTTTCGCCCGTTCACGCTGATGACGCCGTCCTTGATACTGCTTCCCGGCAACTGGCGGATGAGGGCATCAAGCATGGAACCCTCAGAAAGGTTGAAAGCTGTGGCATCAAAGACCAGCGTGTCGCCCTTGTTGACCATCTTTATCTTAGTGGCCTTGACCACAACCTCACTCAGAAGTTTTGAGTCGGGCTCCAGTTCCACGTCGTCTATAAACTGTTCGGCTACGCGTTGGGCCATCCTCACCTTCACCTTTTTATATTGGGTTTTGTAGCCCACGGCAGAGATACGCAGCAGATAGTCGGTATTGTTGTCCACGTCGAGTTTGTACCAATAGATTTCGTGGCCCCAGGAATTATCTTTCTTGACCACTGTCCCCCTGATGAACGAACTATCGGCCAGTGTCAGGAGTTCCACCGTGGCACCCACAACGTCCTTATGCGTTTTGACGTCTTTTACCCGTCCCGTGATGTGCCGGGCACTCATAGGCAGGGAGAAAAGCAACAGTCCTAATATGAACAATAACTGTAGGTGAGGCAGTTTCACATCTAATATTCTGATTTAAAATTGTTTGCAACAATAACAAAAATACCGGAGCCGATAAAAGTGAACTGCACCCCAAAAGTTTTTTGTCCAACTATTGGGGGCACTTCAAAGAGCCCCGGTGTTTTAATATATTGAAAGATACTATTTAGCAGAAATTAACTTTTTCAGAGGATAAGCACTGTGGGCTTGTTCTTGCGGGTGAGCTCAGAAGCAAAGAGGAGCACCACGAAGAAGCCGCAGAACGGAATGATGAAGGGGAGAGTGAGATTTGTGGCGTCGGCGATGAGCCCCATGAGCAAGAATCCGCAGCCGCCGATAGGAGTCATCATCAGCAGCGAGGAGGCACTCTTTGTCAGGTTGCCCAGCCCGCGTAGCGCCAATGAGAAGATGGTGGGGAACATGATGGCTTCGAAGAGATAATTTGCTACAAGTGCCACCATGGAAACTTTACCAAGATTGCAGAGCACCAGTCCGATGCAGACTACAGAACCGATGGCACAGTAGAGCAGCATCACTTCGGCCTTGATGCGTCGCATAATCCAGCTGCCGATAAAGCGGCCGAGCATGAATACGGCGAGAGCGCAGGTGAGAATGATGGAGGCGGTGTTGTCGCTCATCCAGCCTTTGCCGGTCACAAAATTGATAAAATAGCTGTTGATGGAGATTTCCGACACCTCGTAGCAGAGCAGAGCAATGAGCCCGAATACGAAGGTGGGGTGGTGTTTGAAGAGTTTCATGATACGAGTGTCATGTATCTTGTCCTCTTCGGTCTCGGCGTGTTGGATTTCGGGCAGACTAACGCGTGAGAATACGACGGCAATGAGCAACACCACAACGCCGAGGATGGTATAGGGAATGACAATGTCGTCGCCTTTGGAAGACCCGTTGAAAAGGAACTGTCCGATGAGGAATGTGGCGGAGAGTGATCCCAGTCCGTTGAACGACTGACTGAGGTTCAATCGGCTTGTTGCCGTAGCTTTGTCACCAAGTTCTGTGACATAAGGATTGGCGGATGTCTCCAGAAACACAAGTCCGCAACCTATGATAAAAAGCGATCCAAGATAGGCATAAAACGTACCGGCCTCAGCACCGGGAATGAAGGACAGTGCTCCCACTCCGAAAAGCGTCAGACCGAATACCACGCCCAGACGATAGCCGCGACGGTTGATGAACCATCCGGCGGGAATGGCCATGAGAAAATAGCCGAGATAGGTTGTCACCTGGATGAGTGACGATTGGGTTATGCTGATATCCAGCGCGTTCTGGAAGTGCTTGTTCATCACATCGAGAATGGCGCGGGCAAAGCCCCATAGGAAGAACAGTGAAGTAACTAGAATGAAAGGGATGAGATACTGTCTGTTGGTGATACTTGTTTTCTTATTGTCCATTGTCGTTTTGTTTCTGTGGAAAAGATTTGAAGCACGGGGCATCATGGTGAGCTGTTAAAATCAGTGGCGCACCCATCTCTGAATTTACATGCTGACTTTGTAGTAGATAAGTTATCGCCTCTTATTGGAAGATGACGGTTAACTTTGGCATTTGCAGGAGGGAATTGCTGCGTGGATAGTTCCTGTCCTCTTATCGCTTCTATTGGAAGTGGCAAGCAAATTCGTTGAATCTTTGGCAAAGTTATGAAAAAAACTCCATTTAGAAGCGGGAAATGTAAGAAAAATAAAAAGCGCCTCACTTAGACAGTCAAGTCGAAGTGAGGCGCTTTCTTTATAGTTAGAAATTATGTTTGTTATATCCTTTCTCGGATAAAATCTCTTTTTGCTTTATTTTATAGGGAAATGGAGCACTATTTATTCTCCCTTAGGTGAAAAAGCTCTCCAAAGGCCAGCTGCAATGGCACCTCCCAACAGAGGAGCTACTATGAACACCCAAAGGTCGGAAATGGCCTGTCCTCCCTGGAATAGAGCCGGTCCAATGCTGCGTGCCGGGTTCACAGAAGTACCGGTATAGTGAATGCCTACCAGGTGAATGAGGGTGAGCGAGAGACCAATGGCAAGACCTGCGAAGTTATTGGTTGCTCCGTTGGTTTTAGAAGTTGCTCCGAGTACTACAAGAACGAATAGGGCAGTGAGTACAGTTTCAACTACGAAGCCGTTGAGTTGTCCGAAGTTGCAGGTGTTAGCACCGGTTGTAACGCCTTGAACGGAATCTGGATTGGTGGCTACAATACCGGCAAGAACAGCTGCGGCGAGAATACCGCCTATTACCTGTCCCACCATGTAGCCAGCAGCATCTTTTCCACTCATGCGTCCACTGAGGTACACACCAAGGGTAATGGCCGGGTTGATGTGGCAACCGGTAATGCCGCCGATGGTGTAAGCCATGGCAACTACAGTAAGACCGAAGGCGATAGCGGTACCTACTACGGAAGCGGTATCAGTTCCGCAATTAAGGCTGACAGCTGCACCGCAGCCGAGGAATGTTAGAACAAATGTTCCAACCAGTTCTGCTAAGTACTTTTTCATGATGTATGATATTTAAATTGGAATTTGCCAACTTATGTTTTTAGCAAATTTACATAAAATATCGTTCGATAGCAAATATTTTCAACGAAAAGTTTAATTTTCTTCGTATTTCCATTTTGTAAAGTCCGCATAGCCGTTGCCACAGGCATACATGCCGAGCGTCACTCCTGTGAAACCACCTACCACCTCGGTACTTAGCAATGTACTGGGTAGTGCAGAAATCTTCTGATAGTTCTTTCCGTCGAAGGAATAACTGAATACATACAGGTTGTCTGCAGACTGCACTCTCAGGTATACAGGGCGTTTCACGGAATGCCCCATTTGGTCGGCATAACCGACGACGGTGTTTACTGGCAGTCCTTTGACTTGATAGCGTAAACCTACGATGAGTCCCGTATCCTTGTTGTTTTCAACGAAAAGGTCATAGTGACCGTCGTTGATTTGATAGACGGAGATACCTGCCTCTAGTTTTGTCTGCTGATGCAAGTCTACGCATACCTCGCAAGTAATTTGCTCTGCTTCCTGTCGTCTGCCAATATAGGTAGGCCTGTTGTTTTGGGTGAGCGAAGATTCCGAACCGTAGAGACGCAGCACTTTGATTTTCGAGAGCTCGCCTTTACTCTTTTCCGATTCATCGCCTTGCTTCGGTGTCATCCATTGATACTTGCTACTGTCAGGGTTTTGGAGGTAGACCCATGCAGGATCGTCTTCAGTGAATCTCATGGGCTTCGAAGGATAAGAATGCTGAGGCAGCAGCTTGGTCGTCATCAGTGTGTCTATTGCTTCGCCACCATAGATTACAGGCCATTCGCCTTTGCGCCATTCCACGGGTGCCAGACAGGTCTCGCGTCCAAGATGATGGTAACTGCCGCCCATATTGCGGTAGGCAAGGAATACAATCCACCACGAACCGTCCTTTGCCTGTACGAAGTCACCGTGTCCGGTACCCTGTATTTGCTTGTCCTGTCCCTTCGCACGGCAATTGGTCATGATGGGATTGTCGGGGTTGCTTTCATAGGGACCATAGATGTTGCGGCTGCGTGCTATGGTAAGACTGTGGGCCAGTTCGGTACCGCCTTCTGAACAGAGCAGATAATAGTAGCCGTCTTTTTTGTAGATGTGCGAGCCTTCTACATATCGACCTCCCGTTCCACTCCAGACAGGTTTAAAAGGTGTGAGTGCCTTGCCGGTTTTCGGATCGATTT
>JBMNUW010000015.1:0-31263 GCA_050946475.1 Prevotella sp.
AGGAGGAGTTGCCTCTCCATCCATCACCAAAGCCCTGCCTAAATCCATTTCAAGGACTTAGACAGGGGTTTTTATTAGATTTTCTTTTTAAATTTTCCAAAGACTCAACCTATGGAATTATATTAAATAGTTGAGTTCTATTAATCTGCCATCATATTTTCGTTGCATTTCTAATAAAAAGTGCCGGCTGTCCTGCAAAGCATGTGTCAGCAACTTTAGTAAGTTGAGCTAATAGTTTTGAGTAAGCGATGGATTCTTGGTCGTGACATTCTGCGGAAACGGGAATATCCATAATGGTGAGTCCGGAGCAATGGAATAAGACAAGGCATTGCCGTCGCTGTCATAGAGTGTACGGGTGATGGTCTTACGATAATCGCTTTCTGTGTTCCACCGCTTACAGTCGAAGAAATTCTCATAGGTGCAGATGCTCTCTATCCACTTACACTTCTGAAGCATTGTCATTGCACTCTTCTCGTCGTCAGCCTGCAAGGGTTCATAGTGTGCCGCATCCACCCGTTTTTCTCTTACCTGATTGACAAGGTCAAGTCCCTTGGCAATCTGCCCAGTCCTTATGTAACATTCCGCCGCCGTGTAATACATTCTGTCACTGGTGATTCCGTATGCATTGACATAGCTGCTCATGGCATAGTACATGGCGGAGCCAGGGATGCCGCTCATCAGATATCCATAGAGAGTACTCCAAGCGGGACTGTCCGCATTGACAGGAACATATCCATCTTCTGTGGACACGGAATCATCCGATGCATCTGCCTTCTCTGCCCTTTCGGACCCCGATGACCCTTGTGCCAGCTTGACGGCGTCAAAGGAAGCGGACTTAGCGTCTTCCTCTTCGCTGTCCTCACCGTCACTATCCTCATCACTCCCATCGGTTTTCCTTCCGAACAGATAAGCGTAGTCTTTCACATAGTCTCCCGGTTCGAAGAGCGCAACGGTCTCAGGAGAGATGACCTCCATAAAAGGAGCCACCATCGTTCCAAAGTAGATATAATTGTCCGGACATTGTCGAGTGAGAATCCAGTCGCCTGCCTCCACGATGGTCGACCGGTCCTCGATATTACCATTGATTTCCAGTGCGCGCAGGGCATACGGAAGGGCATCACTGTAGCGCTTCATCTGCATAAGTACCTTGGCTCTCACGGCATTGCCCCATGCCTGGTCACCCCGCAGCACGTCACTATTATACTCCGGTAGTTGTGAGATATACTGGTCCGAACAGTCTTCCAAGATTCTGTTGTAGACCTCAGCCACCGTAAGTTTTTCCTTCTGCTTAGTGACATCCAAGTCGGTGACATACGCGATGCCGCCGTCGCTCTCAGCGGTTGCCTCGTCATATTGTCTGGCATAAATATTCACCAACAGCCAGTGCAGATAGGCACGCATCACATGAGCCTCAGCTATCAGACTTGTCTTCACGCTGTCCTCACCGCTGGCATCGGGCATCTTCTCGATAATCGTATTCATGTAGTTGATATACTTGTAGGCGTTGGTGTATCTTTCATCTTCCAACGTGAGCGAGGCGCGGTCCACCTGTTCATTATAGGTGAGCCATGCGAATTCATTGGTATTGGTCTGCGTCAGTTCCACCGGAATATTTGAGCCCATGCCGAGCGATTCGTTGCAGACAATGCCCAAGTCTGTATAGGGCATGCCCAAATCGTAGTTCTGATTGAACAGCATTTCCAGGTCGGAGGCGCTTTCCAGGGTACTTTCGCCCTTTGGCTGAATATCCAGTCGGTCGTCGCAGGAGACGAGCGCACAGAGGATGAGAAGAGAATATATGAGTTTCTTCATTGCTGATGGTCATTAAAGATTGATACTAAGACTCATTGTGTAGCTTTTGGGCGTCTTGTTGATGGCAAAGCCCGTAACGGGATTGTTGGCCTCAGGGTCGACACTGTATTTATTTCTCGCCCACGTTGCCACATTGTTCATTTGCAGTTGGATACGCAGACCTGCCACGCCTAACCGCTTGCAGAGTAGCTGGGGAAAGGTATAGCCCAAAACGATATTGCGCAATTTGAAATAGTCGGCATGCTGCACCGTCTGATCAATATAACTGTAATCGCCGATGGTTGTGCTTCCGGGATAGCCGTTGGCTATAGCTGTGGTCTTGTCCGTCGCGTTCCAGTAGTCAAGATAAGCAGCCGGCACTGCATCCAGCTCCACCATCTGGGAATAGCCGGTGTAATATCCCTCATGGGTCCATCGGTCCATCCCCACCCGCATATAGTGCCCGCCATAAAACATCATCAAGGCGGAAAGCGAGAAGCCCTTCCACGTGATGGTGGGTGTGAAGCCAATGGTCACTTTCGGGTCGAGTCCGCCGGAATATACCACATCTTCCACCTCAAACTCACCTGTAGAGATGTCAGAGGTATGTACGGTGCCGTCGGCCTTATACCAACCATAGCTCTGCGTACCGTCCTCACTGGTCTGCATGCCCGCGAAGCGATAGGAGTAGAGCGAGTTGATGGGATGGCCCTCATGGAGGGTGGTGAGTGCCTCATAGCCGGAGGTAGGCGTATGGTCTATGCGCAACACCTTATTGCTGTTGTAGGCAATGTTGAACGCACCCGACAGTCCCAAGTGGTCATCGTCGTTCGACTGAATCATGACACCGTTGAGTTGCAGTTCCACACCTTGGTTCCTTGCCTTGCCATTGTTGATGGTCAGCGAGCTCCAGCCACTCGTGGGGTCGATATCGGTGAGGGCAAGCAGGTCACTGCTTGTCTTCCGGTAGAAGTCGAGGGCACCGCTCAGCCGATGATTGAAGAATGAAAAGTCCACGCCAAAGTTCCACGAGGCAGTCTTCTCCCAACGCAGTTGGTCGTTCGGAGGCGTATTGAGCGTCGCCATTTTCTTGCTGTTCACTTCGTTGACGGCAATCGCAGCCGTGAGATAGGAGGAGACATTCTGGTCGATGTTTCCGGTGAGTCCATAGCTGGCACGCAGTTTCAGCAAGTCAATCCATTGCTGGGACTTCATGAAAGCCTCATTCTGAAGGTTCCAACTAGCACCCACCGACCACAGGGGCCTGCCGCGGAATTTAGGGTCTGCGCCGAAGAGGTCTGCCTTGTCTACACGATAGGAGCCCTGAACGGCATAGCGGGAGTCGTAGGTGTAGTTGACGGTGAAATAATAGGAATAGAATCTGTGGGTGATGTCGCTCGTCTGAAAGTCGGAAGCGGTGGGCGCGTAACCTGTCGGACTATAGTTCACGCCGAGGTCCGACGAGGTGAGATTGGTCAGGTCGTTGAAATCGGTGATGTAGTTCATATTGGTCTGCGTTTCGTCATCATAGCCCACATAGAGATTATTGGTCTCCCGAGTATGCGTGTCCCGATATTCGAATCCGGCTATTGCCTCCACATCATGTTTCTCCGCGAAAGTCTTGGCAAAGTTTGCCTGTATGCGGAAGGTGTAATAGTCACCGTTCGAGTGGTTCGTCTTCAACATGCCGCCTTCGGGAAGATAGTGAGTGCCGCTGGAGGTAAAGAGATTGTAGAGATGTCGCATATAATAGGAATCGGACTCCCATCGGGTTTCACCTTTGTAGATGATGTCCTCATATTGGAACCGTGCCTGAACGTTCAGTTCCGGCAGCAGTTTCACCGTGGCATGGGCATAGGTCCGGATGTTATTGCGCCTTGCCCTCGTAAAGTTTTGGTTCACTTCGTCGAGAAGGTTATAGCTCTCAGACTTCAGTCCCAAGTCGGTCTGCGACAGGGTCGGCTCTTCTAAATAGACAGCGGCCTCCATTTCAGCGGGTGTGCCATCGTCATTATAGAGGCTCAGATAGGGCTGAAACGAGTTGATGCCGTTGTAACTGTCACTGTAGTGGGTCTTAGCCCGCTCATTCATCAGATGAATGCCAAAGGAGAGATCGAGCCATCGTGCGGCCTTCACGTCACCTGCATAACTCATGCTGAAGGTGTTGTCGTGCTCTTTCACGGTCCCCATGTTGTCGCCCTTGAAATTGAACACCAGACTGGAGCTTACCACTTTGCCGTGGGAGCGCAGAGAGAGGTTGTACTGGTGTTGTATTTGCTGACGGAGCCATGTGTCCTTCCACTGTTGCCGGTAGTCATTGTTGCGCCACGTATTCATCTGTTGCGCATAGTCCTCGTCGCTCACCTGTCCTAAATAGTGACGCACCATCAGCCGGGAAGCCGGCGAAAGTGCATGGGGATTGGTGGTGAGAGTACTGACCAGACTGGAGATAAGGTCTTCCCTGCTCTTCACATAGTTGAAGTTGGCTTCTTCTATCTGCAGCGTCTGGTCGGCGTCTGCCCATCCGTAGTTGCTATAGCTCTGCTTGTCCGAGATTGTAAGGTCGGCGTTGAAGTCCACCTCCAGTCGGTCCTTCTTCCCCCGCTTGGTGGTGATAACAATAACGCCATTCGAAGCTCTCGCACCATAGATGGCTGCCGCGGAGGCATCTTTCAGGACGTTGATGTTTTCGATGTCGTAGGCGTTCACGGTCTCAAGGGAGCCCTCGATAGGCAGTCCGTCCACCACGATGAGAGGTGATGTCTTGGCGTTGAACGAGCCTACGCCACGAATGGTCATCGCGTTCTCTCCGCTCCCATTGTTACCGTTGGAATAAAGGGTCAGTCCCGGCACCTGTCCCTCCAGTCTGCTTGCCAAATCGGAAGTGTAGCGCTTGCTCAACTCCTTGGATGAAATCTGCTGATAGGCTCCTGTGGCATTCTCACGTTTCAGGTCCTGATAGCCCGTGACGAGGACTTCGGAAAGCAAATGCTCGTCGGCCTGCATCTTCACCTGCAACACTCCGTGCTGCCGACCTTCTATTGAGACGGTCTTCGGCTTCATTCCCACATAGGTGAATTCCAACTTGGGATGCGTTCCCTCCACAAGCAGTGAAAACTGGCCCTCAACATCCGTCACCGTTCCCGTCTGTGTGCCTTTCACCATCACGGTAACGCCAATCAGCGGCTCGTCGTTCTCATCGGTCACGAGTCCTGAGATGTTGCGCTTGAAATAGGGTCTGTTGGCAGGAGCTTTCTTCAGAATGACCGTTCCCTTGCTAATCTCATAGGAGATGCCGCGCTCTTCATAGAACTCCCGGTCAAGAAACTGGGTGAGGGTCAGATTGCGATACTTGCAGGTGAAAGGTGAAGCCTTCTGAACCGTCTCCTTCTTGTAGAAGAACTGATAGCCCGTCCGGTGACGCAGGTCCTTGATAACCTGTTCTATGGTTTTGTCGTTATAGTTGAAGTCATAGGTCTGCGACTTGGCACTCATCGGGAAAACCGCCAAGAACAGTATGACGAAATAGAAACTTGATAAGATTTGTTTCATGATGCACTCTATTTAAAGATGGCACTCTATATATAAAAATGTGAAGTGAACGACCGCTTCGCTCCTGCCTTCTGAAAAACAAGCAGGAACTCCGCACCGCCTCATTCTGCACTGACAATAATTGTACGACCGTTCTGACTTAGCTTGATGCCTCCGGCTTTTCGGAGCACCTCGGCTACATCGTGGAAAGAACTATACCGAGGAATAGTGCCCATGAACTCAATCTGGGCGACATTGGGGTCTGCAAACTTGTAGTCGAAATCGTACCAACGTGACAATTGCCGCATGATTTGTGCCATTGTCTGATTCTCAAACACGAACATTCCCTTGCGCCAACTGGTCACCACATCTGTATCGACCTTGCGGACGCGTGCCGATTCGGTGGACTGTGAGAATACTGCCTGATGTCCGGGCGACAGCACCACCTCGCCTTGAACGGCATGGAGCGACTTCAACGACACACTGCCCTTGACCAGCGTGGTGAGAATTTCGTCCTCCTCCTCATAGGCATCCACGTCGAACTCTGTGCCATAGACACGTATCTCCTGACTGCCGGCAACCACGAAGAAAGGCTTCTTCTCATTCTTTGCCACTTTGAAATAAGCCTCGCCTTCCAGTTCCACACGCCTTTCCCTGTCGCCGAAGGTTTCCGGATAGACCAACTTGGATGCTGCGTTGAGCCACACCTCCGTGCCGTCTTCAAGGGTCACCTTGAATTCTCCTCCTCTCGGCGTGGTCAGACTGTTCATCTTCGCGGGATGTCCGCTCCCGGTTTTTCTCATTATCTTTTGGTTCTCGCTGTCGTCATCCGTCAGCACCACCTGCTGCCCGTCACCATAGGTCAAGGTTGCCACCGTCTTTCCCGGACGTATTTCCTGCTGTTTCTGAGCGGTCACGTTTTCCGACGAAGGAGCCGGTCCGGACTGGTCGAGCCATCGGAACATCAGTCCGCCCAATATCAGCAAGGCGACGGATGCCGCCACCAGCCACCTGCGGCGCGAGTGCCTTACCGGGGCGACGTGCTCCAAGCCCAACTGCCGTTTCATGTCGTTGAGAGGCCGATGGAAATCCACCAACGCGGAGCGCCGCTGCTCCTTGTCGAGCAAATCGGCGTTGTGCAGCCGTTGATAGACTTTCTCGTTCTCGTCGCTGGCTCTGCGCCATTGGTCCAACAGCGCCTTCTCTTCGTCAGAAAGGGTTCCGGCGATGTCCTTGCAAATCAGATAGGCTATTATTTCCAGTTCTTCCAATCCTTTTCCGTCGGTCATATCACTTCGCTATTTGCTGGTCTATAATTGTCGCGGTCTTCTCATCCGAAGGACGACTGGCATCCGCGTTAAAGATTTGTCCGTTTTCGTCAATCATGATAAAACGGGGAATACCGCTGATACCCCAATCTTCTGAGAATTTCTTGTTGTCTTCGGCAGACAGAATATATTGAGGCCATTGGGGATGGTCCGCATTGAGCTTCCGATGCCATGCTTTCTGGTCACTGTCCACCGAAATACTGATGAACTGCACCTTGTCGTTGCCCTTGTATCTTTCCACCAATTTTGCCAAATGGGGTATCTCCTTGACACAGGGACCGCACCAAGTCGCCCACACGTCAATATACGTGAATTTGGAATTCAGCACCTTGGAAAGCAACACCTTGCTTCCGTCGGGAGCCATCAGCGTTATGTCGGGTGCCGTCCTGCCTTTCTTGGTCTGCTTCTTGGCTTTCTCATTGGCGTAGAATTGCTCCACCAGTGAATTGGCAATCAGAGAGTCGTGCCCGGCAAAGCGCAGGTAGTCAGCAATGAATTTCTCGGTGTCGCCACTGCCATCTCCATAAGCAAAGAAGTTCTGACCGATAACCTGTGTCATCACCGTCCGGAGCGTCGGATTGGTAACCAAGCTGTCGGTGAGCGCCATCTGACGGCGGCAATAGGCTTCGTTGTTGCCTTCCATCGGCACGTCTACCTTGGCATTGAGTGCGGTGAGCGACACATTGGTGGCAACGCAGATGGGGTCGTTCACATCCACGCCTTTCAGAAGCGAACGAAACTCAGCGTCGCTGGTGTAGGGCTTGCCCTCATCTTGGCACTTGTCCATGATAAGTCTCAGTTTGCACCACTTGTATTGATTGTCGGTAAGTTTTGCATAGTAGCTTCTCGTTTTCTTGTCCTTGATGGTCGGCAGGAGTTTCACACATTCCGAATACTCACGGTCCAAGATACTCCGATACTCCTGATTCGACTTTGCCTCTGAAGGGTCGGGTGCCCAATAGCGCATATTGTCAAAAGCCACCGTAGAGCGGTTGACATATCGGCTGACGTCAGACTGCGGTCCGTCAAAAGAGACTTCATATCCGCTGTCGGTCTTGTCGATGGTCATCTCCACGGTCTTGCCTTTCACCAGATGAATGCCAAAATAACCACCGGGCACACCAAAATCAATAGTGACATCCGCTGTCGGGTTCATAAGATTCTCGTCATAGGTAAAAGTCCCGTCCTTATCAAAATTCAAATCTGTCATCTTCACCTGAAACAGATTTCCGTCAGGACAATAACTTACTACAGCATCCTCGGGAACAGGACCGTTCAATTTACCCCTCAGCAACTGTGCCGACCCTGTGAGCGGCATGAAACTAAACAGCGCTAAACCCAATAAAAATCTCTCTGCAAATTTGTTCTTTTTCATCATTCCTTGTCTTTTTGAGTTTACAGCAAATACGCAATCAACCGGAAATAGTGTAACTCTAAATAAAAATTAATTCACGAAAAAAGAAGTTTTTCTATATAAAAACATTACATTTGCAATCAAAATATGGGTGTATGGTCATAAATGAACACATTTTCCAAGACTTTAAGGCAGGTACGATAGACAGCCTCTACGCCGGATGCTATTCTTCTCTGATAGCATACGCCGCACGGACTCTCACTGACAACTATGCGCTTATGGCGGAAGATTGTGTTCAGGATGCTATTTTGACCACCTACCACCATCGGGATGAATTTCAATCACTCCTGCACTTCAAGTCTTTTCTTTTTACCTGTATTCATAATAAATGTATCAGTATTCTGAGAAAAGCAGCCAGCTCAGAAAACTACCGAAAAGAACAGAGTGTCATGGAGGAAAGCGTCATGGCTTCCATCGTTGAACAGGAGACCATAGATCTCTTACAGACTGCCATTGCCCACTTGCCCAAAATCTACCGAGAGGTTTTTGAGTTGAGTTACGAGCAGGGACTTTCCAACGCCGAGGCAGCCAAGATGCTGGGGCTTTCCATCGACGGCATGAAGAAGCGTAAATCAAAACTTATCGCCCTACTCAGAGAGAAGTTCAGAGACAGAGCCGACATGCAGTTACTGCTCACCCTTCTTATCGGGCTTAACTAGCATCCAACAATCTTAATTTTTTACTCTAAAACATTTTGGACTTCTGTTATTACTTACTAACTTTGCAACATCACTGATTTCATACCATATATCCCATTTCAAAACTTTTATAACCAAGTATCAGCAACAATGAATGAGCCCGGAAAAGACAATAAAAATACATTTGGTAATTTTCTCCAATCAAACATAGACGTTAATGCTGATACTATTGACTGTTTGGTAAGGCATTGTCGAAGGATAGAAGTAAAACGCGGCGACTTTCTGTTGCGTCAAGGAATGACGTGCCATCACGCATTCTTTGTGGAACATGGCCTTTTGAAAGAATATGCCGTGGACGACCGCGGACGCACAAATATTCTTCTCTTCGCACCCGAAAACTGGTTCCTCTGCAATGTGGAAACTTTATTTTTCCATTCGCCTTCCAACTTTTTTATAGAAGCTGTTGAAGATACTTCTGTCCTGCTCATCGATGCCGATACTTTAGAACTGCTCCGGCACACTTATCCTGCTTTCGCTGACTTCCAGCAACAACTTCTTCATGCGCATGTACGCGATATGGAGCGACGCGTGAGCCAGCTGATGGGCGTCAGCGCCGAAGAACGTTATATCGACTTTCTGAAACGACAGACAAAACTCGCCACACGGCTGCCGCAGACTGAGATAGCTTCCTATTTAGGAGTGGCACCCGAAAGTCTGAGCCGAATCCGAAAGGAACTGGCTGAAAGAAGATGTCAACCGAAGAAAAAACTATAAAAACACACCACAATTTTCTTTCTTAACATAGGTTATTTGCAGCACGTGGGGAATGTGCTAACTTTGCAGCGTCAAACATAAAAAGAAAGGATAAAATTATGAAAACGTTGCACGTATTAATTGTTGACACCCAGAACAAACTGTCTGCCGAATACCTGCATACATACAGTCCACATAAATTTCAAGTGGAGAACAACGTGGAAAATGCCATCAGCAGAATGCAGTCCATAGACTACGACCTCGTAGTGGCAACAACCCAGCTGCCCGATGCCGACCTTCTGTTGCTCCGTTCCATGACGAGCCGTCAACTGCCCGATGCCGTTCTCAATGTGACTGAAGTACGGGACAACAAGGCTCTGATGAGAATGGCCAACGAGGTGGCACTCCAACAAAGTCCACGTCACGAACGGAAAGTGGAAGTCATGGACAATACTTTCGAATTGGAGGGACTGCGGACTGATTAACATCAACAATCTAAATCACTTACACACATGTGAGGAATACTTCCTTTCATGATCCGCAAAAGAGCAAACAAAAATTACAAAGTCAACACAAGAATCATCGCAAACATGCGATTCGAAGGAAACAAATAACCAAGTAAAAAACTGGAAAGGAAAACAAAATGGATACTAAGAAAATAGAGACAATTGTATCTCCCGTAGAAACTCATTGGGTAGGTGACGGGTTTCGTGTACACAACTTCATCCCCGGACCCGAGAATATGCCTTTAGCTGAGATGGACCCGTTCATCTTACTTGACTACAACTCACCGCTTGAGGTAAAGGCTTCCAACACGGTACACGGCGTTGGTGCTCATCCTCATCGGGGATTTGAGACAGTGACACTGGACTATCAAGGCGGTGTAGAGCATCACGACAGTGCCGGGAGCCACGGAGTGATACACCCCGGAGATGTGCAGTGGATGACAGCCGCAGGCGGAGTGCTCCACAAGGAATACTATGAGAAGGCATGGGCACGCAAGGGCGGCACCTTCCAGATGGTGCAGCTTTGGGTAAATCTGCCTGCCGAAAACAAGATGGACAAACCTTCTTATCAGTCTATCACCCATGACCAAATGGGAGTGAAAGATCTCGGAGAAGGAAGTCGCGTAGAGGTAATCGCAGGTGAGTATCAAGGTGTGAAAGGCCCGGCCAAGACCCATACACCCGTGTCGTTGATGAATGCCGTGCTCAAAGCAGGTGCCAAGGCTACATTCGATTTCCCGAAGCAATGGAACACTGCACTGCTCGTAGTGAAAGGTTCCGTGGAGGTGAATGGAGTTGCTGTTGCAACCGACCACTTCTTGAAGTTCGGCAACGAAGGCACACAGTTTGAAGTTACGGCCAGTGAAGATGCTGTTGTCCTCGTGATGAGCGGTCAGCCGCTTCATGAACCTTTTGCAGCCTATGGACCTTTCGTGATGAACACGAAACAGCAAATCTATCAGGCATTCGATGACTTTAAACAAGGAAAGTTCGGCGAACTCGACGATTGATAAAAAACAATCACCCTAAGAAGGGCGACAAAGAAGCATTAACTTCTCTTGTCGCCCTTTTCTATTGCTTGAAATTCTACCAAAATTAAAAGTGGACAAGCTTAGGAACATATTTCCGATGTGACAAAAATAGACTGTAAAAGGAAGAAAATGCCTTATTCCTCAAGTACTTTCCTAATAATTTATTAACTTTGTAAGCTAAAAGACAACAGGCATAGAGATGAAAGTAACTGACATTCTTCAAAAAGCGAAAGGGGAAAGACACTTCTCCTTCGAGGTACTCCCTCCCTTGAAAGGCAACGGAACGGCCGCACTCTTCAACACCATTGACAAGTTGAAGGAGATGAAGCCGCTCTATATCAACATCACGACACATCACAGCGAGTACATTTACCGCGAGAAGGAGAATGGACAGTTCGAGCGCATCCGGCAACGCAGACGCCCTGGAACCATCGCTATAGCAGCCGCCATTCAACAACGTTACGGCATCCCCGTAATTCCACACATAATCTGCAGCGGTGCCACCGTAGAGGATATCGAGTATGAACTCATTGACCTCCAGTTTCTCGGAATTGAGAATCTTCTATTGCTTCGTGGAGACAAGGCAAAAGAAGACCGTCAATTTCAACCTATAGCTGGTGGCCTTGCTCATGCCACTGACTTGATTCGCCAAGTAAATCTCTTCAACGAGGGATTTTTCGCCGACGGCACTCCCATTAAGCACCCTGGTCCCCAATTCCATTATGGAGTAGCCGCCTACCCCGAGAAACACGAAGAGGCTCCCAATCTGGAGATGGATATGCTTTGGTTAAAGCAGAAGCAGGACCTTGGCGCAGAATATGCCGTTACTCAGCTCTTCTACGATAACCAGCGTTTATTCGAATTTGTGGATAAAGCCCGCAAAATGGGAATCACCATCCCCATTATTCCAGCCATCAAGCCATTTGCCAAGCTCTCGCAAATATCCATGGTACCCAAAACCTTCCATTGCGACATGCCACAGGAACTTGCATCGGAAGCCGTAAAATGCAAGTCGGATGACGAAGCTCGACAACTTGGCATAGAATGGGGCACACATCAATGCAAGGAGCTCTATGATGCAGGGTTCAACAACATCCATTTCTTCACCATGTCTGCCGTGGATAGTGTGGTAGCCATAACACGCAATTTACTTTAATCATGCAGTTCAACGAGGTTATAGGTCAGCATAAATTCATTGAACATCTCATCAGCATGGTCAAGGAAGGACGAGTTCCGCATGCCATGATGTTTTGTGGCCCCGAAGGCAATGGCAAAATGGCATTGGCTTTAGCGTTTGCTTCCTATCTGCTCGGTGAACGTTACGAGGGCAAATCTCTTCTAGAGAAAGACTCGCAAATTCGTAACGCAGAGGCTATGCTGCACACCTGGCAACATCCAGACCTGACGTTCACTTTTCCGGTGTTTCGTCCTAAAAATGCCTCGGCGGGATACAAACCCGTAAGTGATGACTTCCTGAAGGAATGGCGCGCGCTGCTACAAAAAGGCCCTTACTTCTCTCTCAATCAATGGATGGAAGAAGCAAAGGTTGATAATCAGCAGCTCATGATTTATGAGGCAGAAAGTGATGCCTTGCTCCACAAACTCAGTTTGAAGTCCAGTATGGGAGGCTACAAGGTTTGTGTGATTTGGCTGCCCGAGCGAATGAACGAAACATGCGCCAACAAGTTGCTAAAACTTTTGGAAGAGCCGCCTTCAATGACCATATTCATCATGGTATGTGAAGAACCCGAAAAGCTTCTGGAAACCATTCGAAGCCGAGTACAACGAATGGATATTCCTCGCATAAACACATCTGACATGCAAGAAGCTCTCGTGAAGAGAAGAGGACTGGAGGAAAGTCTGGCGCGAAACGTTGCTCATGCGGCAGAAGGAAACTGGTTAAAAGCACTGGAGATGCTAGACGCCGGTAACGAGAACCGACAGTTTTTAGACCTCTATAAAATACTGATGCGGAGAGCCTACATGAGAGACATCAAGGAACTTAAAAAGTGGGCTGAGAATGTCAGTGGATATGGACGAGAAAAGCAGAAAAGACTGCTGACTTACATGCTCCGTATGACAAGAGAGAACTTCATGTTCAACTTCAAGCAACCAGAATTAAACTATCTTACAAAGGAAGAACAGGAATTTTCCAACAACTTCGCCAGATTTATTAACGAACGGAATGTCATTGAAATGACGGAGCTACTGCAACTCACCCTAAATGAAATAGGCCAAAATGTGAACAGCAAAATGGTGCTCTTCAATATGGGCTTGAAAATGATTATTCTTTTAAGACGATAAGCGATATATGAAAAAATGTAATATATGTTCCGGAATGGACCACGGCCTTTCATGCCATGCAGTGGGTCGACAGGACAGACAACTTAATACCTACGACTGGTTGGCCGATGTACCAGGAAACGCAGAGTCGACAGACCTCGTTGAGGTACAGTTCAAAAACACCAGGAAAGGATATTACCACAACGTAAACAACCTGGACCTGAGAAAAGGTGACATCGTTGCCGTGGAAGCTAACCCTGGTCACGATATCGGCGTGGTGACACTCACAGGAAGGCTCGTAAAACTGCAAATCAAAAAAGCAAACCTTAAATCGGCTGACGATATTAAACGTATCTACCGAATTGCCAAGCCCGTGGACATGGAAAAATTCCATGAAGCTAAAAGTCGTGAACACAGCACAATGATAGAGTCGAGACAAATAGCAAAGCGATTGGGGCTGGAAATGAAAATCGGCGACGTAGAATACCAAGGCGATGGAAACAAAGCTATTTTCTACTATATTGCTGACGAACGTGTGGACTTCCGACAGCTCATTAAAGTGTTGGCAGAAGTTTTCCATGTTCGTATTGAAATGAAGCAGATTGGTGCCAGACAGGAAGCCGGACGAAACGGTGGTACTGGCCCCTGCGGACGCGAACTATGTTGCGCAACGTGGATGAAGAACTTTTCAAGCGTATCCACTAATGCAGCAAGATTTCAAGATATTTCGCTCAACCCGCAAAAACTGGCAGGCATGTGTGCAAAACTAAAATGCTGTCTTAACTATGAGGTTGACCAGTATATAGAGGCCAGCAAAAAACTTCCACCAAAGGACGTCGTCCTACAAACTCAAGATAGCGATTATCATCTCTTTAAGACTGATATTCTCGCTGGTCTGTGTACTTATTCAACAGATAAGAACATCGCAGCTAATCTAGAGACTATCCCTGCCGATCGTGCTCAAGAAATTATCAATATGAATAAAGCCGGCGAGAAGCCCCTTTCACTACTGAAAGATGATGTCGCTAATACTCCGAAAAAGAGCATCGACCTTCTTGCAGATGCAGACGTTAGCAGATTCGACAAAACCAAGAAAAAGAAGAAAAAAAAGAGTCGCAATACCAAAGATGTGAAAGCCGACGGAGAACAAAACAGGAAACCCGAAAGACAAGAAAAACCGGAAAGGAAAAACAAGCCAGACAGACCTGACAAGGTGAAAAAGGCTGACGACAGACAACAAAACAGGAAGATGCCGCAAAAAGCTGCAGCTAATAATTCCTCTAACGGTGGCCAACAAAAGGCACCTGCTGAAAAAAAAGGAAGCACAAACTCTGCAGAGAGTAATAGGGCTAACGCTAATCAACAAAAACAGGAAGGATGAGAATAATTTCGGCTCTTACCCTTGGACTGGTCTTTACTTTGACTGCATGCAAAGGCAATAAAGTATATGATCACTTTGAGCACGCCTCTTTGTCAGGATGGGAGAAAACGGACACCCTAAGGTATAACGTCCCAAAAATAAACGAGGGTGGCCGATACTGTATGGAATTAGGAATGCGCCTGACAAAAGCCTACCCCTATCAAAGTCTTACGCTCATCATTGAGCGTAAGGTATTACCTTCGAGGCAAACCAAGAGCGATACAATAGAATGTAAAATCGTATCACCAGAGGGAAGGGTACTTGGACGAGGAATAACGTTGAACCAATATCATTTCCACGTAGCCGAATTTAGCTTGAAAGAAAGTGATTCACTGCATGTTAGCATCACACACAACATGAAACGTGAAATCTTACCTGGTATCAGTGATGTAGGAATAGAAATCTCCAAGTTACCGTAAAACAATACGAGAATTACAAGTTTTACTTTTTAAAATTGTTATTCCTCTAACTGAAACCATATACAGAAAGTCTTATGCTTTGTTCTACAGAGCTGCAAATAAGATTTTAACATATAGATAACATACAAATAAAAAAGGTCTCCATTACGGAGACCTTTTTTTATTAATATATTAATATGCTAAAAATCAAAATTACTTCATTGCAGCTACTTGCTTAGCAATCTCATTTTCAGGATCAACCTGGAGCAACTTCTCGGCATAGCTTACAGCCGTATCCTTATCTTTCAACACATTGAAGTTGTAAACGATGAGATAAGTATAAGCCTGCTTAATCATTGCCTTCTCGCTGTCGCCAAGCTCGCTCTTTGCAGCCAGGTTGTTAGCCAGCTCCTCGTAGTAAGGCTTAGCCAAACCCTGCTTGCTGTCCGGGTCAAGGTTAGCATTCACCTGTCCGCGCATATAGCAGCAATAATTCTTATAGTTAGGATAAAGCTCAGACATCTTGGCATAAGCCTGATCGGCAGACTTGAATGCTGCATCAGCGCCAGTCTTATCACCAGCCTTCAACTTCTTAGAAGCGATGTCAGCCCATAGAGTTCCTAAGTTGTCAAGATTGTCCATAGAAGGTTTGTCAACACCAGCAATGGACTTCTCGAAGTAAGCTACTGCATTATCGTAATCGCCCTTCTCCAAATAGAGGTCGGACATATTCTTGTAAATCACAGCAAGCTGCTTCTGATTGTCCTTGTTCATATCTGCAGCCTTGCTGAACTGCTGAAGGGCTTCGTCGAAGCGCTTTTCCAACTTGAGAGCAGTGCCATAATAAACATAGTCCTCGGCAATGAAGTGTGCTGAATCGCTTGCATTGAACAGCTTGTCAGCATAAGTCAAAGCGTTAGCACCATCTTTCAAGTCTGTATAATTATAGAAAGCAAGACGATTCCAAGCTGCCTTACGAGGATTCTTAGTAAGAGCAGTCTTACAAACCTCTATACTCTTTTCACGCTGACCCAGCAGCCAACTAGACATAGCATACTCCGTGATGTTCTCGTCATCCATAGAGTTAATGTTCGAAACCTTGGAATAAGCATTTACTGCCTTTTCAAAATCCTGAGCATTATAATAGATATGTCCTATCAACTGGTCTACAGGATAGTCAGGACGTTGCTTACGGAGGTTCTCAAGAGTGGAAGCTGCAACCTCGGGATTTACGCCACGCTGAACCATAGCATACTTGTAATAACCCTGAGGATCCTTGGGGTCAAAGTAAATAGCATTCTGGAATGCTGCAGCAGCCTCTCCAGCATTGTCTTTCACAATCTCTATATCGCCCTTAAGTATCCAAGCCTTTGCATACTTAGAGTTGCGAGCAAGAGCCTTATCAGCAAAGATATTTGCCTGAGCCGTATCTTTAACCTGCTCAAGATATGCACGACCAATACCAGTCAAGACTTCAGGATTTTTCTTGTTATCCTTGGCAATCTCCTTAATTTGGTCAGCAGCATCAGGTGATTTACTCTTAATGATGGCCGTTGCACGCTCGATTATAGCTTTGTTGTCCTCCTGAGCAAAAGAGGCAGACGCAGAACCTAAAAGTAATGCGCCCATCAAAAGATATTTATATGTTTTCATAATCAATAATTTTAATTCTACTTACAACTAATATTATGACAACAAAGATAATAAAATTGTTACAATCCACAGCAGGCGATTAACAATTCTTACATCAATTTGCCAATATATTAATCATTTTGCAGTATTAACTAACTCAATATTATCCAATTTTATAAAGTGGTAGCTTAATTATCACTATTTACATTAACGTCTCTGATATTAATATTTCCATAAACAGGTAGCAAGCCTGACTTCATAATGATAAGCTGGCCCTTTGGAGATTGTACGAAATGAGCAAAGCCGGAAGGCAAACCTCTTCTGGGGTCATTCAAAATGGCATAAATCGTCCGTACCAACGGATACTCACCATTCCATATATAATATTGATAGGGCTTACGGCCACTGGTAGCAGTAGCAGGATGAATTTTACTTACGCTCATCACCTTTATATTTTTCTTAAAGGTGAGATTAGTCGTATCACGTTTATCATTCAACCAGTTGTTACCAATAATACCAATAGCTCCTGGATTTTTTTCAACATAAGAAATCACATCTGCAGTTTTCTTAACTGCTATAGCATTAGCAGCCTTTATTGGCTTACCACCAAGTAAAGAATCCTCGCAATAGTGAACCGTGCTTGATTTAGGATTATCAAACACAAGAGTAATGTCACCACGAGAAGAGCCTTTATAAATATCGCTCCAACGGGTAACCTTACCACTAAGAATATTTTTAAAATCGTCAACAGAAATCACTGAATCGGTATTCTGTTTATTTACTATCAAGGCTAAAGCGTCATAAGCGACCTTGAGACACTGAGGAAGAAAGTTCTGGGATTTAAGACTTTCAATCTCAGAAGGTTTAAGTGCACGTGCCGTGAATACCAGCCAGCATTTACCTTTCAACAGCTCATTAATACCATCCGATTCATTGGTATATATGGGCTTTAAATGTGCATCGGGATGCATCATTTCAAATACACCCTTTTCCTCATCAACAATAGGACTAAAACTCTCATCAGATACAAAAGAGATAGTACCAGATGAGTTAGTGTCTGTACGACCATCTTTTGATTTCTTATTACCGGAACAAGCTGCTAAGGTAATGGTCAAAAGAGAAACTCCTACAAAAAAGTAAGATGCAGTTTTATTCAGTTTCATAAGTCCTGAAAATAAAAAGGGGGAGGGCGAGTGCCCTCCCCGCATATTAGACTAACGGAATCGTTAATAAATTACTGAAGTCTGAATGAAACAGGAACGGTGTACTTCACACGTACTGCGGAACCGTTCTGCTTACCAGGAATCCAGTTAGGCATGCTCTTCACAACGCGAGCTGCCTCACGGTCAAGAGACGGGTCTACAGAACGTACAACCTTCACGTCTGAAATTGAACCGTCACGCTCAACAACGAATGATACAACCACACGTCCTTGAACACCGTTCTCCTGAGCAACAACAGGATACTTCACATTTTCGGAGAGATACTTCATAAGAGCTCCCTGACCACCAGGGAATGAAGGCATCTGCTCTACAACATCAAATACCTTGTTTTCTACTTCAGGTTTTGGTTTCACAGGCTCGTCGGCAACACGCTGTGTCACCTTAAGCACCTCACCATTTTCACTGTTACCCTTGACATCAAGAGCACCGATAGCAGTGTTGGTTTCCATCAACTGATCCTGTGTCTTCATCATCTCCTCAGGTTTCACCTGGTCATCCTTCTTGATGACAGGAGCGGTGAACTTGATAGAAGATTTTACTTGCTTCACAACTTCCTGCTTCTTCTCAGGAATCTGAATGTCCTTACGCTTCACCTCGGCCTTTTTCTTGGTCTGCTGAAGTGCGGAAAGTTCAGTTACCTGCTCCACAGGATGATGGGCTGCCTGATATTTGTCGTATGCGGTCTTGGCCCACACAAAAACCATCATGAGGATAGCCAGCGCAGCGATAACCAAAATGGATACCAAGTTGCGCCTCGGTGTGTTACGACGAAGCTTGTAGGCTCCGTACGCCTTATTGCGACCTTCAAAGATTAGGTCAACCCAGCTATTGGTAGTTAAATCAATATTTGCCATTTCTTAATTATTAAATTGTCATCAACTGATTTACTCCTTGACATTATTCTTCTTAAGAAGAGTTTCGTCCTGGGGATTTATCTTATCAATCACGTATTTACCGATACTACAAATCTGCATCTCATCGAGAGCGTCAACCAGATTCTTATAGCTGGCATTGTCGGTGGCCTTGATGATGACCGTCAGGGTCTCAATCTGCTTGTCGCCGAGATTACCGGCCTTAATCTGAGACAAACGCTTGTTGTAAACAGAGTCAGGCATCTTCTTGTTAGGATCGTCTTTCTCTTTATCCAACTCAGCCTTTGCCTTCATCACGTCCTGAACAGGTTGTGTACCGTCTTCTGTAGTGTGATTAAACAGTACGGAACGGATACCCTTCTGTCCCCAAGTTGTCTTCTTAAGGCAAGAGGGATCTTCGGGCTTAATCTGTCCAGCCACGTAATAAATCTGATTGTCGGCCGTGCAGTAAATCGTAATAGTATACGACTCCTTGGTCACGGTCTTATCCTGATCCTGGATATTCTTGTCATTACTTGGCATACTCAACTCCATCGTCTGGGGTTTAGCCAGAGACGTACAGAGCATAAAGAACGTGATAAGAAGCATCATCATGTCCACCATAGGCGTGAAGTCCACGCGGGTGTCCATCTTCTTTTGTTTGCTTAGTCCTTGCTTAGCCATCTATCAGTCCTCCTCTGTTTTGTATTGAGTAATCAGGTAGTAACGGTTCTCACTCATGTCCTGAAGCTCCGACATAATTTTCTTAATGGTCTTATACGGAGTCTTGGCATCTGCCTTGATGGCGATTTTAGCATCGGGATTCTGGTTGTGAGCAGCCTTCACCCAAAGCTGGAACTCGCTCATGGCAGCGTCACCGGTCTTACCGGGAACGGAGTCAGTAGGAATACCATAATTCTTAAGTTCCTGAGGCATCTGAGTCTTGTCAAGATTCAGATAAGCCTGCAACTTATCCATGGGGACACCCCACATAGGATCGTCGAGGAACTTCTTCACCTGAGTATTAGACAAGGAAATACCGAACTGTCCGGTCACGTCACTAAGAACAGCCTGGACATCTGTCACCTTATCCATACTCATGAATATCTTTCCGTCATTGCTGACCAAGATATTCAGCACATTATTCTCTGGAACTTTAATCTCCGATACAGATCCAGGCGTGTTCACCTTCACCGGCTCTTGCTTCACGAACGTAGACGTCAACATGAAGAAGGTCAGAAGAAGGACCATCACGTCGGACATTGGGGTCATATCGATCCAGATGTCTTTCTTCTTAATTTTTACTTTACCCATAGCGATAAAATTTTAAAGGGTTAGCAAAAATCAAGCCTCGTCTGTGTGGTTTGCTTCGTATGTCTGAGCAATTGTGTAACCTACCTCGTCGAGTGCGTATGTCAGTTTGTCGATCTTGTTAGTGTAGTAGTTGTAGAACACCACAGCGAGCCAAGAAGTAGCAATACCAGATGCGGTATTAACAAGGGCCTCAGAAATACCAGTAGAAAGGGCGAGAGAGTCACCACCACCACCAGCGGCCAGAGCCTGGAATGAACGAATCATACCGAGCACAGTTCCGAGCAGTCCGGTAAGAGTACCGAGGGTAACGATAGTAGCCAGGATTGGAAGGTTCATCTGCAGAGTAGGCATTTCGAGCTGAGTAGCCTCCTCGTGAGCCTGCTGAATCTTAGCAACTTTCTGACTCTTCTTCAGAGAAGCATTAGCGCCGGACTCCATATCCTTGTATGCATTCAGAGAAGCCAGCACAACGTTAGCAACTGAGCCCTTCATGTTGTTGCAGAGCTGCTCAGCCTTAGCAAAGTCATTGGCTTTCAATGCGGCCTTGATGTTAGCGACGAACTTGGTGAGGCTGCCCTTACCGAATGCGGTCTTCATAGCGAAGTAGCGCTCCACGGAGAGGCAGAGTACGGTAAGACCCAGAGTCCAGATGATAGGAACGACGAAACCGCCCTTGTAGATTGTACCGAGAAGGTTTACAGGACCATTGGCAGGATCATTACCCTGGAAGTTAGCAGGGTTTCCCAACACGAATTTGTAGATGCAGACAGCTGCAATCAAGCAGACCACGATGATCCAGAATGCGCCTCTGATACCAGTGAAGCCCTGAGACTTCTTGGCAGCTGCAGGAGCTGCCACTTTTTGATTAGATGCCATAATTTTAAAATTTAATTTTTAGTAATTGAAAATTTAAGTTATTAATTTGTTTCTTCTTGATAAATATGGTTCATCTCAACTGTTTCATCATATTTCATTGGCAAAGATACGAATTTATGACTTATCACAAGTGAGAATAAACGTGTTTAACAAAAATTTAATACAGTTTTGCCAAGGCCTCTTTAATGCGTTTCAAAGCCTCTTTAATGTTTTCATCGCTTGTCGCATAACTCATGCGGAAGCCGTCAGGCTCCCCGAAAGCATCGCCGGCAACAGTGGCTACATGTGCTTTCTCCAACAGATAGAGAGAGAAATCCGTAGAATTGTGGATGGTCATAGTCCCGTCTGTTTTTCCAAAGAAGTTCGAGCATTTAGGGAACAGATAGAAAGCACCTTCTGGCATATTCACGCCGAGTCCCGGAATCTCCTTTGCTAATTTCACAATGAGGTCGCGACGACGTTCAAAGGCCTTCCGCATGTCCTCAACGCACTGCTGATCCCCCTTATAGGCTGCCAACGCTGCCATCTGACTGACATCGCAGGTACCGCTGGTGTACTGGCTCTGCAACTTGTTCATACCCTTTACAATCCACTCGGGTGCTGCCGTCCAGCCCAATCGCCAGCCGGTCATAGCATAGGCTTTTGAAACACCGTTACAGATAACCACACGCTCCTTCATGCCTTCGAACTGGGCAATGCTCTCATGTTTGCCTACATAATTAATGTGCTCGTAGATTTCGTCGGAGAGAACAAACAAATTCTCGTGCTTCAAGACGACATCTGCCAGTTGTTTCAGCTCTTCCTTGCTGTAAACGCTTCCTGTAGGATTACTTGGAGAGCAGAGTACAAGCATTTTTGTCTTGGGAGTAATAAGACTCTCCAATTGGGCTGGTGTCAGCTTAAAATTCGATTCGAAAGTGGTGCGAGGAGTGACGGGAATACCACCAGCCAGTTTCACCATCTGTGGATAGCTCACCCAATAAGGAGCAGGAATAATAACCTCGTCACCGGGGTTTACAAGAGCAAGGATTGTGTTACATACGCCCTGCTTACCACCCGTCCCGACAATAATCTCGGAGGCTTTGTAAGTAAGACCGTTCTCGCGCTGCAACTTTTCTACGACAGCCTCACGCAGTGCCATATATCCAGGCACGGGCGAATACTTCGAGTAGTTGTCAGCAATAGCTTTTTGGCCAGCAGCCTTGATGTGTTCGGGCGTATTAAAGTCGGGTTCACCCACGCTCATGTTAATCACGTCAATTCCCTGAGCCTTCATCTCATTGCTCTTTTGAGACATCGCCAATGTCGCCGACGGGGCGAGGCGATTCAATCGGTCGGATAGTTGTGCCATGCTGTTTAGTTTGATAAAGTATGTTGTTACGTGCAAAATTAAGCATTTTATTCTTTAAAGCCTAAATTTTTGCATCAATATTTTGCAAAAATGTAGATTTGTCTTACAAATGCAACGTGTGGCCCATTCTGTCACGCTTCGTCATAAGGTACCTTACATCATATTTGTTGGGTGTCACCTCTATGGGCACGTTCTCTACGATTTCCAGGCCATAGGCCTCCAAGCCGACACGTTTGGTAGGATTGTTCGTCATCAGACGCATCTTATGCACTCCTAAATGACGCAACATCTGGGCACCGCATCCGTAGTCACGTTCATCGGGCTTGAACCCTAAATGTACATTCGCATCTACTGTGTCAAGTCCTTGTTCCTGAAGCTTGTAAGCGGCTATCTTGTTCATCAGTCCGATACCTCGGCCCTCCTGTTGCATGTAAATCAAGACGCCCTTGCCTTCTTTTTCTATCATCTGCATGGCTTTGTGCAACTGTTCACCGCAGTCACAACGCTGGCTTCCGAGAATATCACCCGTAGCGCAGGAAGAATGGACACGCACCAGAATAGGTTCATTTTCTTTCCATTCACCTTTGATAAGGGCCATATGCTCCAGTCCGTTGCTGATTTGACGGAAGGGAATGAGATGGAAATGTCCATAAATAGTCGGCAAATCCACTTCCTCCCCCACCTCTATACTCGACTCGCGTTTCAGCCGATAGGCGATAAGGTCTTTAATCGTAATTATCTTCAATTCCCATTTTTTTGCAAGTTCCTGCAACTGAGGCATACGAGCCATGGTACCGTCATCGTTCATTATCTCCATTAATACACCTGCGGGGCGCAATCCTGCCAGACGGCAAAGATCTACGGCTGCCTCCGTATGACCGGAACGGCGCAGCACGCCATTGTCCTGAGCATATAGAGGATTAATGTGCCCTGGGCGTCCGAAAGTCTGAGGTGTAGATGTCGGATCAGCAAGAGCCTGGATGGTAGCAGCGCGATCGTGTGCCGACACACCGGTGGTACAACCTTCGAGTTTGTCAACAGTAATGGTGAACGGAGTTCCAAGCATCGAGGTGTTTTCTTCCACCTGATGAGGCAAATCCAGCTCATCGGCCCTTGACATGGTTATGGGTACACAAAGCACGCCTCGCGCATTCTTAAGCATGAAGTTCACCTTTTCGGGCGTGATGAGTTCTGCAGCTGTAATGAGATCTCCCTCATTCTCCCGGTCCTCATCATCCACAACAATGACAAACTTACCTTGCTTGAAATCACTAACGGCTTCTTCAATTGTATTCAGCTTAAATGTATTATTCTCTTTACTCATATTTATTATACCTTATTATATTATATAGATTCATCAGGAGACATATCAGCCTCTTCCTTTCCAATCAGTCCTGACCTCTCCTTTTCCAATGTAGCTTACAATATTATCGTTCGTTTTATGGATAATACGCAGATCACGCAACAATCTCAAACGGAACCTCCACATTCTGAAATAGAAGAACATTCCTAAGGGAATGATAATGAAAGAAAGGATATTGAGCCATTTCCGTTCAAAAGGTCTTGTATGTGCTTTCACTGCCATAATCGGATAATGGTTGATTTCGGAGAGTACATAGCTGTCACGAGTATTGCTCAAACTTTCTATCACATTCTCGAGTTTTCCATTTATCCGTTCTATTTCATGATCCGGAGCATAGCGGAAGAACACTTTTATCGGATTCGGCAATCGTTTGAGATTGTGACGCTCCGAATAAGCCACCACATCATGGGTGATGGCTTCGAGCTCTTTACTTGCAGCTGCATAATCCGGTTCCTCAATGATAACTTCCTTGGCATCAATATGACGCTTTACGCGCAATCCAAGCACGCGCACAAGCATATCACGCCACAAATCAACATTGAATACCATTGAGTCGTTACATGCCTTATACGTTACGAAGATGGCCAATGGAGTCATGAGAGCAGGGGCAAGAGTCTTACCGAACCAGACAGCCCACATACCTCCGCGAGCCATTCGATAACCGGAATTGTCGAGAATATAATATACAATGAATACGAAAACGGAGGTAATGATTGGAACTCCGAGTCCACCTTTCCGGATAATGGCACCTAAGGGAGCACCGATGAAGAAGAAGAGAAGACACTGCAAAGCAAGCGTAAACTTGTTGATAGCCTCAATCTTATGCTGTCGCAACACCTTCTCGGCATCCTTAACCATCATACTGCGGAACTCCAGATTGCTCGTCTGCCCTTGCACTCGCCCTAATGTTCGGGTCAAAGCCGTGCGCTGCTTATCCTTCGAAAGGCTTGCATAGACTTTCTTAAAGTCGTATGCCTTTGTAGAACCCAGCCGTACAGCTGCCACAGAGTCGTGCTTATTCAATCGGGTCCCGACACCAAGCATATTTTTCGACATATAGTAGTTTGAACGGGCTGCACTGTCATAAACGCCGTTAAGCGAGTCGATATCGTTTTGAATTTGCGAAAGGCTCTTTCCGCGAGCATTGTTGGAAAGAGAGGCCGCATCCGTCATGCTGAAATCTCCGTCGAAGTCGAGGATTATCTGTTTCCGTGCAAAAGTCTCACGACGATAAGGAACGGCTGCACTCCCCGCAAGTTCCTGGCTCTGCATATTTTCAAACCACTCACCGCTCCAGAGATTGAGCAGCAGGTGCTTCTTTTCCGCAGTAGACTGTAACATTCCGGAGTCTGCAAGAATAATAGCGGCATCCTCATAACTGCTGGTCATACGGTAAATCATGATACCGTATAGACGCCCTGTCTTCAGGTCTTTCTTCTGAACATATATATTGCAGTTCGGAATACCATCATAGAAAACACCCTCAGGAATCTCCAGCTCAGGACTTTTCTGCTTCATTGAAATAAGCAACTGAGTTATCTTGAGATTGGCCTTTGGACCTATGTTATTCTGGAAATAGAAAGAACTCAAGCAGATGACAACCGAAATAACAATCAACGAGCGGAACGTCTGCATGAGGGAGATACCAGCTGCCTTGATGGCTGTCAACTCTGAACTCTCGCCGAGATTACCGAATGTAATTAATGAGCTCAACAGGATAGCAAGCGGCAGAGCCTGAGGTACCAGCATAAGTGCCATATACCAGAAGAACTGGGCCAAGACCTCCATTGAGAGACCTTTGCCTATCACCTCTTCTATATAGCGCCAAAGAAACTGCATCATCAGCACAAACTGGCAGATGAAGAAAGTTCCTACAAAGAGGAGGCCAAATTGTTTGGCCACAAAAATATCGAGTTTCTTTATTCGAACGTTCATGTTTTGTCACGGTCGCTAGAACTCACGAGAGTCCTGCCGTTAATCACCTGCAAAGGTAATAGAAAATTATCAGAAACCTCACGTTTTACAAGATTTTATCTCCCTGCCTTCAAATTTCATAATTCTACAGCTGTTTATTTTCTGAGAATCTATTGAACATATCTTTACAGACTTTATACTCGCCGCCGTTTCGTCTTAAAAGTCCCTCCCCTACTACCTTTTTTTCACCTCATTATCGTCTATTTTCCACTTTATAGCGATAAAATTAAATACTTGCAACAAAAAAGTCCGGTAAAATTTGGCGAATAGAAAAAAATACCCTACCTTTGCATCCGCTTTCCGAAACCAACGAAAGCAAGTCTTAATGGATGGCGGGATAGCTCAGCTGGTTAGAGCGTCGGATTCATAATCCGGAGGTCGTGGGATCGTGACCCACCCCCGCTACACTGAATATCAGGGAGTTACTAAGATTTCGCAACTCCTTTTATTTTTGCCGGGAAAACAATGGGAAAACACAACTCGTTTGAAAACAGCATGATACGCCACGAAATATCACGCCAACTTCACTTCTCTCCCTAAAATCGCCAAGTATCTTTCCGCATCAAGAAAGTCGGGAATCAGTCAGAAATCCAAATCGGGAAAACAATGGGAACCGAAGGTCACTGTACGCGTAGCGAGGGAAAGTAAAACATTTTTGTGAAAACAAGGGCTTCAGGAAGCAAACTCCATACCTTATTAGTAAGAGCACAAGAGAATCACTAACAACGGAAGACTCACGCACTAACATTGCAGATTATGTTGGCGCATGAGTCTTCCATTAGTGATCGCCATTATTCCGTCTTTCGAATGGCATCCAAACTTCTTCTATATAGACAATATGTGAGTCTTGCTGTATTTATTCCTCACCCACCTCGCTCTTCTTCCATTCCGACAGCAGCGTGTAGGCGCCAGCCGTGGCCACCCGCTCTCCTTTACCAAGTCCTGAGACTATCTCAGTCATGCCATTCTCCTTGCTGCCCGTCTTCACCTCTCTCGGCTCAAACACTTTCTTACCGTTTATGGACTTATAGATGAAGACATAGGAACGTGAGTCGGCAGTGGCAATACCCTCGTCAGGCAATGCGGGGGCCGTCTGCGGCACTGTGGCTATGGATGCAGAGGCATATATGCCCGCCACAAGGTCCGTCTTGTCGCCATCGATGGCGACACGCACATGCACGGCCTTACTGCTGTCGTCGAAAGTACGTCCCACCGACGTCACCCGGCCTGTCAGCGCAGGCATCGACGCAACCTTGATTTGGGCACGCTGTCTGGCTTTCACCTTTCCGAGATCACGCTCATAGACCAGCACATCGGCAAAGAGGCGGTCGGTATTGACGATGGTAAACAGTGATGTCTGCGGGTCGGCATACTGTCCCATGGCTGCCGCCACACGTTCCACGGTACCGCTGATAGGACTCTTCACCGCGATGGCGGTCACTGTGCGACCACGGCCCACTACCGAGGGACTGATTCCCAACAGCCGCAGCTGTTCTGCCGTGGCCCGCAACTCGCTCTCCAAGGCGCGGTATTCCGAGGTCACCTGTTGCAGGTCCTTCCCCGCGCCCACCTTGCCGGCGTAGAGCGTTTTCTGCCGCTGGTACTCACTGCTGAGATAGGTAATTCTCGCCTTGGCCTTGGCGTAGCGACTCTGCAACTCAATGAGGTCGGGATGACTCAGCCATGCCAACACCTGGCCACGAGTCACACGCTGTCCCTCAGTGACGAGGATGCGCCGCACATTGGCACCCATCGGTGAGGTGACCTCGGCACGGTCCTGCGGCAACGTCTTCAGAGAGCCATTGGCCTTGACGCTGCCTGTGAATGTCGCCATGGTCAAGGTTCCTAACTGTATGTCCGACGCCTTATACTGCGATGGCGTGAGTGTGATTGTCTTGGAGGGCTGTTCACTGTCCCCACTGGTCTCTTGTTTCTTGTCGCCCGCCGAGCACGCGCTCAGAAAAACCAAAGCCGACAAGGCGTATATCATCTCTTTTTTCATCTGTGTCATCATTTTATTTATTTTTGTAATATTCGATATTGAACTTGCTCTCCAATAGCTTCTCGTAGGCATCGACATAGCTGAGTTCCGTGTCCATAGCTGTCTTCACCGCCTGGATGAAGTCAAGGTAGCCGGTGGCACCTTCCTTATACGACAGCAAGGCGATGCGTCGCTGCTCCTTGGCCAGCGGCAGGGCACTCGTGCGGTAATAGTCCACCGTGCTGCGCCATTTGGCATACTCGCTGTCGAGTGTGCGCCGCTGTGTGCCTATCGTGCGCTGTTCGGCCATGAGGTCGGCACGTGCCTTCTCAGTGTCGATGGCTGCCGCACGGTTGCGCGCTCTGTTGGCTCCGAAGCTGACGGGCAGGCTCAGCCCCACCTGCCACGACCAGTAGCCCGTGCGGGAGCCAATCTTCTGGCTGCCCATCTCCACATAGAACTTGGGAAGAGCTGCCGACCGCGTCTCACCGGCCACGGCCTCGGCCAGCCGCACGCGTTCCTCGGCCAGTCCCAGAGCAGGGTGCAGGGAAAGCGTGTCAGAGGAGGTCTCTACAGTCTCGGCGATGTCACCTGCAGCCTGATAGAGCGTGTCGGCACCCAGCCAGCGGCTCAGGTTGATGTGCGCCTTATTCAAATCTTTCTCGGCTTCTATCAGGCTCAGCTCCACCTGACGTTGCTGGCTCTGCGCCGCCTGATATTCCAGCAGTGGAGCTGCTTGCGTGTCGTAGCGCAGCTTAGCCGCAGCCACGAAATCAGTGTATAGCCGGGCCTGTTGGCGGTATTGCTCTAAGCGCAGACGGGCCGCCACGTCGGCAGCATAGTCCAGACTGAGCTGCCATTGCAACTGACGCTCCATCAGACGTGTGCCGGCTTCGGCCACCTGCGTCTCCTGCTTCATGCGGCGTCTGCGCGACTTCACGGTGAAGAGGTCGAGATTTTGCCGTGCAGCCACGAGCGTGGTGATTGCATCATTGCCGCGGCCGATTTCCTCACCGCTCGTCGAAAGTTCCAAATCGCCTAACGGACTGGCAGCATGTTGTAGGGCATTCAGACTTTTTGCCTGCAAGCGTGAGGCTCGGAGTGCAGGGTAGTCCGCCAGAGCCTTACGGACGGCCTCGTCGAGCGTGATGGTCTGTTGGGCCTTTAGGGGTGCGGCCATTAACAAGGCTGTTATTACTAATATCGTGGGTTTCATTTTGCTTTTTTCAAATTTAATAATGTGTAGAGAATAGGGATAATCAGCAGGGTCAGAATGGTCGATGAGAACAGTCCGCCGATGACCACTGTGGCCAATGGTCGTTGCACCTCAGCCCCTGCAGAATCGCTCACTGCCATGGGCAGGAAGCCGAGCATGGCAGCTAAAGCGGTGAGCAGGATGGGGCGCAGACGCTCACGTGTAGCAGTGTAGATGCGTCTTGCGATGCTGGTGATACCCTCGGCCTGAAGCGTATTCAACCGATTGATGAGCACGAGACCGTTGAGGACCGCCACACCGGAGAGCACGATGAAGCCCACACCCGCCGAGATGCTGAACGGCATGCCACGCAGCCACAGGGCAAGGATGCCGCCGATGGTAGCCAGGGGCACGGCCATGTAAATTAACAAGGCTTGCTTCACCGACTTCAGCGCGAAGTAGAGCAGCACGAAGATGAGCAGCAGAGCCACAGGCAAAACTACGCCGAGACGTGCCTTCGCCTCTTGCAAATTCTGGAACGAGCCGCCGTAAGTGATGCGGTAGCCCGAGGGCAGCGTTAGCTTGCGGTCGAGGGCGTGCTGGATGTCAGCCACAACCGACGAGACATCTCTTCCGCGCACATTAAGTCCTACGTAGATGCGGCGCGAGGCTCTGTCGCGCGAGATCTGCATCGGACCGGGGCGGTAGCTGATGTCGGCCACCTCGCTCAGAGGTATCTGCTGGCCCGAAGGCGTGTCAATGTATAGTTTGCCGAGGTCGTCGATGCTCTGTCGGTTGCGGACATTCAGCCTGACGACCATGTCGAAGCGCTTCTCATTCTCAAACACCTCACCGGCACTGGCTCCGGCAAAGGCCATACTGACATATTGGTTCAGGCGTTCCACGTCGAGACCATACTGTGCCAACTTCTGACGGTTGTATCTCACCGTTATCTGCGGCAGTCCCGAAGTGCGCTCCAGTGCCACGTCCTTAGCGCCCGGCACCTGACTGATGATTTTTTCCATGCGCTCGCCGATGACGTTGAGCGAGTCGAGATTGTCGCCGTAAAGCTTGACAGCCACGTCCTCACGGATGCCCGTGAGCAGCTCATTGAAGCGAAGCTCCACAGGCTGACTGAACGAGAATGTCAGTCCAGGCAGCGTGGCGAGCTTCTCTTCTATCTTGGCGATGAGTTCCTTCTTTGTCTTGGCAGAGGTCCACTTGCTGCGGTCCTTCTCTAAGATGATGAAGCTGTCAGTATAGTCGAAGCCCATCGGGTCCGTGGGAATGTCAGCCACACCGATGCGTGCGCACACGGTCTTGATTTCAGGAAACGACTTCAGCAGGAGCCGTTCCACTTCCTCCTCGCGCTTGATGGTCTCGCTGAGCGAACTGCCTGGCCGGAGGAACGTTTGCATGGCGATGTCGCCCTCGTCGAGACTGGGAATGAACTCTCCGCCCATGCGACTGAGCACCACGCCGGAGCCACCGAGCAGCAGGAGTGACGCAACGATGGAGGGCACCTTGTGGCGCATGGCGAAACGCAATGCCGGATGATAGGCACGATAGATGCCGTTCATCAGGCGCTGACTGAACTGTCCTAACCTCTCCTCGGCACGTGACAGCCAGCGCAGGCGGCCACCTGACGGGCGCATGAGCACCGACGAGATCATCGGAACATAGGTGAGGCAGAGCAGGATGGCGCCGATGAGCGCGAAGGAGAACGTAAATGCCATGGGCTGGAACATCTTGCCGCTGACACCGGTGAGGAAGAGTATAGGAGTAAAGACGATGAGGATGATAATCTGTCCGAAGAAGGCGGAGTGCATCATCGTGCCAGCAGCGCGGATGCTGACCTCGTCCATGGCTTTCTGCGAGAGGCGGGCATGGCGTGGCATGCAGCCTTTGAAGTGGCGTTCCAGCTCGTGTACGGTGCCCTCGACGATGATGACTGCACCATCGACTATAATACCGAAGTCGATGGCACCGAGACTCATCAGGTTGGCCCACACACCGAAGATCCGCATGAGGATAAAGGCAAAAAGAAGCGAAAGCGGAATGAGCGAGGCTGTGACAATACCGCCACGGATGCTGCCCAAGAGCAATACAAGCACGAAGACGACAATCAGTGCACCCTCCATCAGATTGCGTGCGATGGTCGATGTAGTGCGGTCGATGAGTTGCGAGCGGTCGAGGAAGGGCTGAATCTTAATACCCGGCGGCAGGGTGCGCTGCACCTCGTCGAGACGCTTCTTCACCCTGTCGACGACTTTGTCGGAGTTTTCTCCCTTGAGCATGAGGATGGTGCCGCCCACAGCCTCGTGACCGTCCTGGGTGAAGGCACCGTAGCGCACTTGGGCTCCGAAGCGCACGTCGTCGGCAACGTCGCCCACGGTGACGGGTACGCCGC
>JBMNUW010000016.1:0-30217 GCA_050946475.1 Prevotella sp.
CTATTTTATATTGTTACTTCTTTAACAATCGCCAGACATGAAGTGCTTTGTCAATACCCAAGTAATCAAAATCGTATACTTTATGGCATCAATCTTCCTTTAAATGAAAATAAGGAAGAGTGCATTCAGCATGGTATTTCAATAATATAATAAAAAAAGTTGTCTTTCCAATTCCAGGGAGAGACGCTCTTCCATGTTTTAGAAGCGCGTCTTCTCCTTGAAATATGAAATGCCAAACTTGTTTTTCTACAGTGCAACTATTCTGTATATCCATCGTTTTGCTTGAGGATTCCTCCGGCTTCGGTAATAGCAAACTGAGGAATTGGGAATAGCACTTGATAATCTTTAGCATTGTTACCACGAGCCTGAGCCCGTTTTATGTATTCGCCATGTCGAATGAGATCTTGTCTGCGCACGCCCTCAGCAAAGAGCTCATGGCCGCGTTCTTCAAGCAAGTAGCTGCGAAAAGCATCTTTGCTTTGCGTGGCTGATGCAGGAATTTCAATCCCGGCCCGGTCTGTCACCTGCTTTAATGCGTTGATAGCAGTGGAGGTCGGTCCGTTCAATTCATTTTCTGCTTCTGCAAAACTCAATAACACCTCTGCATAGCGGACTATTGGTTGAGCTGTCTGTGTTCCGTAGTTAGCAAATTCGGTATCCATAAACTTAATGGGCAGTGCTCCGGCCATACCTGTTTCACGAGTCTTCCTTGATCCGTCCTGTGCATCGTATTCACAAAGAATCACTCTTTTTCTCTTGTCATTTGCCTGGAATGTGTCATAGAAATCCCAACGCATGCAATAGACTTGCCATCCCCCGAAGTAACTATCCTCCGTACCGCGGATATAGGACCGTCCGTCACAATTATACCCACGTTTGAAATCGCCTGGGAGAACCTCTGTGACATAATAGTTATCTGATGCTGTGTTGGCAGGAACACCCCACACAATTTCATCGTTGACAGCCGATTTGAAAACATCTTCATAATTTGACAGGAGCGAATATCCCATTGACATCAGATGGTTGCATGCTTCCTTAGCTTCTTCCCACTGTTTCTCGTGCATGGCCAGACGCATCTTTATGGAGTAAGCGATAGCCTTAGACATGCGTCCCCATTGTGTCGGGTCATCGTTGTACTTGTCAGGGAAAGAAGAGGTTGCAATGGCATCGTTCAAATCAGACTCAATGTAGTTTACATAAGTTGCATTGTCAGGACGGGGCTCTATTTCGTTAGACATCAGAGTAGAAGGATCGAGCTTCACATTGCAAGGACCGAAGAAGTCAAGCAGGACATACATGTAGAAGGCCCGCAATGTTTTGGCTTCGGCTATATATCGATTACGGGAAGCCTCAGTAGATGCCGAACTTTGGCTGATACGATTAATGACATCAGTGGCTCGGGCCACAAAGCGCATCATATTGTAAGTGGAGTTAATGGCTCCGGAGGATGACGGGCCTACATTGAACTCATCATATATATTGCTGGAATAAGTGCGCATAATGTCGGTTGTTACCATACCTCCGGCAAAGTATGAATTGATGTCGGCATTAAACAACGAATTGTACCAATTGCCTGTTCCTCCATCGGTATATCCCCAGTTTGTCGTCAGGGGAATATAAAGTCCAGTAACGGCTGCATCGAAGTCGCCATCCGATTTAAAGAAGTTCGAAGAAGTCATGTCTGTGTAGTTCTTCGTATCCAGTTCGTCATCGCACGATGCAAACGTGAGACAAGCTACAAAAGCACCTATTATATATTTGTAGATTTTCATTTCTGAGTGATATTTTATGATTACATTTAGAATGAGAGATTAAATCCGAATGATAATGAGAGAGCCTGTGGGTATGGATTGCCATAATCCAACTCAGGATCAAAACCGTCATAACCTGTAATGGTGAAAACATTCTGGGCGTCGATGAAGAAACGTGCGCTGCGAATGAAGCGGCTGTTGGCAAAAATTTTTTGAGGCAGGGTGTAGCCCAGTGTGATGCTCTTTAATTTCAAGTAGCTGCCATCTTGCAGATAGAAATCACTGTAGCCTGACGGGTTCTGGCTGTCATAAGGATTGGTGGCGACACCTGGCATCCAGCCCTTTCCTGTCTGACTGTTCCATACTTCGGTGGCTACGGTCGCCCAGGTGTTGCTTGGAGCATTACCACTATTTCCTAAGTTGTTGACATTAGGAATTTGTCCGTAAATACGACCCGTAGTGGTATTTATAGATCCGAGTGCCTTCTTAAATCCGAGAGCACTATACAGATAGAAGTTCAAGTCGAAGTTTTTCCAACTCAGTGTGTTGTTCAGACCTATCATCCATCGAGGTGTGGAGTTGCCCAGTTTTTTGACATCCTTTGAATCGAGGACTCCGTCACCATTTTGATCTTTATATTTGATATTGCCGACATAGGCATTGGGCATATACGACGGAATCTCATCTTTTGACTTGATAATGCCATCTGTTTCCCATCCGTAGATGGCGTCAATTTCGTCTTTCTCACCAATGTAGTCTGCGAGTGCAACTTCAGGGTTACGTTTCACCCATTTAACCACAAAGTAAGAGACGTTGAGGTTGGTCTGCCATTTAAAGAATTGGGAGGTGAGGTTGTCGCTATTGAGCGAGAACTCAAATCCCTGGCTTTTCGTCTCACCGATATTAGCGGCAACACGTCCGACCGGATTATTTGATGGCAACTGTTGATAGTCGAGTAGATCTTTAACTCCGCGATGGAAGAATTCCAACGAACCATTGATGCGTTGATCGAAAAATCCGTAGTCAATACCGACATTAAATGTATAGTCTGTCTCCCATTTGAGGTCTGGATTTTCTATCTGAGTCAGCATCAGACCTGTGTTCATAGTATTTCCAAAGAGGAAGTTGTAACCAGATTGATAGAGAGAAAGAGAGTTGGTGCCGAGTATGTTCTCATTACCCGTTGCTCCGTAACCGACACGGAGTTTCAAGTTGCTCAAAGCATTAAACGGTTTCATAAACTTCTCTTCACTGATTCGCCATGCCACAGATGCACTTGGGAAGAATCCCCATTTCTTGTTCTCTGCAAAATAGCTTGAGCCATCACGACGTGCCGTTACAGTAAAAATGTATCTGTCTAACAGCGAATAGTTGGCACGGAAGAACTGAGAAAGCTTGGTTCGCTCGGCTTTAGTAGATACAACATGCTCTCGGTCTTTGTCGCTTGCTATGCCTACATTGTTATATCCGAAGGCATCAGTAAAGAAGTCTTCAGCAGTAAGTCCAAATCCGTCGGTTGTGGTCTTATAATAACCGGCACCCAACACGGCAGAGATATGATGGATAGAATTGATAGTCTTGTCAAAGCTGAGGTACGACTCTATGCTGGCATTCACGGCCTTCGACTGACCGAGGCTGGCAAGGCCATCGAGGTGGTCTGTGATTTTTGCACTTTTCGGAATATAAATTTTTCGAGTAGAAGTCTGTGTATCATATCCGCCTACGGTGTGCAAGGTCAGACCATCTATTATTTTAATATCAAGGGTAGGAGCAATGAACACACGTTCAGTACCGGTGTAATCCTCTATCTCGGTAAACGATACCGGGTTGTCGTGAAGCTTATTATAGGCTCTGGTGTACTCACCGTTCTCGTCTCTTACCGGGATGTCCGGCGCAAAGTCGATGACTCGTATAATCATATTCTCGCTATTACCACCTGTTCCGACAGATGTGCTGTTGGCACCTACATGAGAATAACTCATCTTTATGCCAGCCTTCACTCGCTTGGAGAACTCTTGTTCAAGGTTCAGTCTGACGGTATGGCGTTTGAGGCCCGATTGCTTCAACAGACCCTGATTGTCGAAATAGTTATAAGAGAAATAATACTTTGTCTTGTCAGTGCCACCATTTACCGAGACATTTTGGTCAATGATGTAACCTGCTCTCGATACCTCATCGAGCCAATCAGTATCAGCTGTATATCCGTTGACATCATCGAAAACAGGAGTATATCCACTCAGATCAACAGGGTTGTCACCATAGACACCCATCTTGTTATTATAGAGATAAAACTCCTGTGTCCATAAGTTGGCCTGCTCTCGGAAATCATGTGCATTGAGGCGCTTCGGGTAACTCTTCATTTGTTGAGTAGTGAATACACTGCGCCATTCTACTTTCGGCTTGCCTGATTTACCATTTTTTGTCGTAATGAGCACCACGCCGTTTGCAGCAGAAGCACCGTAAATGGCGGCAGCAGAGGCATCCTTTAAGACTTCTATGCTCTCGATATCATTGGGGTTGATAGAATTGAGAGGGTCACGATCGGTGCCATCCATATAGTCGTTGCCTGTCATGGTCATGCTACGTTCGCTCGTCCCGTTAGTCTGTATAGGCACACCGTCAATGACATAAAGTGGAGAGTTGCTACCATTAGGAGACGCTGCACCACGAATGTTGACGCTAATACCTGCTCCCGGCTGAGCTGAGTTCTGTATGGCATTCATTCCGGTAACATGTCCTTGAAGCATCTGGCTGATGCTTGTTGAGCTTACAGAGTTGAGAGATTCTGCTTTAACTGATACTACAGAACCAGTGATGTCTTTCCTTTGACTTGTTCCATAGCCAACTACAACGACTTCATTAAGATCGTTGAGGGCTTCTGAAAGGACGATTCTGGAGCTGTTTGATGCTTTCACATTTTGAGTAGTGTATCCGATATAAGATACTGTCAAAGTGGAATTCTTGTCAATCTTAATAGAGAAATTTCCATTGATATCGGTTACGACACCGTTATGCGTTCCTTTCTCTACTACGGTTGCACCAATAACAGGGTTGCCCTCAGTGTCAACCACAATACCTTTTGTTACTTGTTGTTGGGCTAAGGCTCCGATAGGTATGAGCAAAGCACCAATCAATGTTAGAAAAAAAGATCTCATTGTTTTAACAGTTTAAGTTAGTGTTTCCTTTTTAGGTTACTGTCTGCAAAATTAGGGAGAAAGGTTGTTTTCCATTTGGGTAAAAAAGACAAATGAGACAACAAATCAGACAAAGATTTGATAATTAATGATTTTTTCGTAATTTTGCATATAGCTTTCACCCACGGAACAATAATGAAAATAAGATACTATGCACTAATTATAACCTTGGTTTTATGGCTTGCTCCAATCTCTGTCAGGGGGGAGGGAATGAGATTTAGTAACTATACTATTCCATCTACGTCTAATATTTTTGCCATTGACCAAGATGAGCAGGGGATGATATGGGTAGGAACTAACCGTGGTCTTTACAGTTTTGATGGTTATAGCGGTTATTCGCACAGTCAAAATCAGTTTTTGTCTGATTGTGCTATACAATGTATGATGTATTTTAATCACCGGCTCTTTTTAGGTACACGTGAAGGACTTTTCATTTATAATATTTGGAAAAATGAATATGAAAAGGTGAATAACACTCCAAAAGACATCAGAGCATTGCTTCAGGTAAACGGACAAATTTATATCGGAGCCCAAACTGGACTCTATACTTATTCAAACAAGATAATTAGGAAAGAATCAAATATCTCTTTAGGCATCTATTCATTAGTCAAATATGATGACCAGCTGCTTGCCGGCACACTTCAAGGTCTGTTCTCTATAAAAGGTCATCGTGTGAGGCGTATTTTTCTACCGCAAAAAAAACAAACACTTGTCAACGCTTTGCTGTATGATTACAGGCATCATAGTGTATGGGTGGGCACAGAAGGGGCTCTCTATGCCTATCGTCAAGGGAAAATAACGGAAGAAAAGGCTCTCAGAGGCAACTCTGTGAAGACACTCGCTCAAAAAGCTAACGGCGTGCTGTTCATTGGTACAGATAACGGGTTATACACCCTTAGTGACAACCATAGTGTGGCACGATATGTTCACGACTCGCGTTTCCCCTCTACACTCATCAACAATATTATCTGGACCATTTTTTGCGATCGATGGGACAACCTTTGGCTTGGTACCGACAACGGATTTTCGTTATTAGCTGGTAAAAGTGCTATGCAATGGGTCTCGCTCAGTGACATAACGAAGAGTGGCGAAGGTAATATTCTCCATGTGTTTTACCAAGATAACGACGGTACCAATTGGACTGGAGGTACAGACGGCATCTTGCGCTTCAACATGACAGGCAGCAACTACACTGACGTGGTATGGTATCGATTTGGTGATAAAAATTATCCGTTATCACACAATCGCGTCAGGAAGATTTATAAAGACAGTGATGGATCACTATGGTTAGCAACCGATCACGGCATCAACTTCTATAATCCTGAGACACGTCAGTTCCGTAACTTCATCATCACTGATCGTTCAGGCGTTTACTCTACAACTTGGGCCTATGACATTGCCATGGATAAGCAACACCGTTTGTGGATTACCTCTTATATGGGCGGTATTTTTGTCATCTCCAAGCGACGTCTACTTGCCTCTAACGGGCATTGCGTTGCAGATTATCATTTGTCGATGCTAAACGGTCTACCCAATATCCGCATGCGTGAACTCGTCATTGATGCCAAGGGCAATGTATGGGCCTTGGTCAATGAGAAGGGATTGGTCTGTCTGCCAAGAGGGCAGAAAAGGGTGAAGACATACAATCTTTCAAAGATGTATAGAGCTATAGCTACCGATTCGAAAGGACGCCTCTGGGTTGGTTATGATGGAGGAATCGATATTTTTTCATCGCCTTCGTCAGCACCTCTTACCATTTCTTTCAGCGATAACAATGTCTATAGAAGAGTAAGGGCTATTTGTGCCGTGAAACAATCAATGTGGATTTTTACAGAATCGGAGTGTCTCATCTATGATATGAACGGCAAGATTACCAACTTCAGATTGCCAGCTTCCAATATCAACGCCGCAGTTTATTCGGCAAAAGATGACAATGTCTATTTGGCCGGAAATGATGGCTTTTATCGTGTTGATGTTACGCAGATAATACAGCTCTTGAGGCAGCATAGGAAAACCACAATGACCTTAGCCGCACTCTTTGTCAATGGCAAACTCTATGATAAAGCTGGACAAAACGTGAGTAGCTGTAAGGAAATCGAGTTGAAATATAAAGAGAACGATTTGGCTTTCTGCTTAACTGATTTCCCCTATAACAACTTTCCTTCTGCCCTCTATGCTTATAAGCTGGAAGGACTTGACAAGGGATGGACTACCCTTGATAATACCTCAGGACGTATAACCTATAGCGGACTGTCCTATGGTCGTTACCGACTAGTGGTGAAGACACTTGATGGAGCCGGTCATCCGGATGGGGAGATATATAGTCTTCGACTTCGTATTCTGCCGCCTTGGTATCTTACTATTTGGGCCAGGATGATTTATCTGTTGCTCTTCATGTTGCTTTGTTTCTGGCTATTCAATTTTTGGAGAGTGCGTCAGTGCTTGCGTGAGACACAGAAGGAAAAGGAGAAAATTCTGGAACAGGTCCAGTTAAAGACCTCCTTCTACGCCCGCCTTGCGCAGAAGTTCAATCAGCACTTGAGCTTGCTGATGACCACAGCGAATCACATGCTCTCACCCTCTATGAAAGAAGAGCCTGAAAAAATGAAGTCGCAGCAGGAATGGGATGTCATGCGCAAAGAATCGGCAGAGATGATTACATTGGTTCATCGCGAGCTTGTCGTGGAGACTGAACAAAGAATGCAAGAGAATGCCGACCCGACATCTGTTGATACCATTGAATACTTGCGACTGTTAGTGGGGGACTATAAGGAAAAGGCAAAGACGAAAAAACTTTCTCTTTCGTTTATAACCAACACAGGCGTGCTCTTTGAGGATGTGGATATCATTAGCTGGCACAATCTTTTCACCTCGTTGATGGATTATCTTATCGATGAATCACAATCCCAGGCCGCTGTAACGGTGTCGGTGGAAACTAATATGGTGGACGAACAAGTTTCCTTTATGCTTCAGAGCAATCGTATTACTCTTTCCACAGAGCAAAGAGCCATGATGTTCCAGTCGCTATCCCCGATCTATAAGGTAAAAGACTATGTTCAACAGAATGGAGGGAGACTTGACGTGGAAATAGGTTCCGACATCCTCACCTTTCATCTGATCTTTGCTATTAATCGCTATACAGCAAAGCCCATTGAAGTAAAACCCAAAGAAGTGATCAGAGACAGTTCCGATGAGAAGTTGCTTGCCGAAGTCACCGAAGTTATAGAGAAAAACATTGTAGATTCAGATTTCAATGTTACACGACTGCAAGAGACATTAGGTATTGGTAATAAGCAACTCTATCGAAAAATAAAGACGCTTACAGGCATGACTCCAGTGGAGTTTATCAGAAGCATACGTTTGAGACGTGCCGCTGCGTTGCTTAAGGAGGAAAAGTTCTCTGTGTCGGAGGTGATGTATATGGTCGGCTTTTCCGATTCCAGCTATTTTGCCAAATGCTTTCAAAAGGCTTTCGGAGTGAACCCCAAACAATACAAATGATTCTTTTTTATCCGATTTCATCTGTTTTTCATGGGTCTTGAGGGATATTGCTAATTCCAATTATATCAGAAGTGCAGAAACTTTATGGTTATATGAAAACAAAAATGGCTCGCTCGAAATATGTCGTGCGAGCCATTTTTGTATTTCAGTAAATAATATCCGGTTAATTCGGGAAAATGATGTATTCTCTAATGCGACTGTATGTTCTTAAGAGCAGACTTTAGAAGTTACGGTATGTATAGAGTGGTTGCATCATGTATTACTGATTTTTTTCAGATACTCGGAGGGAGTCATGCCAAATTCTTCTTTAAAGCATTTCCTGAAATAAGATGTTGAGGATATGCCGACTCGATAGCCTATCTCGGCTATCGTATATTTGCCTTCCAACAGTAATTTCTCGGCGAATTGCATTTTGCGCTTCCTGATATATTCGTTACCGGACATTCCTGTCAGCGACTTCATCTTTCTATATAGGGTGCTGTGGCTCATATTGAGACTCCCTGCGAGAGAACTTACATCAATGGACTCCTTGTCGATGTTTTCGTCTATGACATGGTTTATCTTTTCAAGAAACTCTCGGTCTATCTGGGTCAATGAGGATAGCAACAAGTTTCTTTTTGCATCCTCTCCATTCTGTGACGAGTCATTGCCCAGTATTTCTATGAAACGTTGTCGTTGGGCGATAAGATTGTCGATTCGACTCTCTATGAGCGATTTCACGAAAGGTTTTGTGATGTATGAATCGGCTCCTGCCTCATAGCCTTCCTGTTTGTCGGCCGCCGAATCCTTAGCCGTGAGCAGAATGATGGGGATATGACTGGTCCTAAGGTCGTTTTTAAGGACTTTACATAAATCAATTCCACTCATATTGGGCATCATGATATCGCTGATGATGATGTCGGGTATTACTCTGAAAGCAGTTTCTACACCTTTCTTGCCATCAGAAGCGGTAAAGATTTCGAATCGGCTCTTCAAGCAATCTGCAATGTATTGACCAATTTCGTCGTTGTCCTCCACAATGAGCAGTCGTGGAAGTTCTTTATCGTTTGTCATCTCAGAAGTCTCTGAGGGTGATATGGCTTTAGTGCTTACCGACTCTTCGTCATCTTCTGGCTTTGCCTCGTCGATTTCGTCATTATCATAGCCGTCGTAGCAGGGTAGACGGAATGTGAATTTACTCCCGACACCGACTTTGCTTTCCACATTAATGGAACCATGATGTAGTTCCACCATGCTTTTCACAATTGCAAGACCGATTCCGGTTCCTGTCGTCTGATGAGGGCCGTGTCCTTGATAGAATCTTTCAAAGATGTGTGGCAGCGTTTCCGGGTCAATGCCGTAGCCTGTATCCGTCACGTCGATGTCTGCATAGTCTTTGTCGTTGACAGTACATTTTGCTATGCCGATAGTCACGACTCCTTCAGGGGTATATTTTATGGCGTTGGACACCAGATTGTCCATGATGATAGTGAGCACATCCTTGTCAAAGAACATGTTGATGACTTTGTCGGTGGCATGGAATTCTATTCTGATAGAGCTTTGCTTGTACAGCTCTTGGTATTGGCTGAACATCTTTTCCAATGCCTCAACGATGTTGCCGCGGCGCACATGTAGTTTGCGGGCGTGTTGAGCTGACTTTCTCAGTTCGAGCAAGCGACCGATTAATTCGTTGAGACGTTCTGCGCTATGATATATGGCCCTTATTCGTTTGCCTAATTTTCCAGTAGCGGCTACCTCATGCGTAAGCTCTTCCAACGGCCCTATCACAAGCGTCAAAGGTGTGCGAAGTTCGTGGGCAATATTCGTGTAGAATTGTGTACGCTCGGCATTGAGCATTAAATCTTTCTCATGATTTTTCTTTTCCGACTCATATAAAAGTTTCAGTCTCTCGTTGCGTAAGTAGAATCTTAGTATGGCCATGATGACTGTGACGGAAATGAGCAAATAGGCCAGTTTGGCCCACCATGTCAACCAGAATGGGGGAGAAACATGGATATAGAATACCGTTGCCTTGGACCATAGCTTGTTGTGAATGCGAGCACGGATTTCAACCTTGTAGTTTCCGGGTGAAAGATGGTTGAAGAGAATGTTATTGCCAGTTGTTTCAATCCATTCTTCCTTGTTGTCGTTCAGACGATACTGGAATTCCACCTGACCATCATAAGCAAAGTTTCTCAGTCCGAAATAGAGACGCAAGGTACGCTGGTTGTAGTCGAGTTGCAGTTTGTCTCGTCCGAGAAGTGTAAATGTAGAGTCTCGCTTTCCGTCCATGAAATAGACGAAGGCACTTGTAACTCTTACAGCGGGAGTTTCGGTCTTGGCAAGAACACGCCGGGGATTGAAATAGCACAGACCATTGTTGGAGCCGAAAAGCAGGAGACCTGACGAGGTATGCGACACACACCCTGCAATGAAGTTCCCTGCAGGAATGTTGTCTGTATAGTCGAAGTTGATGAATCTGTTTTCTCCTTTTTTCAGGCAACTGATGCCCAAATTGGTACTCACCCAGATGTTACCGTCTATGTCCTGTGCTATGGCTCGAACGCATGAACTTTTCATCCCGTTTCGTGTGTCGTAGCGCTTGTAGTGTTTCATAGAGTTGGTACTAAAGCAAAGGAGCTCCCGGTCTGTTGCCACCCAGACACGTCCCAGCCTGTCACAAAACACATGATTGACGGTGTTGGTTGTCAGTTCTTTTCCGTTGGCGAAGTGGGCTACAGGCTTCATTTGTGGTGACAGCACCTCCACTCCATTGTTGAAAGTGCCTATCCATATTCTGCCTTTTTTGTCACGACAGGTTGCCCTCACCAGCGGACTGATTTTAGGAATGTATTTTATGTATTTTTCGTCATTTCCTAATTGTGACGCGTCGGCAATAAACAGTCCGCTTGAAGTACTGAAGAATATTTTCCCTCCTTCCACGCAGTCGATATGCCGGACGTCAATGTCGGGCTGATGTGGAAACAGTGGAGTAATGCCTCTACTCCCCCCTGTTTTCATGAATGCTCCGCCATAGAAGCACCCCATTAGAATAGTTCCGTCGGTTGTCATGGTGAGTGCCTGCACGGCCTTTCCGTTCAGTAGACGGAAATTGACATTCCTCACTCCGTTCTTGTCGATAAGGTTGATGCCCGTTCCATCCGTTCCCACCCATATTTGTCCGTCGTTGTCGGCACATACCGAAAGAACGGATGTAGTTGTGATGTTGAAGGGAGTGGGGATAGGAGAATAAATTATTTTCTCGAAAAGAGGCATTGTTGCTGTTACGAAGACAAGTCCTTGTCCATACATTCCCATCCAGATGTTGCCGAATCGGTCTTCGTCAATGCTGCGGACGGTTTTCCCGGGAAGGCTCCATGGTGCAAGACCATCCGTGAAAATCATGTCGGGAGATGCACTGGTGTTGTCATTTAAAGTTTGCGGTTTCATCACGACAACCCCTGCCAGTTCTGCGGCAATCCACAGGCTGCCGTCTTCCATTTGATGTATGTCGTAAATACGATGCTTATCCCATATACCTTGTTTCCAATGGATGAAGGTTCCTCTGGCCATATCCATTTGGTCTAGCCCCTGGGCTGTTCCCACCCAGATACGGCCTTGCCTGTCTCGGAGAAGTGAAGTCACTTCGTTGTCGTTGATGGAATTTGTGTTTGTGTTGGAGTGCCGGTAGTTAATTGCCCTTCGATGTTTAATGTCTATGAGGCTTAATCCGCTTTCTATATGTCCTGCCAGAATGAGGCCGTTGCCGAGGGAAATACCGCATAGCAGCCTGTCGTCGGTCAAGCCTTTGACATTCTTTTTATTGTAATGGGTGAATTTTTTTGTTTTAGGGTCATAGCAATCAAGTCCTCCTTCATAGTTTACGACCCATATCTTGTTTTCATCATCGGAGAAAAGCCGGGTAATGCCGGTTGATGCGGTGCCATAGTTATGTGGATTGACGGGAATATGTTCTATCTGCTTGGTGGTATAGTTAAGTCGGTTGAGGCCGCCTCGCTGGGTTCCAATCCACAACCATGGTTCAGTAGGATCGTCGAGAATACAGTTGAGGGCATTTGCAGAAAGACCTTCGGAGCCTTGCTGGAAAGTCGTAAAGTTGACACCGTCGAACCCATAGAGACCGTCTTCTGTTGCTGCCCAGACGACGTCGTTCTTGTCAACAATAACTCTCACCACGTTGTTATTGCTGAGTCCGTTTTTCATGTCAAGTACTCTCATACGCCATCCGGCAGCCATGCTCCGACTACAGGTCAGAGTAAAAATGAAGAGAGCCAACAAGACATAATATAAATATAATATGGTGTATTTATGTTTCATATCCTCTTTTTGCAAAGTTAATAATTTTAGTTTAATCGGCTTGACATAAATTCATAAATTATTTAAAGGCTTGATTGTCCGAAAAGAGCACAAATCGTTCTTAGTGAGAGCACGAATCGTTCAGGAACGATTTGAAATCTGTAATTGAACTAAAAGAGTTGTTTGATTTGTTACGATTCGCTTAATTTTGTTGCAGAATTCAAATTTGTCTCGTTGGTGCTTGCTTGTAGATTTAGCAAAGATTAGAACTATCTTTAGCATACGAAACAATCCTATTGAATGAGCCAAAAACTAAAAATAACCTCAAAATTTCTGTTATGAAACACTTAATTCCAAACTTGTCGAAACAAAAAGGACTAAAAACGGTCGTGTTTTCAGTTCCGTTCTTCCTGTTTCCAACTGTGCTTTCAGCAGTCCCAATGTCGGCATCTGTTGATGCTTATGTTCAGCAGCAGAACACGATTAAAGGTAAGGTAGTCGACACTAGTGGCGAGCCTATTATTGGTGCCACAGTCAAGATTGCCGGACAAAACAAGGGAGTCATAACTGATTTGGACGGAAACTTTTCCATAGAAGCCAATCAGGGAGACCAGCTTACTATTTCTTATGTAGGTTTTACCACGCAAACAGTTAAAGTAAATGGTAACAACCTGCAAGTTCAACTTAAAGAAGATACAAAGTCGCTTAATGAGGTCGTTGTTGTGGGCTTCGGTACACAGAAGAAAGTAGACTTGACGGGTGCAGTGGCAGCTCTTGACGGTGATGAACTGGCAGAACGTCCGGTTAGCAACGCAGTAGCAGCTCTGCAAGGTATGATGCCGGGTCTTCAAATATCTTCTTCAACAGGTGACCTAGACTCAAATCCCAGCATTAACATTCGTGGAACCGGTACCATCGGCGAAGGTTCCAGTGGCGATCCTCTGGTCTTGATTGATGGTGCAGAGGGTGACTTGAATACCATCAATCCTCAGGACATCGAAAGCATCTCTGTACTGAAAGATGCAGCCGCAAGTTCTATTTATGGTTCAAGAGCACCGTTCGGCGTTATTCTTGTAACTACTAAGAGCGGCAAGAGCGGTGGCAAGGTAACCATCAACTATAACAATAGTTTCCGCTGGTCCAATCTCATCAGGGAAAAACACATGATGAATTCGGTGGACTTTGCAGCATGGATGAACGATACCAACTATAATGGCGGCGATGGCGTGTTCTTTTCTGATGACCGCATGGCACAGATTGTAGCTTATCACAATGCCACACCTTATGGACCCGGTCAGCGCATTACCAGTGATGGTACCATCCTGTATAGCATAGAATCGCTGAATGGCACCACTTGGGCCGATGGTTATGGTTATGGTATCGATGATGTTGACTGGTACGATGTCGTATACAAGAATACGGCTTTTGCCCAGGAACATAATGCAAGTATATCGGGTGGTTCTGAAAAGATGAACTATTACGTATCGTTCAATTATCTTAATCAGGACGGCTTCATGAAACTCAGCGAAGATACGCAGTCGCGTTATAACGGCATGGCTAAAATCAATGCACAACTCACCGACTGGCTTCGCATGAACTATAGCATGCGCTATACACGCAGAGACTATAAGCGTCCGGCTGACATGACTGATGGCATGTATACCAACATGGCACGTCAGGGATGGCCCGTTTTGCCGGTTTACGATCGCAATGGTTACTACTATGATTCACCTTCACCTGCGCTGAGTCTTGCTACAGGAGGTAAGGATACCAAGCAGAGAGATATTAACACCCAACAGATTGGTTTTATTATCGAACCTATCAAAAATTGGAAAACGCACCTAGACTTTACCTATCGTACGGATAATACCACGCGCCATTGGGACAGTCAGCGTACCTATAATCACGATGTTAACGGAAACCCGGTGATTTATCGCCAAAGCTCCAATGTTCACGAGGATGAACTGAAGGAAAACTATTTCAACTTCCAGGCTTACTCCGAATATGACTGGTCATTAGCAGAAAAGCATAATTTTCATGTCATGGCTGGTTTCCAGGCAGAGCAACTGAAACAGACTGTTTTTGGTTTGCAGCGTGATGGCATTATCGACCCCGACAAATCGGAAGTAGACTTGACCAATGGATTGAGCTATCAGGGCAGTCAGGTGATTCCCAGCGTAAACGGTTCACGGAATCAATGGCAGACCGCCGGCTTCTTCGGTCGTATAAATTATAACTACGACGAGAAATATCTTGCTGAGTTCAACCTTCGTTATGACGGTACTTCCCGTTTCCGTACCGACAACATGTGGCGTGCATTCCCCTCAGTTTCACTTGGCTGGAATATCGCTCGCGAGAACTTCTTCAAGCCTCTCAGCAACGCCATCAACCTGTTGAAGTTACGTCTCTCTTACGGTTCTTTGGGAAACCAGAATACCGATAACTGGTATCAGACCTATCAGACCATCACTTATAACTCTAATTCCGGTACATGGCTCCAAAACGGCAGTAAGACAAATACGACCTCTGCACCTGGCCTCGTATCAACTTCCTTGACATGGGAAAAGGTAGAAAGCTACAATATCGGACTTGATTGGGGAGCACTCAACAATCGGCTTACCGGTTCTTTCGATTTCTACGTACGAAACACCAAAGATATGGTCGGTAACGCTCCTGAGTTGCCCGCAATTCTCGGAACTGATGTTCCTACGACGAATAATACTGACTTACGCACCACAGGATGGGAATTCCTCATTTCCTGGAAGGATGTCCTGCATAACGGCTTTAATTACGGAATCACGTTCAATATCTCGGATGCAAGAACGAAGATTACACGTTATCCTAACAACCCCACCAACTCTATCTGGACTTACATCAAAGGCCGTTACATCAATGAAATCTGGGGCTATGAGACAGAAGGTATTGCCAAGAGTGACGAAGAGATGAACGAACACCTTGCCAATGCAGACCAGAGTGCTCTTGGAAGCAACTGGGCAGCCGGCGACATCATGTATAAAGACCTCAACGGGGATAATAAGATTTCCAGTGGAGCTGAGACACTTGATGATCATGGAGACTTGAAGGTCATCGGTAACAGCACGCCTCGTTTCCTCTTTGGTTTAAACCTGACTGCCGGTTGGAAAGGCTTTGATTTCCGTGCTTTCTTCCAGGGTGTCCTGAAGCGTGACTACTGGTGTGGTAACTCCTGGGGCGGACGCGAGTTCTATTTCGGAGCCACCAACAGTGGAACATGGTGGTGCGCAGGTTTGACCGCCGTTCAAGACTACTATCGTGATGCTAACTCCTGGTCTGTGATAAACGGCTACCAGAGTGAGAATACCGATGCCTTCCTGCCTCGTCCGGTTTACAGCAGCAAGAACACAGAGTGCCAGTCCAGGTATTTGATGAACGCTGCCTACATGCGTCTGAAGAACCTTGAGATAGGTTATACTCTTCCTTCTTCTCTCTTGTCGCATATCGGCTTGTCAAAAGTCCGCGTGTTCTTCTCGGCAGAGAATCTTTTCACTATCACAGATATGCCGGAGCAGTTTGACCCGGAGACCATAGGCACTAACAACAACAATGCTTATCCTCTTTCGAAGACGTATTCATTCGGTATCAATGTTTCATTTTAACTAATCAGTTGAGAACTATGAAAGTAAAATATAATATTTTCGTTTCCCTCGCTCTTGTCGGCGCACTTTCTTCATGCAACGATTTTCTGGAGCAGGAACCTCCCTCGAGTCTGACGCCGGAAGGATTCTTTACATCTGAAGACCAGGTGGAGGCAGCAGCCAATGCTCTTTATACTGACATTCTGCCGGGGCATGGCGCATGGAATTATGGAACTTATGTCAATGACAATAATACGGACAATCAAGCCGCTCAGACTCCTGATGCAAAATTTGCTGACGGATTGTGGCTCACTTCTTCCACCAACGATGACTGGGACTGGAGCAATGTGAGAAATGTCAACTATCAGTTGCAGACTATTTTGGCTAAGTACGAGGCCGGTGAAATAAGCGGCAGTGACACCAATCTCAGACAGTATATAGGTGAGCTCTATTTCCTGCGGGCTTACGAATACTTCAAGTTACTGCAACGCTTTGGTGATTTACCCATTATCACCGAGGCATTGCCGGATGACGAAGCCATTCTTGTGGCAGCCGACAAGCGCAGTCCTTGCAATGAGGTGGCTCGATTCATCGTCAACACGCTCGATACAGCTACTACTTATTTGCAAGAGGATTTCGAGAGCATGCACACTCGTATTTCCTATGATGCTGCTTATTTGTTAAAGTCGCGTGTGGCCCTCTATGAGGCTTCCTGGCTCAACAATTTCAAGGGAACTCCATTCGTTCCTTTAGGACAAAACTGGCCAGGTGCAGAGAAAGACTACAACGAAAACTACACTTATCCTTCGGGCTCCATAGATAATGAGGTTACCTATTTCCTCAATGAGGCTGTGAGCGCATCAGAAATAGTTGCCGAGAAATATAAAGGCGAACTGGTAACAAATACGGGCACGGTTCCACAGAGTCTTACCGATGCGGAAAATCCTTACCTGAATATTTGGGGAACTACCGACATGTCATCAACGCCTGAGGTGTTGCTTTGGCGTCAGTACGACAAGGAACTGGGTGTGACGAACGACGTTGAGGTGGCTGTGCAGAAAGGAAACATTGGCACGGGCTTCACCCGCAGTCTTGTTGAAAGCTATCTGATGAAGGACGGACGTCCCATCTATGCCAGCGAATATACCTATTGTGACACTTCTCTCCATAAAGTGAGAGAGAACCGTGATCCTCGCCTGGTAGTATTCCTCAAGGAACCAGGTCAGTGCAACTGCTTCAAGAATATGGATGCTTCTGAGGACCACTATACTGAATTTGAGACGGTTCCTGCCATCACAAACAAGAATGCCGAGGATGGCTATATCACTGGTTATACCATCCGTAAGGGCGGTACATTTGACAAGGAACTTACAGGTAACGGAGCTTCATACAATGCTTGTGAAGTTTTCCGTGCAACGGAAGCCTTGCTCAACTATATGGAAGCTGAGTATATGCTGACAAATGACATCAATTCCGGTCATATCCTTGAATACTGGCGTACCATTCGTGAGAAAGCCGGATTCACAGGCGATGCTGTCGACCCCACCGTTACGATTGCTGCCACCGACATGAGTCAGGAAACGCTTGACTGGGGTGCCTACACAGCAGGTCAGCTTCTTACGGATAAGGTGATGTATAACATTCGTCGTGAGCGTCGTTGCGAACTTCTGGCAGAAGGACTTCGCTGGATGGATCTTCAGCGCTGGCGTTCTCTCGACCAGATGGTAGACACACGTTATCATGTGGAGGGTATTCATCTTTGGAGCAGCAACTCCAGCGACTGGTCGATGTCAGAATGGTATGACAACCTGATTTCAGACGGATCAGCCGGAGCAAATGTTTCTTCACCCGATTTGAGCGAATACTATCGTCCTTATGAAGTCGTAGAAGCTAACAACAACTACTGGGATGGTTATACCTGGCACATGGCTCATTACCTGGAACCGTTGCCTACCAGACAGTTCCTGCTGACCGCAAGTGACCATGCCACACCTTCATTGTCTCCTCTTTACCAGAATCCTTACTGGTCAACTACGGCTGGAGAAGCTGCCCAACAGTAATAGACAACAGTAAATGGAGTAGAGTGGACTTTACCACATTCCTTACTTTTACAAATTAACCAAGGGCGGAAGGACAGCTTAGTCATCCTTTCGCCCTTATTATTTTTAAGAAAGTATTTCTTATGAACAAGTTAATCCAACAGCCTCTGGTCATTCTTTTGTCGCTTCTGTTGTTTGTGCCACAATGTCTCCATGCCGGCGATGTTACATTCGGTGGTACATGGAAGGATACGGATGGCAATCTTATCAATGCCCATGGAGGCGGACTGCTGCTCTATAAAGGTGTTTATTACTGGTTTGGCGAGCATCGCCCGAACCGCGGCGGCAGCACCGAAGTAGGTGTAACCTGCTATTCGTCACGGGACCTCAGCCATTGGAAATACGAGGGCGTAGCTCTTTCCGTATCCTCAGAGCCGGGTTCCGACATCGCGCGGGGATGTATTATGGAGCGTCCAAAAGTCCTCTATTGTGCCAAGACAGGTAAGTTTGTCCTCTGGTTCCATTTGGAACTGAAAGGCAAGGGCTATGAGGCAGCCCGATTCGGTGTAGCGATAGCAGATAAGGTGACAGGACCTTATAAATTTTTGTATTCTGGCAGAGCCAATCCTGGCAAATATCCGGAAAACATGTCGACGGCAGACAGAGCGAGGAAATGGAACCTTAGTGATTATTCCGAGTGGTGGACGCCTGAATGGATGAAAGCCGTGAAGGGAGGAATGTTCATGCAACGTGACTTCGCAGGCGGACAAATGTCGCGCGATATGACTCTTTATGTCGATGATGACGGAAAAGCCTATCACATCTTTGCTTCTGAGGAGAATCTCACCTTGCAGATTGCCGAGCTCACGCCGGACTACCTTTACCATACAGGGCGTTATGTTCGTGTTGCCCCCGGAGGACAGAATGAGGCTCCGACACTGATGAAGCACGATGGCACGTATTGGATGATAACGTCCGGATGCACAGGTTGGGCTCCCAACAAGGCACGGATGTTCTCTGCGACTTCGATATGGGGCCAGTGGACTCAGCACGATACACCTTTTGTGGGTAAAGGTTCCGAAACAACATTTGGAGGACAAGGAACCTATATCCTGCAATTGCCGGACAAGACTTTCATGTTCATGGGGGATATCTGGAATCCGAAAGACTTAGCACATTCTGAGTATTTTTGGCTTCCAATAGACTTTAATGCCAAAGGTGAGCCTACGATAAAGAAGCTCGATACTTGGTCGTTGACTCCCCACCTCTATTAAAGCGTAATTCATAATGCATAATTCATAATTCATAATTAGCTGGCGCACTTAACTGTTGGAAAAGTTGATTAGGTTCAGTGAGTGAAGTAGGTTATAGTAGGTGTAGGCGCAGTAACTCCTATCTCCTAACTCAAATTGCTTCTCCATTGACTCCGCCCTACATGCGTAAGTTTAATAAATAAAGAAGATGAATCTCATTAAGAAATTAGAACTTCATGCAACACTATTGTTTTTGTTGCTCATATTTTTATATCCCACCAAAGGGTTAGCCAATTCTGGCGGGTCTTTCACCACGGGCAAGGGAACATTCCTGCTCAACGGGAAGCCTTTCGTCATCAAGGCTGCCGAACTCCATTATCCGCGTATCCCTCGACCCTACTGGGAGCACCGCATCAAGATGTGCAAGGCCTTGGGTATGAATACCGTCTGCCTGTATGTGTTCTGGAACATTCATGAGCCCCGGGAAGGGCAGTTCGATTTTACCGGCAACAATGATGTGGCCGCCTTCTGCCGACTGGCCCAGAAGAACGGCATGTATGTCATCGTGCGTCCGGGTCCGTATGTCTGTGCCGAATGGGAGATGGGCGGACTGCCTTGGTGGCTGCTTAAGAAGAAAGACATTCGATTGCGCGAGCAGGACCCCTACTTCATGCAGCGGGTGGGTATCTTCGAAAAGAAAGTAGCCGAACAGCTTGAGCCGCTCAGCATAGCCCACGGCGGACCTCTCATCATGCTGCAGGTGGAGAACGAATACGGCAGTTATGGAGAAGACAAGGCTTATGTGGCTGCCATACGTGACACGCTGAAGACTTACTGGTTCCGGGGAAATCAAGCACAACAGGCCGGACCTGTACTGTTCCAGTGCGATTGGGCAAGTAATTTCACCAAGAACGGACTCGACGACTTGGTGTGGACGATGAACTTCGGCACCGGTGCCGATATCGACCAGCAGTTCAAGCGACAGGGTGAACTTCGGCCCGACGCCCCGAAGATGTGCTCGGAGTTCTGGAGTGGTTGGTTCGACAAGTGGGGGGCACGTCACGAAACGCGACCTGCCAAGGATATGGTGGAGGGCATCGACGAGATGCTTTCCAAGGGAATCAGTTTCTCCCTCTATATGACTCATGGAGGTACTTCATGGGGACATTGGGCTGGGGCCAACAGTCCCGGCTTCGCACCGGATGTAACGTCTTATGACTACGATGCTCCCGTCAACGAGTGGGGACAGCCAACCCCGAAATATTATGAATTGCGTGCAACATTGGAAAAATACACCAACGGGAAGAAACTGCCATCCGTGCCCAAGTCGCCGCAGCCGTTGATTTCGGTCAGAAACTTCAAACTGAAGGAAGTGACTTCCATTCTTAGCGCAGCTTCCAAGGTCCGTCAGGCAGACCATCCTCTCACCTTTGAGGACATGGACATGGGCTGGGGACTGATGTATTATGAAACAAAGTTGCCAGCCATCCGTGAGCAGAGTCTGATGAAAGTTGAGGCTCACGACTATGCCGTGGTGTTCATCAACGGCAAGAAGATAGGCACTATTGACCGCGTGAAGAACGAAAATTCCATATTGTTGCCGCCGGTTCAAAAAGGCGACCAGCTCGTTATCCTTGTCGAGGGAATGGGACGCATCAACTTCGGTCACGCCATAAAGGACTATAAAGGCATTGTGGGAGATGTATCCATTTCAATGTCTACAAAGGAAGGAGACTGGCAATGGACACCTCGCCAGTGGACGATGGTGACAGTACCGGACGATTTCCGGCAATTGAAGAATGCATTATCTGAGCAAATATCAGAGAATGTGTGGAACGGTTCGGACGATAAGTTTAATGAACTGAATGTGGGCAATGGTGTTGTGGCTCGTTATAGCTTCAACTTGAAAAGAACGGGTGATACTTTCATTAACATGGAACAATGGGGTAAAGGACAAATATATGTCAATGGTCATCCTTTGGGAAGATTCTGGCGCATTGGTCCGCAGCAGACGCTCTACTGCCCGGGATGTTGGCTCAAGAAAGGCGAGAACGAATTGCTCATCCTCGACATCCTCGGCTCTGATAAGGAGGAAAATGAAGAGAACTCCTTGCCTGACGTGTGGGCACAGGACAAGCCCGAACTTAATAAATTGCAGTTGGAGAGTTCGGCAAAGCATAATAATATCGGAGACCGCCCTGACCTCAATTCGGCAACGCCTGTTTTCGTCGGGCAGGCGGAGGATAATAAAAGCTGGCAGACTTTTAGCTTCAGTCATCCTGCACAAGGACGTTATGTCGCCATTCTTGTAGAGAGTGCTCAAGATAAAGCTCCTGCTGCCATAGCCGAGTTGTATCTTGAGAATGAGAAAGGTCAGCGAATCAACCGTGACCAGTGGAAGGTGAAATATGCCACGAGCGAGAACCTCATGGGGAATCATACAGGTGACAAAGCGTTTGACCTCCAGGAATCAACTTGCTGGCAGACTGAACCGGGAGCTGCTTTTCCACATTTGCTTGTCATTGATTTAGGTGTCGTCCAGACGGTATCGTCTTTCGACATCTTGCCCTCAACGGGAAATGAAGCTCAAGGTCAATTAGGACATTTCAAGGTCTTCGTTTATTAATAAAGTTTCCTACTGGAACAGTGCTGCCAGCAACGGTTTTGGAGAATTGGCTGCAACGATACAGGCAGAATAAACGAAGAGGACAACGACTGTAAGGCCGATGGTGTATAGGAGTAGCCGGGGGCGACGGTTAGTCTGGAACGAAAAATACCGACTGACGATGCGGAAAATCGCGTAAGAGAGGGTGAAGCCGAGAAGGGCACCGCAGAGAATATCGCCGGGATAATGTACGCCGAGATAAATGCGCGAGTAGCATAATGCTGCGGCAAAAAGAATGAACACTGTGCGCGACAGACGGTCGCGGAAGAGCAGACAGAGCCAGGTGGCCAGTCCGGCGATATTCGTGGCATGGCCGGAAACGAAGCCGTAGCGGCCGCCATGATAGCCGTTGACATAGTGGAGCAGGGGAGCGATGACTGGGTCGTGTGAGGGGCGGAGTCTCCCGGCAAGCGGTTTGATGAGTCCTGAAGACAGCTGGTCGAGCAGAACGAAGAGAAGCACTACTGTTAATAAGAAAAGCAGTCGCTGGCGACAACAGCCTTTGCACTTGCGCCACAGTGTCAGCGCAATGACCGCCATGGCCACCGTCCAGGCATCGAAAGAGGAATAGGCGTACCAAAACTGGTCCATCCATTGGCCTTCGTCGTTGTTGAGTCCCAACATTAAGGTGCGGTCGATACGTATCAATTGATTTAAGCTCAGCCACGGCATTATGGTTACGGAATAAATACCGATGATGAGCAGGAGGGAACCCACCGTTATCTTTTGATAAGCGATACTTGGGAATCCTTCAGGTAAAGTCATAGCGTTTTTGTTTTTAGTGTCGTTCTGATAATATATCGCTTACAAAGTTACAGTATAATTCTGAAGAAATTCTGAATTATCGAACAAAATATCCGATGAAAGGAACATTTAACATTTCTGTATTATTGTTGTAGTATTATAATTCAATTTTCTAAGAAACCAGAAGGCTTGCTTGCAGAATTAATTGCCTCTTCGGGTCTGATTACAATAAATATATCGTATCTTTGCACAAAACCTATTCACAATGAAAACCAGGATTATCTTATTGTTGCTCACACTCTTACCCTGTGTTTCGACGGGGGCGGCAGGAACGAATCTACAAAAAACAACGAGTCCGGACTTTATCCCGGAATCTGAGATGAAGAGCGAGCTCTTGCAAATGCTTGCAGACTTCATGGTTTATGTAAGAAACGACTATCAGGAACAGCCTTCCAATAGCAGGGGAGAAGCTTGTGCTACATTTAAGAGTCACAGCACGGGTGTGGCCAATGAGGACGGAGTGAGAACCAATGCCGACCTCTCCATGGTGTGTGCCTTCCTCAGTCGATACGGGCGTGAACGAGTACAACTGCCTGAAGGGTTGCGTTGGCAGGATATTGACACCATGGCACGTCGTTCGCTTGTATATGCCTACTCCACCCATAAAGCATGCAGGCTTGCGGACTGCAAGGATGGAAAATACTGGGGCTCCACTTCCGGCAGTGACAATATGTGGGAGAGTTCCCTTTGGGCCATGTCGGTGGCTTACTCGGCTTTCTTTCAGTGGAATGCCCTCACTGAAGTCCAGCGCCAGAGTGTGCACGACCTGCTGGCTGCCGAGTGCCGCTATGAGTTGGAACGCCAGGTGCCTACTGGTTTCCAAGGTGACACCAAGGCAGAGGAAAACGGTTGGGAGGCTTGTGTATTAGCTGCCGCACTTGGACTTTTTCCTGACGATGCAGAGGCACCGCAGTGGTTTGACAGACTGAGGCTTTTTGCCATCAACAGTTATTCGCATTCTACGGACGCTCACGATAGTACAGTGATAGACCCTCAGTATGACCGTCGCACAGTGGCTGACCTTTATCGTGGCAGCAATCTCTACAGTGACTGGACGCTGCAGAACCACAACTTCTTTCATACCAGTTATCAGAATGTCGTGATGCAGGAGCTGGGCGAGGCAGCCTTAGCTCTTGAACTGTTCCAAAGGCAACTTTACGGCAAGCAACGTTGGCACACCCAAGCGCTGATGCACAACAATTTGCGGGTGCAGCATGAAGTACTCGACTGGCTGGCTCTGGCCGACGGAGAACTTGCAATGCCCAACGGCAACGACTGGAGTCTTTTCCTCTACGACCAGATCACTTCCTTTACTACCAACGCTACCTTCCTGCGCGATGCCGATGCTCTGATGCTTGAAAACAGAGCCTTTCAGATGATACGTGCCCGTCAGCGTACCACTCCCGACGGCTCATGGCTGCTCAGGTCAGATATAGGAGCGAGACGGATGGGCGTAGAGGCTCACCGCGTGATGATGACATGGCTCATGCATGAACTGCACCCCACTGCATCGTTGCGGCCCTCTACCTTTGAAGACTTCCGTCAGCGTCATAGTTCGGCTCGTCTCTTCCCTTGCCAGAACATCGTACGCGGACACACCAGAGACCGTTTTTCTGTATTTTCCTGGGCTCCGGGCATCCGTAGCTATACAGGTTATTTCACCGACAACAACATGTGGAGGAACAAAACAGTGGTGCCTTTCAAGAAATATAATACCGGCAATCTGCTTGGATGGACGGTTGTGGATAGTTGTCATATTAATGCTGTGCCTGTGGTGCCGGGGCGTTATCGGCTTGAAGGTGACGCCTGGAGCATGGAAGGCCGGCTCCTGACCAACGACTCTGCCCTGGATCATCATTTCGTGCTCTGTTCCACCGCCGGCAACGCACTGGTGTATCTCGACCGTATCACGGCCCGTCGACCCGTTACAGTCCGTCGCGAGGAAGGTGGGCTGCTGGCAATATCCATGGACCCATTCACTCGGGAAAGGCGCACTTTCTATACGGCTACTGATTCAATGGAGGTGACGGGTGACAGTCTTCAGATATTTACTACGCCATGGCTCAATGTGGATAATCATTTAGGAGTCGTAGCTGGCAGAATAACAACTGTAGAAGACGGGGAAAAAGGAAAGCTCTCATCGTACGTGAAAGAGAAAGTTCTGTCGAAACGTCTTGGACGAGCCTTACACGACAAGATGCTTGGTGAGCGGATAGCCCGTGTCGTTCTGACCGATATTGCACAACCGGACAGTGTCGGTGTGTGGCTGCTTTCGGAGAAAAGCGACATAAACCAGAAAGGCAAGTCTGGTGTGTTTCAGAAAAATACGGAAGCAGTACCGAGCAGAATAAGAATGGTGGAAAAACAAGTTGAAACACTCGAGGACTGTGAAAGTGGTAAGATGGCATTTGGTGAAAAAGAAAATAATAATTCCATTCTTACTGCCAGGCTCTATACCTTATATAATAATGTTCCTCACCATTATGCTGCAGGCGAGACGGTGGCGAGTCGCTATGTGATTTATTACAGTAATGTAGACCGTTCTACCACCTCGCTTCTGTCCTCTTCTGTTGTGTCGCTTGCCCCGTTCTTACCTTCCGGCTACACAGGTTTACTGACTTGCGATCCTGACGGCACACAGTATGTCGTCATTATGAGAATATAACCTCTATTTAAAAATAACGGGCACACTCGTCAATCTTTCGAAGGCGAGTGCGCCCGTTGTTTATTATGATTGTATCCGCAATGGTCTTCATTCTGCCTCTTCCGATAGTTTCTCGCAATATTCTTTGATGCTCATCCCATATACCTTTTTGAAACAGCGCGAAAAGTATTTCGGAGTATTGAATCCCACCATTGAAGAAAGGTCCGTAATGTGAATATCGGGTTGCTTCCGGAAGATTTCGATGGCTTTTTCCAATCGGATAGAATTGATGAAGTCCACGATGCCTTTGCCAGTGAGTTCATGTAGTTTGTTGTAAAGTGTGGAACTGCTGACGCACATTTCCTGAGCGAATACTTCTCGGCTGAAGTCGCTGTCGTCAATATGTCGCTCCACACAATCGCGTGCCTTCTGCAGGAAGATGGCATCGGGATTGGTATTGTGTTGAGGTTCCTCGATATCGTCTGCCGAAGTTCTTCCCCATTGCTTCATCATGCGTTCCTTATTGGATATGAGGTTTTGTATGCGGAGCAATAGCACATCCATTCTCACAGGTTTGGTGAGAAAATCATCAGCTCCCACTTTCAGCGCCTCGTCGTGAAATTCTTCCTCGGGCTTAGCGGTTATCAGCATCACGGGGAGAGAAGAGTAGTAGGGGTCCTGCTTTATCTTGCTGGTCAATTCCAGTCCGTCCATCACTGGCATCATCACATCAGACACCACAAGGTCGAGTTGTTGTCGGTGGATGGCATTCCAAGCCTGCAGTCCGTTTTTTGCCGTTATCACCCGGTAGTGTTTGCCAAGAATCCGTTTTAGAATATGGAGCATCTCCATATTGTTGTCTACTACGAGGAGCGTATGCCTGTTCCCGCTTTCTTCCTCCTTGCCTTCCATGTCGGTTTGCAAGGATTTGTTTTCAGAAACGATATCTGACTCGTCATTGACCGTTTCTGTTTCATTTTCCTCGGTCACATTCTGCACTCGCTTTTGTATTTCATCTTCACCGTATGCCGATTTTTCTATGGGTATGGTCACGGTGAAGGTCGTGCCATGTCCTTCCTCGCTCTCGCATTCGATGGTGCCGTGGTGCAGTGTCACGAGCTCACGGGTGAGCGACAGTCCGATTCCTGTTCCCATGGCGTTCATTCTTCGGTAATCTCCGTCGAAGAATCGTGAGAAGAGACGTTTCTGTTTCTCCTTTGAGATGCCGATGCCATTGTCGCTTACGGTGATTGTTGCACGTGAGCCGGATAATGACAGACTCACGTTGATGGTACCTTTCGGCCTACTGTATTTTGCGGCGTTGGAGATGAGATTGTAGATTATCTTGTCCAGTTTATCGGCATCGAACCATCCCATGACATTGTTCTCCGGCAACAACACGTTGAGTTTTATCTGACGTGCGTCGGTGAGGGGGCGCAACGTCTCGCATTCGTTATTGACGAAACTGGAGAGGTCGGACCGCTTGACAAGCAGTTTTAGTTGTCCTGCCTGCGACTTCCGCACTTCGAGGATTTGTCGGAGCAGACGTGTCAGTCGCGTGATGTTGTTTTGGATGGGACTGTAGTTGTCCTCATATTGTGGAGCCTTGCCTCTCAGTTCGTCCACCGAGGCTGAGATGACAGAGAGTGGTGTGAGCAGTTCATGGGTGAGGTTGGTGAAGACCACGGCCATGCGCAGCTTGTTCTCCGTGCGCAGATGAATGCCATACCATCTGACTAGGGCGTAAATCAACGCGATAAGGAGAAGTACATAGCAGATGTAAGCCCAAGTCGTGGCATACCAGGGAGGCAGAATACGTACTGTGATGGTGTAGGGCAGAGGTACCCAGACACCACTGCCTGCCGCCGCCTTGAGGTGCAGCGTGTAGGTTCCCGGTGGCAGATTTGAGTAGGTAGCCTGGTGTGTCGGACTGTCTTGATAGTGCCATTCACTGTCGTAGCCTTCAAGACGGCAGGCATATTTAATAAGGTCGATATTACTGTAAGTCAGCAGTGCATACTCCACAGCGAGCTTGTGATAACGGGCAGGTAGCGTGATTTCACGTGTATAAAGAGGCAAGGTGCTACTGAAGATTTGTCGTTCTGTGGAATCGAGAGTCGTCAGAGGCTTGTCGTCGATGAGAACGTTGGTAACGACGAGACGTCCTGGTATGGTCTGACGGCGCAATAAAAGTTTAGTAGGGTTGAAATAGAAGATGCCGGTCTGCCTGGCGAAAAAGAGTAAATTACCGCTTTTGCAAGTAGCATTGGGATAAAAAAGCAGATTTGACAATCCGTCATCCTCTCCTATGGCGATAATGGAAGGGTCTTTTTCTGGTGAGAAACAGAGCAGAGCATTGTCGGTAGTAAGCCACAGTCTTCCGTTCCTGTCCTCATTGATGGCGAAGATACGGTCGCCGGGTATGTCGTATTTCTCGTTGACAGGGTTGAAACAGTCGTTCCTTTTATCATACAGGAAGAGGCCGCCACTGTTGGAAATAGCCCATAGACGGTGGTGCGAGTCTTGAAATACGGCAGTGGCATCGTGAACAATATAGTTATGGTTCTTGGGACAGTAGTGATGGTAATTTAGGGTGCTGGGTCGCATTGGGTTGCCCTCCACTCGTATGATTCCTTCATTCTCCGTCGAAATCCATGTGCGGCCTTCGTGATCCTGCATAATGTTCCGCACGTCGCAACGGCTGAAGTCGTCTTTACCTCTCCTCATGGTGAGTTTTCGTCCGCTGTTGTCTGGCATGGCAAGGGAAACGCCCGACTGTTGTCCAATCCACATCACTCTGCCGGAACCTTGGTAGAGCGTGTTGACATAGTTGCTTATAATATAGGGCGTGTTGGTGTTTATCTTCTGCTCGGCGCCCTTTCCTGCTCTATAGACTCCGATTCCATAGCTGTTGTTGGCCATCCACAGTTCACCGTTGAAACGGCGTGCGAAAGCCGTGACGCTGGTGTGCATAAACTCTTCGGGCAGTGAGGCGAAGCCCGGAATCTGCTGGTTGAACTGTACCTGACCCGTTAGAGGATTGATACGTGCGATACCATAAGGCTTCATGGCACACCATAGTTCATCGGGATGGTCGGTGAAAAGGGCAACGACAGATGTCACAGGCAAGGTGTAACCGGCTTGTCGAAAGTCCCAGGTAGAGAAAGGCAGTGAGGTGGTGTTCACGTGGACAATGCCGTTGTTAAGTGTCTCCATCCAGATGTTGCCTAGTCCGTCGGTGTAAAGGTCGTTGCAGAATCGGAGTTGCTGGTCGGGTGCTCCTTTCGCCTGTGAGTAATGGTGTGCCTGTTGCAGGTCACCTCCGTTGGAGAAAATCGTCACTCCTTCTCGGTTGGCCGCCCAAATGGTGTGTGAAACCGGATCCTCTATTACTTTATAATAGGTGCCGAAGCTGCCAGCTCCTCCACTGAAGAAATGAGGACTTGGATTCGAAAGGTTGTAGGGATGGTCGAGACGCACCAGACCGGCACCCCAGGTGCCTACCCATAAGCGGCCTTTACGGTCAAAGAAGAGACTGTAGGCGGAACTCCTAGGCAATACGTCAGCATATTTGTATATGCGTCCGGAAACCGGGTCAATGCGGAAGAGACCTTTGTTCCAAGTACCTACAAATAGATTGCCTTTGTGGTCTTCGGTAATGCTCATTAGTCCTGAGATATCCAACGGAGATGTGTTGCCTTTGGAATCTATGGTTCTTCGTCGTCCGTTGTTATAGGGCACTAATTTGTCTCTTTTTGCATCGTAGTATAGCAGTCCGGCACTGCCTCCCACCCATACCTTGCCTCGTCGGTCGGTATAGAGTGCGTTTACTTCCCGTCCCCATTTCGTAGAAGCTAGATAGTTACGGTGCTCACCTGTCTTGAGATTGATACGTGTTACTCCATCACGAGTACCGAGCCATAAGTTGTTGTTTCGGTCTTCTGTCATGGCTTTCACCGTGTTGTTGGGTAACAGATTGGGGTAGCTTGGCGTAGATTTGTATGAATGGAAAGAGTATCCGTCGAAAATCTTTAGTCCCGAGTTGGTTCCGATGCACATCAGACCTTGTGAGGTGAAAAACAGGCATCGTGTCTCATCAGAGAGTGATGTTTGTACTGTACTCACATAGCGATAGGGGAGCGTCGATGCAGACTTGCCTTGTACGATGCTTAGGATGAGGAAAATCAGAATGAATAACAGTGGACGAGTAATTCTGACAACGTTATGATATGTAGATAGGTAAAAGATCACAGTAGTAACGATATAAGTTGATTGCAAACTTACAAAAATATTAAGACAAAGGCTCAATTTATCTTCACATTTTTTAGTTTGATACATCGCGCGAGCCAGTTGTCTTTCGTTGGTCCTTATTTGTTTTATTAATTTCAAAGACAACAAACCATAACGAAGGACAACTTTTTTTTTAAAGGCAATGACATTTATCTTGATTGATTTC
>JBMNUW010000017.1:0-30031 GCA_050946475.1 Prevotella sp.
ACGTCTTTCGGTTCCTGCAGAGTGCTGAGGGAACGTGAGACGAAAATAAATCTTTTTACTTTCTTGGGGCTACGTTTTTAACGTTACCCGGAATCGGGTGCAAAGTTAAATAATTCTCAAAGTGTTCACAATACCTAAAAATGATGAATATTTCATTATAGATTTTGCGTGGCATCCCCTGATGTAGCATATTCAGTTAGTCTTGTTTCATATCATCAAAGCCCGTAGGCTCAGCAGCCATCGTGGAGAGGGTTTCATCATCAGGTAATCGGTATTTGAAGGAATGGTCTTCCAAATAAATGTGGTTGAGGGTAAAAGCTAATGATTTTAGCGTCTTTTCACGTACTTGTGGCTTTAATTCGCATTCCCAAATAGTGATGCTGTGCCATCCCATTTTTGCCAGTTGTTGTTGAACCTTCTTGTCTCGTTCTCTGTTAAGGTTTATTTTATTAGTCCAGAATTCTGTGTTTGTCTTTGGCAAATTTGCATACTTGCAGTTCTCGTGCCCGTGCCAGAAGCAACCGTTTACAAAGATGCAAGTACAATACTTGCGAAGCACAATGTCGGGATGACCGGGAAGGCGCGGACTGTTGAGCCGATAGCGGAAACCTGCCCTCCACAAATATTTGCGCACGATAATCTCCGGCTTCGTGTCCTTGGAATGGATCGCAGCCATATTTTTGTGTCGCTGTTCTTTTGTGAGTACATCTGCCATGACTTCAATCCCGTTTGTTGTTTTAAAGTCAGCGTAAGCAGATTCGTTCAATGAGATTTGAACTCTCAATAATATCTACTTTCGCTTCCGTCTATCTCTGTATTATGAATTATGCATTATGTATTATACATTAATGAATTGTGTATTAAAAATTATGCATTATGAATTATGCATTATGAATTGTTTAGATTCCTCTCTCTGCCCAGTCGCCGCGGTCCAGTTGTCGATAGCTGATGGCTTCGGCTAAGTGGTCTACAGTGACACGTTCGCTGCCGGCAAGGTCGGCGATGGTACGTGCTACTTTCAAAATACGACTGTAAGCGCGAGCGGAAAGTGAGAGTCGTTCCATGGCATTGCGCAACATCTCCATGCCCTCGTTGTCCGGTTCGGCATATTGGTGAATCATGCGTTCTGTCATTTGCGCGTTGCAGTGGATGTGAGAATGTCCCTTATACCTTTTGGTCTGAATATGTCTGGCCTTGATGACACGCTCTCGAATGGCGCTGCTCGGTTCACCCGGTTGTGCTTTTGAAATATCTCGGAAGGGTACGGGCGTTATCTCGCACTGGATGTCGATGCGGTCCATCAGCGGACCGCTGATTTTGTTAAGATAACGCTGAATTTGTCCCGGAGTACAGACACAATGGTGAGTGGGGTCGCCATAGTAGCCGCAGGGACAGGGATTCATGGAGGCTACGAACATGAATGAACAGGGGAAGTTCACTGTGTACTTGGCGCGTGAGATAGTGACTTCTCGGTCTTCAAGCGGCTGGCGTAGCACCTCTAAAGTATGTTTATTAAACTCAGGAAGCTCGTCACAGAAGAGTACGCCATTATGAGCCAGTGAAATCTCTCCGGGCATAGGCGTCATGCCACCGCCTACGAGGGCGACCTCGGAGATGGTATGATGAGGTGCACGGAAAGGCCGTTGGGAGATGAGGGCTGAGTCGCGTCCGAGAAGACCCGCCACAGAATGAATCTGTGTAGTTTCCAAGCTCTCCGCCAGTGAAAGTGGAGGCAGGATGGAAGGCAGACGTTTGGCCATCATGCTCTTACCAGATCCCGGTGGACCTATCATTATAAGATTGTGACCGCCTGCCGCTGCCACTTCCAAGGCTCGCTTCACACTCTCCTGTCCTCGTACATCGGCATAGTCCAAATCAAAGTTATATTGTTGTTCGTAAAACTCCTTACGGGTGTCCACTACGGTAGGCTCAAATTTCTTCTTGCCGGTAACCAGGTCTATCACTTCCGTGAGATGATGCAGGCCGTAGACATTGAGATTGTTCACGATAGCTGCCTCGCGTGCGTTTTCCTCCGGCACGATAAGACCTTTGCAGTGGTTGGCCCTTGCCTTGATGGCGATGGGCAACGCTCCTTTGACAGGCATCAACGTACCGTCGAGGCTCATCTCGCCCACCATCATATAGTCCTGCAGGTCAACGGTGGTGATTTGCCCGTTGGCGGCAAGTATGGCAATGGCCAGTGGAAGATCGAAGGCACTTCCTTCTTTGCGGACGTCAGCAGGGGCCAGATTCACGGTGACATCGGCAATGGGAAACTTGAAGCCATTGTTCTGCAGGGCGGCAGCCACACGGTCGCGCCCCTCGCGCACGGCAGTGTCGGCGAGACCTGTGAGATGGTAAAGCACGCCGGGAATGATGCTTACTTCGATGGTGATAGGTGTAACGTCGAGTCCGTTGACGGAAGCTGAAAAGGTCTTTACTAACATGGGCTGTTGCTACTGTTTCAGTTTGTTCTCCAGTTCATTAATGGAAATGTCTCGGGCAGTAATGCGACCGTTTTCTACAAGTATGATGCATGGTACAGAATAAAGAGCCAGTTGTTTGACGGCCTTACCTTCGAACATCCGTTCGTCGCAGATATTATGCCAGGGGATTGTGTCACGCATCATAGCCTGACGACATTCTCGCCTGGAGGCGTCGATGTTCACCGACACCACTTTCAATCCTCCTTTGGCATTGTTGCGCAGTGTTTTCAGTCTTCGTATCATGTCCATACTGTCGAAGCTCCATGACGCCCAGGTACAAATTACGGCTTTGCCTGTCATAAGGTCGGAGGTGGATACCATTCTGTCATGGTCGTCGTAGAATGTAGCCTGAGGCAAGCGGCTGCCTACGGTACAGGTGTTCACAGATTTCAGAATGCGCTCCAGCAGTTGAGGTGTACCGTTGTTCGGTTGTTTTGCACTCATCAATTTTACCAGCCGCAGTGCTTCCTTATAGTCGGGATTAACGTTGGAAATAATGTATTTCTTCACAAGATAGATGCCCACAGGTGATTCCGGATGGTCTTCCACGAAGGTTGCGGCATATTTCCGCACCTGCGGTGGAGCGGCATTGGCTATCTGTTCCCGGAAGGACGACATAAGTTCGTTGCCCTTGGTACCCTTGATTTTCATTTCCTTGAGGTGCGAGGCGTCGCCCGAGATTTCCACCTTCTTACCTGGTTCGGCAAAGATTGGCGTCTCGGAGAAGTTGGGGAACACAAGAACGAGAGTGGAGGGCTCGCGACAGGGCATCTCGAAAGCGAAGCGTCCACCTTCCACCTTGATGGTGTCAATGCCTTGGAAGGCACCATTTTCACTGTAGATATAGAACTCGCCTTGATTGATGTTCAGCAGATGCCCTTCCACCTTGAAATGCTTTTTGTCCACGCCGCATGATGCGAGTAGCAGGACGGAAAGGGAGAGAAAGAATAGTCGCTTGAGCATGATGATGTATTTTGTTAATCCCTAAAACCGAAGAGACCGCTCCTTGGAAGGGGAACGGTCTCATGATATTAGTCGGTATAATGAATGCTTATTGCAGGTTGGCCACTTCCAGGTCGTTCTTAGCATAGTTGGCAAGCCAGGAGCTCTTGCTTACGGCACTCTGCAGTTTTTCCTTTGCGGTAGCGGTGTTGCCCTGACGGTTGAGTACCACGGCCATGAGATAGTCTGTCACGGCATCGGGGTTCTTCACGTTCTTGAGTGTTGCCACGGCTGCTGCGTAGTTCTTGTTGAGCAGTTGTGCCAGGGCGGCGCTGTTAGAATTGCTGCCTTGGAAGTTGCTCTCGGCAGCGGCATAGTTGCCCTGTGCAATATTGAGGTTGCCGAGCACCTCGTTGAATCCATTGGCATCGATGGCGTTGCTCAAGTCAGCTTCAGCCTGCTTTACGTCACCGTTCTTGAGGGCGATGAGAGCGAGATTGGCATTGGGCTCACCAGCCTTGGGGTTCTTGGAGAGAGCCTGATTGATATAATCTTTGGCTGCAGCGTCGTTGCCTTCATTGAAGGCCATCACGGCGAGGTTGTTGAATGCGCGATAGTCCTTGTCGTAAAGTTGGGCAGTCTTGCGATAGATAGCCTCTTTCTGTGCTGCGTTGTCCTCGAGAGCGGCAGCATAGAGCAGTTCGTCGGCGCTGAGGCGAGAGGGATCGGCAGCATACTGAGCCTTGATCTGGTCGTCGGAACGTCCTACAGTTTCATAGTTGATGATGAGGCGGCTGCGACGCAGCTGAGGCAGAATGCCGTCGGCAAGCTCACGGAAGCCTTCGCTCATGTTTCTGATTTGGCGCTCGCGTTCCTCAGGATCCTTATACATTGAGAGTACGCGCAGAATGACATCCTTGTCCTGGATGTTGCTTGCCTGTACCAGCCGCTGGAAGCCGTCCCAGTCCTGTGCGGTGTAGTGGGCGTCAATATCTGTATCGGCCATCTTTGCGGCCTTGAGTTGCTGTTTTACATAACCTTCGGAGACATCCTGACGCTTGTTGGCCAGTTTGTCGTTGAAGGAGAAACCACCTTCCGGTGAGGCGTAGGCCTGTATTTCGACATTCTTCATGTTAAGGCCTTCACGGTCGGCGTTGATGCGACGAAGCAGTTCAACGAACTCCTTGACGGAGTTGTTCTTAAGTTCAGACTTCCGGAGGTTGGCCTGGTTGATGAGGAATTTTATGTTGGCTTCCTGTTTCTGTGCTTTCACGCGCTGGAATGAGTCGGGAGCAATGCAGCCGCCGGCATTCATCAGTGCTACCTTGTAGAGCTCAGCCGTGGCAATGACGCCGTTTGACACCTTCACGGCGGGCACGTTCTGCTTCTTGTTGCCGATGCGGGCATCAAAGGTGAGATACATGTCGCTCTTCTGCATTTCAGGTACATAGTCGAACGATGTCTTCATGGTGTAACGTCCGCCCATCTTGTAGGAAATGGTCTGGTCGTTGCCCAGTACCTTCTCGCCCTGGAAAGTGGCACTTTGTCCCTTCGCCACCTGTCCGTTGCCATAGTGGAGCTCGGGCACCACAGTGACTACAGCCTTAGGTTTCATATATTTCACAGGGAAGGTACCGTTAATAGTAGCGGGCACTTTTCCACCCTGTACTTCCAAAGGTGTAGGTTCTACGGTGAAATTATCAGCAGAAAGATTTCCAAGCTTTGAGCAAGAAGTAAAAGCGGTCAAAGCCGTGATAGATGCGAATAAAATAAGTTGATTGCGCATAGTAATAAAAGTTTGGTTGTGCCGCGAGCGGGACTCGAACCCGCACGGCCATTTCTGGCCAAGGGATTTTAAGTCCCTCGTGTCTACCTATTCCACCATTGCGGCATTAGTTGATTTTTCATCAGGTATTGTTGAGCGGCAAACGGGACTCGGACCCGCGACCTCAACCTTGGCAAGGTTGCGCTCTACCAACTGAGCTATTGCCGCAAATGTATAATGCAAAGGTAAGGTGAAAAGTTTGAAGAGCCAAGCGTTTTACACTATTTAATATTAACTTTCCCTCTACATGGCATGCGGGACCGAGTTGTTTCATTCCTTTGCCGGCAGGCAAGACTCATAATTCTTGATATGATTCTTATTTGGAGATTACGGTTTAGCTGTGGATAATGATAAATGGAGACGACTTTCACGTGAATGTCAATAGATGTCTTCTTTAACAAGGTCCTTTGGTATTTCACGTGAAAGTCATCTTTATTTTAATTTGTTTACACTGTCATTCTATATTTTTCATTTCAAATTCGAAAATCGGCAGTGTCATTCATCCTTGTTTTCATAGGCAAGGACGGGCCATAATTCGCGTATCGTCTTTTCTGGATCCCATTGGCGGTCGAAAGTCCATTTGGCAGTAACCTTGTAGTATTTGGGTGAGCCCTCGGCAGTTTCAAGATTGTCGTTCAGCCACCCGGTGTTGCCTCCCTCGCGATAACACTGCCAGTAGTAGGTACGCCTGCCCCATGAGCAAGAGTCGAGCACCTTGTCGGAATAGGCGTAATGGATGTTCTCGTCGAGCACGTTGGCTGAGAGAGTGCAGTTGAGCAGATAGAATTGCGAATTGTGATGGTAGCGTCCTAAGAGTGTGGGCGACTTAGCATCGAATCTCGAGTCGGTGATTACTAGTTTGGCCTTTCGGTCCATTCTGCCATCATGCCAAATCATGGCTCTCCCGTCTCCTACGAACTTGCAACGTGTTGCAAAGCACCATCCGCGCGGACATAAGAAGTCCACACCCGGGCATCTGAGAGTGAGGTCAGCATTGTAGTACATACCACCATTATGCGCCCATAGAGCCAAGGCGTCATTTCCATCGGAATAGATGTTGCAGTTGATGACGATGGTTCGTGTTGCTCTGCCGAAGATTGTCATTTGATGGGCTGTGGTTGGAGATACAGTAGAGCCGTAATTATTATAAAGTGTTAGTCCACTGATGACACAGTCATTGGCTTTTTCTGTCAAGGTGATTACGCCAGGACCCACCTCTTGTCCGTGATAGGTCTTGTTGGACAAGTCCTGTCGCAGTTCTGCGAAAACAATGCTGGTGCTGTCGCGATTTTGTCCAACGAGTACGATATACGGTTTGTCGATGATAACCTTCTGATGGTACTTACCATTGAGAATTAGTATTTTGAAGGGCTTCTTCCCTTCGGCCGGTGCTTGTTCTATGGCTTTCTGTATGCTTTCTCCTGGATGCACCACCACATTGAAGAGCGAGGCGTCAACTTTCGGCTCTCTGAAAAGCACAAATATACCAGTCTCGTTTCCGCCCTTTCCTCTGATATTCAGTCGTGGACCTCCTTGGATAGCATATTTTTTCTTCCATTGTTCATATTTGCTATACAGTGATGCTGGCTGACTATTGTACCATCCGTAGCCGTCTCTGCGTTCTTTGCCTATCGATGAGAGCCGTCGTCGGGGTATACCGTCACGGTCGCATACGAAAGGTTCACAACGTTCCAGGTCGTAGAACCTGGCCCAGAGTGGCACTGCCGTGGAGTCAGGAACCAATTGAGTGGTCAACAAAGGATTTTGTTTAGAGGCATGCTGCAGTCGGTAACCGGTAATTTTGTAGTGGTCGAACCATTCCATGGCTCCCTGCACCGCTCTAACCACTTCGTCGGAAGGATCGGGTAGAGACATGAGGAGCTTTACGAGGTTGGCACTTTCTGCAGTACAATATGAGGCCAACTCGAAGGCTCTGGCGGAAGCAGGAAGCAACGTCTTTTCATCATATTGTTGACACCACACTGAAGGTTTGCCGTTCATCTTGAGCTGGGTTTTCAGAATACAATCTATTCCCTTGTAAAAAGACTTCGAGACTTTTTTTCTCAGTTTCTTGTCCACGAGATTTCCGTCAAAGGGCTTCTTGTCCCAGGCAATGTCTCTTAGAATGGTGAGAGTGTGGTACATGGAGTTGTCATTGTAGGTGATATGTGGCTGATAGTCGCGCATGACGGGCCAGAACTGTGGCCATCCTCCGTTGTCATATTGGCCTTCTAACAGGAAATTGACCCCTTTTCTGAATGCGTCTCTGTATCGGCGGTCATTCGTTTGCTGGAAGAGACGAGCCAGAAAGTTCATTTGCAAGAAGGTCGCGTTATTGTCAGTAGTTGAATCATTCCGGCGTTTTTTGTCATTGACCACCTGTTTTTTTTCTTTTTCGTTGAGCAGTCTGACCATATCAACATTCTTCGGCCATCCTCCGGTGACGCGCTGGAAGAGCAGAATTTGCTCGCCTATCCTCCTTGCTTCTTCCGTCTTGAAGAAATTAGGATCCTTGGTTTTCATCACGTCCTTCCAGTATTGTGCTTGCACAGTAAGGCAGGTTGTCAGGAGAATGGACGTTGCAAAACATTTTCTAAGGGTGCTTTTTATTAATGTTAAATTCATCTTTCTCGGATTATTGTATTGTGATTTAGCACTTCGCAATAACACTGTAGTCGATTCCTAAAGTTTAGTTGTTTTGAAACATCTTGGTAAATGGAGGTAATATGGGACTCCGCTAACGGAGTCTCTTTTTTATCCATTCCATTTCCTTGTAGTCTGTGTCGTCACTGGTCCAGTGTTCATTGATGGGCGTGATGAGGCTTTCCTTGGGACAGGTGAGCAAATTCCAGACAGCGTAGGTGGTAGTGGGCGGACATGTCACGTCGTTATAGCCCCAAGTCAGGAAGGTAGGAACTTTCACGCGACGGGCGAAATTCACGACGTCGTAGAGAGCCATGGTGCGGAGGGATGAAGGTGTGTAGAAACCTGGAATGCGGTTGAAATGGGGATAGCCTCCGGTGGCTCCCTTCACGGAATAGCCGGCCATGTCGCTCAGTGCAGGGTGGTGGGCAGCACAGAGGGTGACACGTGAGTCGAGGGCGGCAGTGACGATAGAAAGGGCGCCTCCCTGACTGCCTCCTTGAACCACTACATTACGTCCGTCCCATTCAGGCAGTGAGGTGAGCAGGTCGATACAGCGCACCATGCCGCAGTAGACGTGCTTCATGTAGTAACGGTCTGGATTCTCGATGCCGTCAGCCAGATAGCCGCCATTGGCATTGAACGCATGAGAAAGCTCATTGAAAGTGGATTGGGGCAGACGCGGGTCAAGACCGTGGATTTCCATCTCAAGTCTTATCATACCCTGCTCGGCGTAATATTTATGACGCAGAGGATTTTTAATGGTTTTGATACCTGCTCCCGGAGGACAGAGTACCACGGGGCAACTGCCCTTCTGAGCGTTGCGGGGATAGAACAGATATCCGTACATTGAATGGCCCTGCTGGTCTACTTTCAGATTGATGAGATAACATTCAATTTTATCCGTGGAGTATTCCGGGGCCGGGACTTTCGTATATTCCAGCGGCACCTTTTTCAGTTCTTCGAGATTTTGCCTCCAAAAGGAGTCAAAGTCTTTGGGGTCCTTAGTCACAGGTCGAATCCGGTCTACGGCGAATCCCACCTTGATATGATGCTTGTAGGTCTTCCCGTCTTTCTTTATTTCCAGTCGGAGGTCTCTGAATCCGGGAGATTTTCTTCCCGGCATCTTGATTTTAGTTCGTCCGTTCACCAGTTTGGCATTTCCATGAAGAAACGATTCGAGCATGTCGTCACCGATGGAATAGGTAACGTTACCTTCCACGGGTATGCCGTATTGATACACCTGTATTTCTACGACGGGATTTTGATTGAGTTCATATAACCAGTTGGCATGGTCGGGCACCGTGACCCACAGCATGTCTGACCTGTAAGGATAATTTTCTGCACAGATTTGGACGGAGACAAGCAGAAGCGTTGTCAGGAATAAAGTTTTAAGTAGTTTCATTTGATAAGTTATAATAGATTTGGATTAGATGTAGTTTGTGTCATGGCATGAAGAGAAGAAATCCCTTCGGCGCTTTGATGCCTGCGGGCAATTGCCGTGCAGTACATTATCAACGGAATGGACGGAGAAAGTTTCTTCCGTCGCAGAGATTTTACGTCTCTATTGTACGATGAGAATACCCCAGGGACCGGTGGTGGAAGCAGGGTAGCGAGTGAGACTGTTGCCGGCATCGCCCGTGCTGACAAGTCCCTGATTGTTCAGATTATAGGTGCGCTGGCAATTGGAGCAGGTGCCGAAACCGTTCTCGTCCACGCTGATGGGATAGGAGCGTATGGGCAGGGCGTCGGGGTCGAAGCAGTTGGGACACTCACGGTCGTAGGCATAGAAGGATCCGTCGAGCGAGTTGCCGTATCCTACGATGAGGGCACCATTGTAGCCCAGAATGTAGTCGTAGCGCTGGTCGAGAGCATTAAGCTGAATATCGTCCGTCTGTCCCTGATTGCTTACAACGTGATAGTAGCGTGCACCGTTTTTTGTAGTCATGGTCACGGTAACGAAACTGCCGGGATATTGTAGGGCGGTGGCGAGCACGGAACTCTGATGCACGCTGTTGTCTATGCGCAGAAAGCAGGCTGACGAACTGTATTCATCGGAGGTGTTACCGCAAGAAGTGAGTGTTAATGTTGCCGTTGAAATGCATAGTCCCATTGCCGTCAAGAAAGCTGCGCATTTTGCGACAGCTCTTGACGATAATGTATTTGAAGAGAGAAGGGAAAAACGATGCTTCATGTTCGAGATACTGATGTGAAACAATTTGCCTGCCGACTCCTGATGTCGGGCTATTCACTCACGGCAAGAAGCTTGCGTTCGGCCTCTTCCATGCGTTCGAAGTGGAAGCCGCTAAGCACTTCCTGCATCAGAGCGGCAATCTGCGGGTTGCATAGATTGCCTATGGAACCCTCGTGGGTGTGGTGGATGTGCTTGTCGGCATGGAACTCGCCATGCTCAATCTCCAGTCCCACTTTCTTGTAAGCATCACGGAAAGGCATGCCGGCAGCAGCAAGACGGTTGACCTCTTCAACGGAGAACATCGGGTCGTACATGAGATTGTCGAGGATGTGCTCGTTGACTTCCATCTTGTTGATGATGTAGGCAGCCATCTGCAGACAGTCTTTGAGTTCATCGAAAGCCGGGAGGAACATCTCCTTGATGACTTGCAGATCGCGGAAGTAGCCCACGGGCAGGTTGTTCATCACCATCATCACGCTCTGTGGCAGAGCCTGGATTTTGTTGCTCTTGGCACGAATAAGCTCGAATACATCGGGGTTCTTCTTATGTGGCATGATGCTTGAGCCGGTTGTGCACTCCTTGGGAAGCTTCACGAAGTTGAAGTTCTGCGAGTTGAACAGGCAGGCGTCGTAAGCCATCTTGGCGAGTGTGCCTGCCACGGATGCGAGGGCGAAAGCCACATTGCGCTCCATCTTGCCGCGGCCCATCTGGGCATAGACTACGTTATAGTCCATCGAGTCGAATCCGAGCAACTTGGTGGTCATCGTCCTGTTGAGGGGGAACGAAGAACCATATCCGGCGGCAGAACCCAGGGGATTGCGGTTGGTCATTTTGTAGGCGGCTTGCAGGAAGAGCATGTCGTCTACCAGTCCTTCGGCGTAGGCACCGAACCACAGGCCGAAGCTGGAGGGCATGGCAATCTGCAGATGGGTGTAGCCGGGCATGAGAACGTCCTTGTATTGTTCGCTCTTGGCTTGGAGCTCATCGAAGAGTATCTTCACTTGTTCCACGATATCCTTGAGGGCATGGCGTGTGAAGAGCTTGAGGTCGACGAGCACTTGGTCGTTGCGTGAGCGTCCTGAATGGATTTTCTTGCCCATGTCGCCGAGTTTGCGGGTGAGTAGAAGCTCCACTTCTGAGTGAACGTCCTCCACACCGTCTTCTATACGGAAATCGCCGCGCTCGCATTGGTCATAAATTTCTCTGAGTGCCTTGAGTAATTGAGGCAGTTCGTCGCTGCCGATGAGTCCGATAGACTCCAGCATGGTGATGTGGGCCATGGAGCCCAGAACATCGTATTTGGCCAGGTAGAGGTCCATCTCCCGGTCACGGCCAACGGTGAAACGTTCTATTTCCTTGTTGACCTCAAAGTCTTTTTCCCAAAGTTTGTTTGACATGGCTGAATGTATTAATACTGGATGAGCTGTAGTGCGTCTGCCACTTTCTCAATGCCTTCTTGTAGCGGTTTTTTCACCATGCCGCTGATAAAAGGATTGACGTCGGCCTTGACGGTGAGCTTCATCTTGCTGGTGGCATCGGTCACCGGGAGCAGCTGAATCCAGAATGTGAGGGGTACGGGGCTTTCTGTGGTTTCAAACTTGATGGTCTTCGGCTCTTCGCGCTCCACAATGTGCATCTTGGCGGCTCCCAGTGGAGTTTCCACGGACATGCTGTCATGGTCGAAGGTGAGATTCTTCAACTTGTCCTCGGGTATCCTGTCGCGTATGCGCTCAATGTTCTGCAGGTCGCTCAGCATGTCATAGACACGTTGCTGAGGGGCGTTAATCTGTCGAATGGAACTTTCAATCTTCATGTTTGGATAATGTTAGTTGTGGTGCATCAGTTTGTGGGCGGATTTTGCATTATTTGTCTTGCATCCAGTGCGACGGATCGCGACGCCATTCATGCAGCACCTCGATGTCCTCTTCCTTGATGTAACCCGTCTTGACGGCCTGTTCCACTACATGCTCATAGTCGGTGAGAGTGATGAGCTGTACGTTGGCATCAGCAAAAGCCTGCTGAGCTACGGGGAATCCGTAGGTGTAACTGGCCACCATGCCGACGACTTCAAAGCCTGCTTTGCGGAGAGCGTCTACTGCCTTGAGCGATGAGCCTCCGGTGGAGATAAGGTCTTCCACGACGACTACCTTTGCACCCTCGGGCAGTGTTCCTTCAATGAGGTTGCCCATGCCGTGGTCCTTGGGTTTGGAACGTACGTAGCAGAACGGCAACTGTAGCTGGTCAGCAACGAGTGCTCCCTGTGCAATGGCACCGGTGGCTACACCTGCTACGGCGTTGGCCTCCGGAAAATGAGTGAGTATTTCATGTGCCAGCTCTATCTTGACGAACGAGCGCAAATCGGGATACGACAATGTCTTTCGGTTGTCGCAGTAGAACGGTGATTTCCAGCCGGAAGCCCATGTGAAAGGCTCCTTGGGCTGTAACTTGATGGCTTTGATGGCGAGTAACTTTTCGGCCAGTAATTTCTTTGTCTCTTCCATAGCTATTTTTTTAATTCATAATTCATAATTCATAATTCACAATTTGATATCTATTAAAAATATATGCATATCATAATTTATAATCCATGATATTCGATTCTATACATATCAAGATTTATATCTATGATATCTGTTTTGCATATATTATATCCCGGATATTATGAATTCTTCCTGATTCTTTCCACAAAGTCGTAAAGACCTTGGCGCACGGAGCGAAGTCCGAACTGCTCGAAGTGAATGTCGGTGAGGGGCACCCATCGGAAGTCAGCAGCATCGTCGGAGGCCTTGACGTTCTCCGTACTCTCTACCTCACAGCGGAAGAAACTGTCGAGCGTCCTCACGTTGAAGCCGCTGTACAGGTAGACATTGGGGTAGGAGAAAAGGTAGGTGGCACGTGTCACGTTGAGACCGGTCTCTTCGCGTACTTCGCGGATGACGCCCTGCTCGGCAGTCTCTCCGATGTCGGCAAATCCGCCGGGAAGGTCGAGCATGCCCTTGGCCGGTTCGCGGCTGCGACGGAGTACGAGCAGCTCATTCTTCTCGTTAAGGATAAACGCTACATTGGAGGCACTGGGATTCAAAAAATACTCGAAACCGCAATTCTCGCAGCGTTTGCTTTTCTTACTGTTCTCTTCGAAATGGCGGCTGCCACAAACCGGGCAGTATTTGAATTTCTCTAAAGGATGCATTACTTGCTATTGTCTTTTTATTGGGCTTTGTAATTTATCTGTCGGAGACCTCATAATTAATGAGGGTGTTATCAGGTATCACTTGATTGTCAATATCAAGTCTGACGCTTCCATCTTAAACAAAGGCTTTCGTCTCTTTCTGGAAATACGAAAAAAGCGGATGGGAAGAGCGCCCGCATGGGCCGTCCTGTCCTATCCGCGTGTGGAGTTTAGAGCAACGACTTGATTTCCGCGTCGATGTCTTTTATTTGTGTGTCTCGTTTCTGGAGCACGTTGTTCTTGTCTATGAGGAAGAAGGTGGGAATCTGCTGAACATTGTATTGCGAAAGAGCATTTGACTCTAGTCCGTTCTCGTCACGAACGCTTACCCAAGGCAGTGCTTCTGTGGAGGTCTTCCAGAAGTGCTCGTCGCTGTCCACAGATACCTGGTAGATTTCCAGACCGGCTTTATGATATTTGTTATAAAGCGAGCGGAGCCACATGTTGTGCTTCACACTGCCATCAGCCTTGAAGACATTGAAGTCGAGCAATACCACCTTGCCCTTCAGGTCCGTCAGTCGGCGTACGACACCTTTGTTGTCGGGCAAGGCAATCTCGATGACACCGGCGGTGGAAATCTTGCTGGCGTCAATCGTCTGATTTTGCTGTGCCTGCACGATGCGTACATTCTTCATGCCCTCGATGGCGATGTTGTGGAGGTTCTTGCCGCGAAGTGAGCCGGGATAATAAGTGTCCCAACTGGTGGCAACAGCAGCGAAGACTTTGACGTCATCCTTGTTGCTGCGCGGGTCGAAAATGAGCTGTGGACGACCTCCCACCATCACTGTCTGGAACAGAGCGTAGTAGGCATAGGCTTTCATGGGTTCGCGGAAAATGTATTGACGTTCAACCTTGTATTTATAGGCGGCAAGCAGAACTGCCACGCTGTCGGCTTCCCGGTCATAGCTTATGTTGGGGTTCTGTGCCAAGGCATCCACCTGAGCCTGCAGACCGAGTTGCATGAGTGCCAGTTCCTTCATCTTCGTACACTCGTAGGAGCCTTTTACTTCGTACTGCTGCGACATGGTGGGATAAGAGGCGGTGATGGACACTTCCTCGGTGGAATCAATGCCGATGTTCACAATCTGGCGACCGATGCGCAGGCGATAGAACTCAGGATTTCCCGGTGCTTCGTCAGAGAAGGAGAACGAGCCGTCCTCACCGAGTTTCACGGAATCAACTGTCTCGGGACCGTTGAGCCCCATGTTCTCGAAATAGAGGAGTGAGTCCTTGGCGTCGGTGATGGTTCCCGACACGCTGAATTTCTTGTCCGAGCACGAAGCCACGGCGAGAAGCAGCATGACCAGGGCTGCGGGTGCAAAGAGTTTGGAAAGTTTCATGTCTTCGTTATTGTTCATAGAGTTATTTAGTCTCCGTCAGTCCTTCCCGTTCTCCCTTCGATGGTGGGCAGAGGCATGGCAGGTCTTTCAGAGCTCGTTACGAATGCAAAGTTACGATTTTCCATTAAGAAAGTTACGATTTTCCGATAAAAAAGAAGTGGGAAAGGTAGAAATTCTGAAAATAAATTAGAATTTATTCTTTTATTTAGTTGCAAATAGGTAACTTTGCCCTGTTTTTAATTATTATATCAGTCACTGATATTTTTTAGATGTTTGGTAAAACAATAAAGATTTTTTATTTTAGATGAACGTAATTACAAAAACCGTTCAATTGCCAGATGGAAGAACCATCTCAATTGAAACCGGAAAGGTTGCGAAGCAGGCCGATGGCGCAGCAGTTCTGCGCATGAACAACACCGTGTTGCTTGCTACTGTTTGCGCAGCCAAAGAGGCAGTTCCGGGTACAGACTTCATGCCTTTGCAAGTAGATTATCGCGAGCAGTATTCTGCCGCTGGCCGTTTTCCTGGTGGTTTCACCAAGCGCGAAGGCAAAGCCAACGATGACGAAATCCTAACCTCACGACTCGTGGACCGTGCACTGCGTCCACTGTTCCCTTCTGATTATCATTGCGAAGTTTATGTGCAGGTGATGCTGCTCTCCGCCGATGGCGTTGATCAGCCCGATGCCCTTGCCGGTTTTGCCGCATCGGCAGCAATGGCCTGCTCTGACATTCCTTTCGAATATACGATTTCTGAGGTCCGCGTGGCCCGTATCAACGGTGAATACGTGGTGAACCCCACCTTCCAGCAGATGGCTGACGCCGACATGGATATCATGGTAGGTGCCACCAAAGACAACATCATGATGGTGGAAGGCGAGATGAAGGAAGTTTCCGAACAGGACCTCATCGGTGCTCTCAAGGCTGCTCACGAGGCCATCAAGCCTATGTGTGAACTGCAGGATGAACTGGCTAAGGAACTTGGTACTGACAAGAAACGTGAGTATGACGATGAAACCAACGACGAGGAACTGCGCCAGCAAATCAAGGACGAGCTCTACCAGCCTGTCTACGATGTGAACCACAAGGCTCTGCCCAAGCAGGAGCGTAACGACGCATTCGACAAGATTCTCGCCGACTTCCTCGAGAAGTACGACGCTGCTCATACAGACCTCTCCGAGGATGACCTCGAGGAGAAGCATGCTGAGGCAACCCGCTACTATGCAGATGTTCAGCGTGATGCCATGCGCCGCTGCATCCTCGACGAGGGACTGCGTATGGATGGTCGTAAGACCACTGAAATCCGCCCCATCTGGTGCGAGGTTTCTCCACTGCCCATGCCTCACGGAAGTGCAATCTTCCAGCGCGGCGAGACCATGTCGCTCTCTACCTGTACGCTGGGCACTAAGCTCGACGAGAAGATGGTCGACGACGTCCTTGTCAAGGGCTATCAGCGTTTCCTGCTCCACTACAACTTCCCGCCGTTCTCTACGGGTGAGGCAAAGGCACAGCGTGGCGTAGGTCGTCGTGAGATTGGTCACGGTCACCTGGCTTGGCGTGCCCTGAAGGGTCAGATTCCCGAGGACTTCCCCTACACCGTGCGTCTGGTGAGCCAGATTCTCGAGTCCAACGGTTCTTCTTCAATGGCTACCGTCTGCGCAGGAACTCTCGCTCTGATGGATGCCGGTGTGCCCATCAAGAAACCTGTTTCCGGTATTGCTATGGGTCTTATCAAGAACCCCGGTGAGGACAAGTATGCCATTCTTTCAGATATTCTCGGTGATGAGGACCACCTGGGTGATATGGACTTCAAGACCACCGGTACACGCGACGGTCTGACAGCCACCCAGATGGATATCAAGTGCGACGGTCTGTCGTTCGAAATTCTTGAGAAAGCCCTTATGCAGGCTAAGGAGGGTCGTGAGTACATCCTTAACAAGATGATGGAGACCATGTCTGAGCCTCGCAAGGAAATGAAACCTCAGGTGCCCCGTATCGAGGCCTTCGACATTCCCAAGGAGTTCATCGGTGCCGTGATTGGCCCGGGCGGAAAGATTATCCAGCAGATGCAGGAGGATACCGGTGCTACCATCACCATCGACGAGACCGACGGTGTGGGCAAGGTACAGGTGAGCGCTCCTAACAAGGAGAGCATCGACGCTGCCATGGCTAAGATTAAGGCTATTGTTGCCGTACCCGAAGTGGGCGAAGTCTACGAGGGCACCGTACGTTCCATCATGCCTTACGGATGCTTCGTAGAGATTCTGCCGGGCAAGGACGGACTGCTCCATATCTCTGAAATCGACTGGAAACGTCTGGAGAAGGTTGAGGATGCCGGAATCCATGAGGGTGACAAGATTAAGGTGAAACTCCTCGAAATCGATCCTAAGACCGGTAAGTACAAGCTGTCTCACCGCGTGCTCATTCCGAAGCCCGAAGGCTATGTAGAGCGTGAGCGTCGTCCTCGTCGTGAGGATAGAGGTGAGCGCCGTCAGCGTCGCGATAACGGTGAGGAGCGTGGAGAACGTCGTCCTCGTCGCTTCGAACATCGTGAGCAGGAGCAGCAGCCTCGTGACTTCACCGACAAGCTCGACCATAACAACGACGTGGAAGCTTAAAAAGCGGATTGAAGATAAATACAAGATGGTGTCGAACAGGACACCGTCTCCTCAATAACAAAAAAGAGAGGGATGCCAAATTTGGCATCCCTCTCTTTTTTGTTATTATATTTCTTATGGTTATTATATAATTGCATTTAACTTTCTCAATTCATAATTTCAGATATGTTACCATAAGTCATTGCAGGGCTGCCGGGTAATTATCGAAAGCGATCAGGTATGTTGACTGCCTTGCAAATATTTTAATAAAACTATTTCAATTTGACGGACAAGCTCTTTTGTGCCTTACTGTCGCTCGTCCCGCCTACCATTATCTGATAGTTTCCCGGTACGAAGCGCATGGTGTTGGACGATGTGTCCCAGGTCTGCAGGGATTCCTTGGGCAGGGGAATGGTCACTGTGGTTGCTTGTCCGGCATCGAGCGGTACACGCTGAAATGCGCAGAGCGATTTGATGGGTCCTTCCTTGTCATCCATACGGCGGAAATAAACCTCTACCACTTCGGTGCCAGCTCGCTTTCCTGTATTGCGCAGTCGTACTTTCACGTTTCCGTTTTGGTATTGAGGCTTGCCATATTCAAATTGGGTATAGCTGAGTCCGTGGCCGAAGGGGAAGAGGGCATCGCCCCTGAAATAGCGGTAGGTGCGTCCTTGCATACGATAGTCCTCAAAGTCGGGCAACTGGTCGGTGCTCCGGTAGAAGGTGACGGGGAGCTTGCCGCTGGGATTATAATCGCCAAACAGTACATCGGCGACGGCTTCGCCGGCAGCCTCGCCTCCATACCAGGCCTGGACGATGGCGTCGGCATTCTCTGACTCCGGTACCAGGGCGACGGCACTGCCACTGCAGTTGACGAAAACCACACGCTTCCCGGCTTTGTGGAGCAGGGCAATGAGGTCTCGTTGCACTTGAGGTAGTTCGATGCTCGTACGGTCGCCGCCTCTGAATCCCGGTTCATCCACCTTCATCTCCTCTCCTTCAAGAGAGGGAGATATGCCGCCAACGAAAACCACTGTTTGTGCGTCACCTGTTTCCTTGAGCAATTGTTCCGGGGTGGGTTGGTAGTGGTGGTTCAAGTCCAGGGCCATAGTTGCCATGCCCTCGGTCTGAAAATAGTCTACCTGTAATCGATGACGTTCTCCACGTTTCAAGTTTAAGACCTTGCTCCATTTCTGTATGCGTTCTCGGCTTTTCCACACGTTGGCGAGTGTGTCTCCGTCGAGTAGCACGCGGAAGCCGTCGTCACAGGCAAGCTCAATGGTAATTTCGTCGTCTGCAGAAGCCACAATGTCGGCCTCATAACGAGCAGAGAAGTTTTGTAGGTTTACGCCGGGGGCGAAGACGGTGTTGCCTCCATTGCTCAACTGTATGGGACGATTATATATCTCTGTGGCAACAGAAGCGCCCTTCATGTCGGGCGTATTCCAGTAGGTGCCTCTCACACCAGGTTTGTCATCGGGTGTGTGCAGGTAGGAGAAGCGACTGTCACTGACGAGGCTCTTTGTCAGCGAGCATCCCTTTATATATTTCACATTGCCTGCTTTTTGTCTGATGCCCTCTAAAATGGTAGTCGTCTTACTGGGATATCCGGAGTAATTGCCCCATAGCATTATTGAGTCATTGGCATTGGGACCCATCACCACGATGGACTGCCGGGTGCTCAGAGGCAGCACATTGTTCTTGTTTTGCAGTAGCGTGATGCTTTCACGTGCCATCTGCAGGGCATGGGCATGGTGCTCCTTGCTTGCCACTACAGATATCGGAATGCGAGTCCATTCCACGAGCGAGTCAGGGTCAAAGTCTCCCAGGCGGAATCTTGCAGTGAGCAGACGCTTCAGATGAGTGTCAATCTCTTTCTCCGTAATTTCGCCTGCAGCCACAGCCTCCGGCAGACTTTTATAGTTGCTGCCACACTCGACGTCGGTTCCTGAAAGGACCGCCTTTGCGGCAGCTTCATGCTCGGTGGGCGTAAAGTGGTGACCGTTGTCAGAGAAGAAATCTGTAATGGCTCCACAGTCGCTCGTTACAAGACCTTTGAATCCCCATTCCTTCCGCAATATCTGCTCCAGTAGTCGACTGTTTCCGCAGCACGGTTCCCCGTCAATACTTTGGTAGGCGCACATCACCTCGGCTACATTTCCTTTTTCAACGAGAGTCTTGAAGGCGGGCAGATAGGTCTCCCACAAGTCACGGGTCGGCAAGTCCTCAATGTTGAATCTGTGTCTGCTCCATTCGGGGCCGCTGTGCACTGCGAAGTGCTTGGCACATGCCAGCAGTTTGGCATAGCGGGTGTTGTCGGGACCTTGCAGTCCTCTCACCACTGCCAGTCCCATTCTCGATGTGAGATAGGGGTCCTCACCGTAGGTCTCCTGTCCGCGTCCCCATCGCGGGTCACGAAAGATATTGATATTGGGAGTCCAGAAGCTTAGTCCCCGGTATCGCTTCATAGTGTTGGTACGGCGAGCTTCCGTGTTCTTGGCTCTCGCCTCGTCGCTTACGTCGGTGAAGATGCGTTGCAGCAGTTCGTCGTCAAACGATGCAGCCATGCCCATCGTGATAGGATAGACGGTGGACAATCCGTTACGACCTACTCCATGCAACGCCTCGTTCCACCATTGAAATTCGGGGATGCCGAGACGCTGTATGGCGGGCGAACGGTCCATCATGAGCGACACTTTCTCCTTCAGCGTGAGACGACCTATGAGATCGTCAGCACGTTGCTCGGCAGTGAATTCAGCGTTTTGGTAGGGCAGTTGACCTAAGGCAGAAACGCTGAACAATGCTGCCGTGAAGGAAATGACAATCTTTTTCTTCATGATGGATAAATGAAAGTTTTTTCTGTACGGATTATTTTCTTCAATTTTCACAAGCAATATACATGCCTTAGCAGGGTTGCCGGCACAAGGCCGGCAACCCTGCAGTGGATGGAAGAGAGCAGCTGAGATAGCTCTCTACAAATGCATATTCACTGTCTTAAATCCAGCATATCAGCGAATTCTTCACTAGCGAAAATTGAGTTATTTTCTTGCGGCAAGTTTGTCTTTCCACAGCTTGCTCATCTCCTCCAGCGTCTTACCCTTGGTCTCAGGAACCAGCTTGTAGACGAAGAGGGCTGCCAGCACGCAGATGGTGCCGTAGAGTCCGTAGGTGAACCAGTGACCGAAGTTGTCGCCCTGGGTGAGGTGCATGTTGAACATGGGCACGAAGGTGCTGCTCACTATCCAGTTGAAAATCCACTGGAAGGCAACAGCGATGGCGACAGCCTTGCCACGGATGGTGTTGGGGAAGATTTCAGCAATCAGCACCCAGCAGATGGGACCCCAGCTGAACATGAAGGAGGCACTGTAGACCATGATGGAAATCATTGTAATCAGGGTCAGCGAAGGATTGCCGAAGGTGAGTGCCACACCGAAGGCTCCGATAGCCATGCCGATGCTGCCGGTGATAAGCAGAGGCTTGCGTCCGAGCTTCTCCACGGTGAATACGGCTACGAGCGTGAAGGTAATGTTGATGACACCCATGATAACGGTTTGCACCATCGGGTTGGACATGCCCATATCCTGGAAGATGCGCGGGGCATAGTAGAGCACGGCGTTGATGCCGATGGCCTGCTGGAACACACTCAGCATGATGCCGATGAAAATACAGAGAAAACCATAGGCAAACAGAGGTTCGGTCTTCTCGGTGGTGGTGTTCTTGATGGCGTCGAGGATTTCCTGTGCCTTCTGCCGTCCGTTGATATGTGTGAGAATGGAAAGGGCCTTGCTGTCCTGTCCCGTCATCACGAGATAGCGAGGTGTCTCAGGTACGAAGCAGATGAGAATGGTGAACAGACCTGCCGGCACGCACTCAGAACCGAACATATAGCGCCAGCCGGTGGAGATGGTCCACGGGTCGGAACCCGGAGCAATCTGGTTCACGCCCTGACCGATAGACTCGATGACGGGATTGGTATGGTCGCCGAGGATGAGGAAGTTGACAAAGTAGACCACCAATTGACCGAAGATGATGGCAAACTGGTTCCAGCTAACGAGCATACCGCGGATTTCGCTGGGGGCCACCTCGCCTATATACATCGGGCAGAGAGCGGAAGCCATACCCACGCCGATGCCGCCTAACACGCGGTAGAGGTTGAACACGATGAGGAGTTCCATACTCGGTTCTCCGTGAGGCAGTACGAAGGTTTCGGGATTCATGGAGCCCCAGGCGGAAATGAAGAAGCATACGCCGGCGAAAATCAGCGACCGCTTACGGCCGAAGCGACTGGAGAATAAACCGGACAGAGAACTGCCGATAATACAGCCGATGAGGGCACTTGCACAGGTGAAGCCGTGCATGCTGTCGGTGTAAACGAAGTCTTTGCTTTGCAGGAAGAATGCCTGCAGGCCTTTCTCGGCTCCGGAGATGACAGCAGTGTCATATCCGAAAAGCAGTCCGCCGAGGACCGCCACCATGACGATGGAAAAAAGATAGCTCTTGCTACCTTGGTCTTGTTGTGACATATTTTTTAGTTTTTATGATTGTTTTGTTCTTGTTTTCAGTGGTTTTGATTCACTTGACAGGTCTTCCTCTTGAAAACCACATTAAGTAAAAGCAATGTCAAATCTGTCTTGTGTTTCCTTTGTTATCGTGAGATAATATTTTTGAAGGACATCACCAGGGGTGCTAAGGTAGTATAATGACACAAAGTTAATACATCTGATTGATTCGATGAAAATTGTGACTGCTTATTTGATAAAATTTAACGACAGGTTACCTAAATGTATCATTTCATGTCATTTCCAATTCTTCTTTTCTACCAGGATTCACCGGTAAAGTCTGCCGCTATCTCTAATAACAACCGGGTACAAGGGTGCTTAGCTGATATATCCGGAATGCCCTATAAGTTCTGATACATATTCCTTGAGATGGTAATAAAGCATTGTTGGCAATGTAAAAGAGCAAGATTCGTGGCGTGTCTCACATGGGGCTCAATTGTAACCCAGTTGGGACACAAACGTCTCCCACGTGGGTCTCGATCTTGCCCCACGTGGGTCTCAATCTTGTCCCATGTGGGTTTCAATCTTGTCCCACGTGGGTCTCAATCTACCTTGATGTGAGACGCATCATGAATCCAGTGAAATTACATCATGAATCCGGTGAAATTGCATTGTGAATCAAGTGGGTTCACAATATGAATTATATGGGCTAACAATATGAATTATATGGGTTCACAATATGAATTATATGGGCTAACAATGTGAATTATATGGGTTCACAGCATGAATTATATGGGTTTACGGCATAAATTCTGTGAACTTGTTTTAATAAATCTCGCGGATTAATGAAGCTTGTTGTCATTGCAGACGGGTTATGAATTTGGTGTTTTTGTGTGATTTGTGTGAAGATACCTCTAACCAGTTCGCAGCGAATAAAAAAACTCCTCACAGAACGGAAAGGTTTTGTTTACCTTTCGCTGTGAGGAGTCTTACTCTGTTGGGTACTATCAGTCTATATAGATTGCATGTACCCGTAAACTAACTTTATAAATTATAGGAGAACATTTTTTCTAAGGTCAGAATGTATTTCTCTTGTTTACAGATGAATCACCTTTTTGCCGTTCTTAATGTAGACGCCCTTGCCCAAGTTCTCTTCGTTTACTTCAACTCCGTTCAAGTTGTAAATCTTACCATTCTCCTCGCCTTCTGTAGCGATTACATCTTCAATGCGGGTCACGTTGGTAGATGTGGTATTAAGGGTACCGTTGTTATCAAGGGTCGTATAATCTAATGTGTAGCCATTGGTATATACTTTACCGCCCTTGTTGATGATGAGCACATCGGGATAGGAGGCTCCGTCCATAATCCAGGTACCGTTCACCACTACGGTGTCAGCTGCCGTATTCGTGTTGTTGGCGGAGTTGATGGTACCGGTCCAGTAAGTGTCGGTATCGACAGTTACGGTAATATTACCGGTCTCGTCATGATTCAGTGCTCCCTCATACTTTCCGTTCTTAAGGGTGAGGAACAGTTCCTTCTCGTTTTCGTTATCCCAGTTGCTGTTGGTGTTTACATAAGCCAGCACGCCGCTGGGTACGGTCAGAGTGCAGTTGTCGAGGGTCAGGTAGGCATCTACAGCCGTTGGAACCTCGCAGAAAGCTGCTTCGCTGCTGGTAAGAGTCAGTGTGGAATTGCTGATATTCATTACGGGATTATAGCCGGAGGCATCACCAGAACCACTCTGATAGAGCATAACGCCACGGCTGGTGCCCGAGCAGGTCATTGTGCAACTGTCAATCGTGATGGAGTTATCGCCTTCGATGTCGGCAATTTCACCTTCATTGCTGTTATTGCTGTAACCGGTGATTCCCACCACTGTCATATCTCCGGTGGAGTAGACAATGGCGCATTTGGCTCCATTAGCCTCATAGTATCCGCCATGTACGTAGACGGTACCGCCACCACGGTCGGTGGCGATGGTGGAGCTTGTTTCCTTTTTGGTTACTACATAACAGTCGTAGGCATTGATAGTAGCACCGTTGCCGCCTGTACAGTGCAGTCCGCGGGAACGAGTGGCACTGTTGGTACAGGTGTCACGGTAGAGGTTGAGCGTTCCACCGTTGTAGCAGAAGAAAGCGTTGGCGCCGTCGGCATTGGTAGTTACTTTACAGTCGTTGAGGGTGAGGTTTCCGGTAGAAGAGCAGTACACGGCTGCATTGATGCCGTAGAAAGAACTGTTGTCACCCGATGAACTTGTAGCACCGGTCTTGGTGAGGGTACAATTGGAGAGCGTTGCTGTGACGCAGGTATCCTTCACCACATTGTAGTCGCTTCCGGTCTGTGAGTAGGTTTCGCCGGAATAAGAGCTGCCGGCCTTGGTGATGACCAGTGTGGCTCCGTTGGAATAGGCTACAGACGAACTGCTGCCGCCGGTTGAGCCACCACCACCGGTTCCTCCACCAGGTTGAGCATTCATACTTGCTGCCGAAGCGAAGGCGACAGCCAAAAGAAGTAGAGCTTTTTTCATTTGCTTGATGTTTTTAGTCTCCGGTGTGTCGGGAACGGACCGGCACACCGGGGAAATTGTTAATTTAATATGTTATTTTTTAGCAGTTACTGTTGTAGAAGTGCTGCCGCTTGTAAGTGTATAGCTGCTGCCGGAAGTCAGTCCGGAAGCGGAAATCATGATGTTGCTTCCGCCACGCGACGAACCGCCGGGACCACCGAAGCCTCCTTGGTTGCTTGAAGAGCCGCTGTAGTTGCTGGGCACGGTGAACGATGCCAAGGTGGTGGAGCCGCTCTTCAGCGTGATGGTTGAGGAGGCGCTCACCGAACTTGTGGTACTAACGTATGCCTGCGAGTTGGTGGTAGAAGATGGATTCGACGACGAACCGCCTACGCCCAACACTGTGCCGCCCGTGATGTAGATGGCATAGCCTTCAGCAGCGTCGATGCCACATTCTGCACCCGAAGCTCCGTAGGCTGCCACGGTTCCGCCGCTGATGTAGATGTTACCGTTAGCATCCAAACCGTCGTTGTTGGCTGCGACCACTGTGACCGTGCCGCCTGTGATATAGAGATGGCTCGAACAGTTGAGACCGTCGTCGTAGGAGTTCACGGTTATCGTACCGTCGCTGATGGTCATCACAGCCTTGCTCTCAATGCCTTCACCGTTGTTGCCCGTTGTGGTCACGTCGATGGTGCCGCCGCTGATGGTCACGTTGCCGTCGACCTTGATGCCCTTTGGCGATGAGGTATAGTCATCACTGATGTTGTCAGTGTCACCGGTGTAATTGGTATTCTCAGTCGAGCCGTTGTTGTAGTACAGACCGCCAGACGTAGAAATGGTAATGTCGCCACCGCTGATGGTCAATGTTCCGTCAGCGTTGATGCCCTTGCCGCCGGAACCGGTTGCTGTCAGTGTGAAGGTACCTCCGCTGATAGCCATGTTGCCGTCGGACTTGAGTGCTGCACAGGCAGAAGCGGAGGAGTCGTCATCGTCCCAAACGCCCTTGCCGGCAGTGGAAATGTTGAAGGTTCCGCCCGTGATGGTCATGTCGCCACCACTCTTCAGACCCTTAGCAGCATAGGCACTCGATTCGCAGGTGATGTTCACCGTGGTGCTGTAGCCGGCATCGTCGGTGATGGTCATGGCACTGTCGCACTTCACTGCCTTCACGTCCTCAGCCGAAACGGTGACATTGAGCGTTCCGCCGTTGAGCATCACTTGTCCGTTATAGTCGTCATCGGTGTCATCGGTGGTCTCCACTTGGATGCCGTCGTCACCCGTTCCCGTCACGGTCACGGTACCGTTGTTCATTTCGAAGTATTGGTTGATGCTCATTCCGTCTTTCACGGCACTGGCAATGGTGATAGAGCCGGTGAACGTCTTTTTCAACTGAACATACTCGTCACCCCAGAAGCCATGCTTAGTATTGCCGGTGATGGAGAGTGAACCGCTTCCGGTGAACTCGCTGTGTCCATTGACCATGAAGCAAGCCTTTTGGTCACCGTCGGAAGCATCGGCTAAGGTGTTGGTTCCCTCCACGTCGATGGCAATGCGCTTGCCGTTCTCAATATTGATGGCGGCACTGTCAGCACTTGTAAGTGTGAGGTCGCTCAGTGTAAGGGTGGCCTTATAATCGCCGTCCATATAGAATGAACCGTCCGTTGAGGTTCCTGTCAGCGTGTAGTTGATTTCCTCGGCGAGGTCCTCGCTCTGCAGGATGCTCACGTTGGCATCCGTCACGTTCACGGTGAGATACTGCATCACGTTGCCGGCTACCACCACGGAGGCGGAGGTACCGTTGTAAGTCACCGTTACGGCATCGTCGGTTACCTCTGTGTCGTCCACATAGATATTGTCGATGTCGCTGATGGAAAAGGTCTTGTTCAGAATAGTCAGGGAAGTGCCGTCGCTGTAAGTCATTGTTCCAGCTTCAGAGGCGGGCACAGCATAAGTTACATTTCCCACCACCACATTTAATGTCTGCGCCACGGCGTTGGCGGTGCTGAGGCCCAAGAGAAGGGCCAGTGCGTAAAACTTTCTCATGGCACAAGAACTTTAAGGGTTTGAGACTTCGATTTCAACAGATAAGCGCCTTGGGGCAGCTGTTGAGTGGCTTCTGTGGCATTCTTGTATTCGCCCACCTTTTGACCGGCAATCGTGTAGGCTGTAACGGCTTCGTCAGCAGTCTCATCTGTCACGTTGTCGATACCTGTAGAGGTGTTCGAGAAATACATCTGTGAGAGGTCGGAAAGCGTCAGACTCGTCGTACCGGAATCGTTGGTAGCCACCAGTTTTCCGTTAGAAAAAGTGATTTTTAAGTTGGTGACACTTAGTGAGGTCACTGTGCCGTCGGCCGACTTGACATTTAAGTAGGAATAGTCATCGGCCATTATCGGCAGGCTTAGGGCCACACACAATAATAGAGTAGAGATCTTCTTCATGCAACATTTAATTTTTGGTGAATACTTTGTTTATTTGAACGTTGGGTTTTAAGTGTTGAAGTAAAAGAGTGATTGCAGGGATAGACTATTCTTAATAAGATAATTTGAAAATCTGTAAAGATTAGCACCTCTCTCGTGCGCAAATATAATAAAAAATAACTAGAAAAATATTTTTTTTCAACTAAATGCCATTTTTATTAAGCAAGCTCCCCCTCGGATTTTACTCTGAGGGGGCTTAATTTGCGTAATACTATTTAGAACTTGAACTGGTAGCCCAGTCCCAGGATGTGAATTTTTGACTCGTCGGAATCGTGCGGGTCCTGATAGCGGTAATACAGTTCCACTTCATGGTGCTTGTTGATATCCCATTCGATTCCTGCCGTATAGCGTACCTTGTCGATGCCCCAGGAATTGTATAATTCTACGTTAGCGTAAGGCTCCAGTCCCGTTTTTCCGATGGAATAGGCTGCCTGCAGTCGGCTTCTTAATACATTCTTGCCTTTTCCCGAATAAGTCTTGGGCTCGCCGTCGTAGTCTTCCTGGTCGTAGTCATAGCGTTCGCTGATGGTCTTTTCCGGCCGGTAGGTATATTGCCAGCGCTCTCTGAGTGAGAATGTCCAGTTGTTTACTTTGTATGAACCGGTTACCGATGCGAACACACGGTGGCGTAAGCCCCAGAAGTTAGCCTCCTTGTTGATGCTGCCGTCGTCATGATAAGTCAGCTTGTGATTATTGTCGTAAAGCAGGGTATAACCGGCGTCAAACTTCACGTATTTGTTCAGCTTATAGCTTCCCTTCAGTCCCCAACTCCATCGGTCGGAGGTGCCGCTGTTGTCGCGTGTTCGGTATTCGGCTTCAAGGCCTATTCCCCAATTCCCGAGTTTCTTTTCAGCTCCTATGTTGGTCCAGATACCGAAGTCGTTGTCTTGTGCCAATACGGTCCCTGTGGTGACCAGTGCGATGGCCAGGATGCAAAGTCTCTTTTTCATGTGATTCGTGTTTAAAGATGATTGATGGTTAATTCAACTTGTGTAGATGATTAGCCGCTACATGAACATTAAATAACAATGTTTCTTCATGTTGGGCGTGAAATAATGAATGTTTTTACATCTCTCTAAAAGTTTTGTACTTTATCGTATATTTGTATTGCCAGGTCGGCGGTCTCCCTTCGTTTTCCCCGTATATCGGGGACAGAAATGTGATGGTATCCCAGCCGCGAAGTGTCGTAAGTTTGGTTGGAGGACCGGCACATTTCTGTCCCACGATAACGGGGGAACCGAAGGGGGTGCCGGCAACCCTGCAAATGCTATCGTTGTGTCAGAATCCTATTACCGTATACCGCGCATCCAATTTTGAATTATGAATTATGAATTGCCAATCTGACGCGCATCCAATTTTGAATTTTGAATTATGAATTGCCAATCTGACGCGCATCCAATTTTGAATTTTGAATTTTGAATTTTGAATTATGAATTGCCCTCATCCCTCAACCATTTCGGTTGCATTCAGTTTTGTTTTCTTGTCGAGTGCTTCGTCGTTTCCGTCCGTTCGGTAGTACACTTTGATTACTGTCATGTCGCGCAGAAGGTCGGAACCACCTATTTCTACATGAGTGACGTTCAGTCCGAGTCGTTCCTTTAAGTCTGCTATTAGTTCATCTCTGCGTTCTGGTACGATGAGACTGATTCGGTCATACTGGACGAGCTTGTACGGCTCTTGTCTGAGCATCCGCTCGCACAACCAGATGGCAAATATGAAAATGGCGTTGGTCAGTATCAACTCAAGGAGTGCGTGGGTGTCGGCTATGGCGTTGACCACGGACAGCGAGATAATGGAGAAGAGGTAGGTCATTTCTCTCACGGGCATGGAATCGGTGCGGTAGCGCATGATGGAGAAAATGCCGAAGAGGCCGATGCCGATACCAATGCTGGTCTTTGCTTTCAGGTCCTCAAGGATGAAAATCATGAAGAACACGAGGAAAAAGATAGCGACGGCAATGAGCATGAAGGTGAAATAGAAGTCACGCCGGTGACTCTTGCGGAAATACAGGCGATCTACGATGATCCAGATGGTGACCATGCAAATCACAAAACGCCAAAGCATTTCCGTGTAGATTTGTGATAGATGAAAGAAACTGTTCATTGTTGTTCTAATTTGATGATGTTATGTATACGTTGCTTTAGTCTGTTGGATCTCAGGCCCTCATTAGTCAGCGCCATTCCTATGCAATATTTGCTGAATCCCATCTGCTTGATGCGCAGATCTCGCAGCAGTTCCAGGATGGGGCTGGGTTGCAGTCCGTCGCGTTTCAGCTCAATGATGGCCACGTGAGGTAGTCCTGTCTTCTCGTGAGTCTCCACGTTTCTTAGCATCAAGTTGGTGTCGATGGTGAGTCGTTCTGTTTTCTGCTTGTTTACCAGAGTAATGCGTTCAAATCTGTTTTCCAGCATAGGCTTGAGGCTTTCGGTCTTGTAGGGCAGCATCCTGTTCAGGAACTCCGTCACCTCAATGTCGGTGTTGTAATGTTCATCGATGAAATGCAGGTCGGGATTCCGTGGGTCGAAGTCTTCCACCTTGATACGTTTCTTCGATGTCTTTCCGTGATTGTCCTTTGTTTTCACCTCCAGGAAATTCAGTTGTGAGTCCACGTAACTTCTGATGCGCAGTTTCTTTCGTGAGGCTCTTCCCGACTCGTGACGTACATACATGTCGTGGTCAGGAGTGTCGAAATAGACGGTGTAGTAAGGTGCCACCCGCTTGCCGTTCACTTCTTGTACGCGGTATTGCGAGGCGGCCATGTCGAGCAGTCGTTCCAGTTGGCGGGTGGTAGTAACAAATTTCGTGTCCGTCCTGTTCATTAATCTGATGGCGCTCATTTCCGCCAGCGTGATGGGCGCGTAGTTTGATAGTCCATTGTACGTCATACCTTTGTGTTGTTGGGGGAAGGAAGGTTGAGTGACCTGCCGGTTTTCTTACCGGACTTTCTTCCATTGTTAATTGTTTAGATTTTTTTATTTTGGGCGGCAATTCCGTAGGCTTGTTGCAGTGCCAAAGTCATCGGGTCGTCAAATTTTTGTGCAAAGATATGGTTTGAAAAGGATGTTACAAAATTATTTCAACGAATCGCGATTTACTTTCGACAAACGTTTCGATTTAGCCAAACGGAGTTTTATTTTCAGCAAGAGGATTTATCAATTCAAAATTCATAATTGGCTGCGCAGTGACAATATTAATTCACAATTCATAATTCATAATTGGGCTGCGCAGTGAAAAATTATTCGCACCGATATCTCTTGCTTCTTCACTATGCTGTTTTTGCACCAATAT
>JBMNUW010000018.1:0-29721 GCA_050946475.1 Prevotella sp.
TGCATTGAGCAATAAAATTAAGGCGCGCCTTAAAGGGTCTGAATGAACCTTTAAGACGCGCCTTTTTCATACGGCTTTCAGCTGAGAATCTCGACCGGAAGCTGCTGTTTGACTTCGCCGAAAAACCAATTAAGAGTTTATCACTGTCCTCCCAGTCTTTCGAAAAACGTGATAACCTCTTCCCAAGTTTTAAATTCATCGGAGCCCAATTCGATTTCCGTTCCCATGAATTCGGAGCTGGGATTACAGTCTATGAAATAATCGCCATACAGCAAAGACTTACGATTGACATAGATGACATGGTCGTGAGCTGCCGTAGAAAGATATTTTTCACACCATGAGCCCCAATCATCCAAATCCCCGTGCCGATTGGTGGGCGCCGGACAAACTATATATACCTGATAGGTCTCTATCAGCATATCGAAAGCCTTTTTCAGACTCGACTTCGGCTTGCCGTAGCTGTCAGCCAACGCAGAGGCATCGATATAAACAATGGGACGTTCACGTCCCTCCTGTCTGTCGTCTATCCATCTTATCACAGGAACCACGCCGTTGAGGAAGCTCTTGTTATCCATCCGGTGACCTCCATGGAAGTGAGCGGCCTGCGTGTAATGACTGCAGAACAAGTCGAACGTGTGTACTACCTCGTCCTCATCGCCAAAGAGTCCCCACACCCGCTGCTGTTCACGAGCCTTTTCCTCGGCAGTCATTGCCTCAAGCCGGGCAAAGCATTGGTCGGTCATCTCAGCATATTCCTTTTCCAAGGCCTTCGTCACAATGAACTCCTTTTCTCCGTCTTGTCGTGGATTCTGCCACGTCTGCTTACCCGTCATGCCATGCTCTTTCATGGTCTGGGCCATCTGAAAGGCGGGATTTACGCAAATACGGTCCACTCCATAGAGCATCTCCGTATACATACCACCCATGGAAGTGCCGAGGATAAGGTCGGGACATTCCTCATCTACCTTCTGTTGCAACAGGGCAAAACCCTCCGCAGGATGCAGCGGAATGTCGAAAGCCACCACCGAGGCATTGGGAAAAGTCTGACGGATGAGCGACACCGTGCCCGACGAAGCCGCCGAACCGAAACCGTGATTATACATAATCTTCTTTCCCTCCATCAGGTGAGGATAGGATTTGAAATAGGGATTTTCCATCGTTGTATCGATAATATCGTCGTTGTGTCTATAGTTGTGTCTATATAATAATGTGTAGCGCACCGGAAACACCAGTTGCAAGAACCAATTTATCCATTATGCAAAATTACCCATTCTTTTTCTTTTTTACTCTGTCACGGCAAAATATTTCGTTCAGAAATCTATTCCTTGATATAAAATGGGTAAATTTGCAATGTCATTAAATTCTATCACAACCCATGAATGCCAAAACATCCTTTTTTCTACCGACTATCAGGAAATACATTCCTAATGTTCTCATAGCACTCTCAGCATTTTTGCCGACCGGCGTGCAGGCGCAGAATCCCGTCAAGGGTGATTACGGTTATCTCTACTGCCACATGAGCGATCTGGGCGAATGGACGGCCTACGCCGTAAGTCGCGACGGATACCATTACACCGACATCAAGGGCGGACAACCCATATTCGACCCCAAGGTGCACGCACGCATCGAAGGCGGTACGCGCGACGCCTATATCACCCGTGCCTATAACAAGAAAGGATACGTGATGGTGACCACAGACATGTGCGTGGCAAAATCGCACAAATGGGACAACTACGGTATAGACCTGCTGCGAAGCAAGAACCTCGTCGACTGGCAGTCGGTGACCTTAGATTTCCGCAAAGGTCCCTCTATCTTCTGCGACGGCGCCACGGCTCCACAGCCCTACCGCAACTGGGCAACGGTAAACCGAGTGTGGGCTCCGCAAATTTTCTGGGATCCCGATTACCGTTGGAGCAACGGGGAAAAAGGCGGATACATGATTTATTTTTCCATGCTCAACAGAGCAGAAGAGAAATACGACCGAATGTACTACAGCTACGCCACGAAAGACTTTCAAAAAATAACCACCCCGAAACTGTTGTTCGACTGGGGGTATGCCACCATCGATGCAGACATCAACTTGCTTGCCGACGGCAAATATCATCTGCTCATCAAGAAAGAGGGTGGCAAGCCCGGCATCTATACTGCCACGTCCGATCATCTCACCTACGGATGGGGAGAGCCTGTGGAGGATGACTTTGTAAGTTTCGAAGGAACAAAGAAGTGTGAGGGCTCCAGTGCCTTCCAGCTCATCGGTGATTCCACATGGCGCGTTGCCTACATTCAGTACAGCGACCATCCCAAGCACTATCGCATTTGCAAGGCCGATGCGAACCTGCGCAATTTCCACGACCCCGTTGACATCCAGGGAGTAACCGGACCGCAACACGGATCTTTCATGCGTATCACAAAGAAAGAATACGAACAATTGCTCAAAATAAAATAAAGGGAGGTTCTATTAATTCGATTGAAAAGAATGAATCCGCCCAACAAGGAATTCATAAAACACAGAACACATCTAAAAAGAGACGCTAACAGATACATCCAATGAAAATACTTGTAACGGGAGCCGCCGGCTTCATCGGCTTTCATCTTGTCAAGGCATTGATGAAGAAAGGATACGAGGTGGTGGGCATTGACAACCTCAACGACTACTATCCCGTCAGCTTGAAACACGCACGACTGAAAGAATGTGGCATTGATGAAGAACTCATTGTTCAGGGTCATGTCGTGCAGAGCAGCCTTTACGACGGCTACCAATTCGTCCGAATGGATTTGGAAGACAAAGAAAGGCTGGAAGAGCTGTTCGCCGCACATCATTTCGACGTTACCGTGAATCTGGCAGCACAAGCCGGAGTACGCTATTCCATCGAAAATCCCTACGCCTACGTTCACAGCAATGTACTGGGATTCGTCAACCTGCTGGAATGCGCACGACGCTGGCCTGTCCGGCATTTCGTCTATGCCTCGTCCAGTTCCGTCTACGGTGGGAACACAAAGACACCCTTTTCCGAGAACGACCGCGTGGACAACCAGGTATCGCTCTATGCTGCCACCAAGAAAGCCGACGAACAGATGGCCAATGTCTACAGTCACCTTTACAAACTGCCCACCACCGGTCTTCGCTTCTTTACGGTTTACGGTCCCTGGGGACGTCCCGACATGGCACCCATGCTGTTCTCCAAAGCCATTATGCACGGACAACCCATCCGCGTGTTCAACCACGGTGACATGCAACGCGACTTTACATACATCGACGATATCGTGGAAGGCGTAGTACGCATCATTGACAAAATTCCAGAGGGTGACGTCCCCTCCGATATCTTCAACATCGGATGCGGTCATCCCGTGCAACTGATGGACTTTATCCGTCTGCTGGAGCAAGCTTTAGGAAAGGAAGCACAATTACAGATGCTGCCCATGCAGAAAGGCGACGTACCCATCACTTATGCCGACACCACCAAACTGGAGCAAGCTGTGGGCTACAAGGCCTCAACCCCATTGGAAGTGGGAATAAGGAAATTTGCAGAATGGATAAAGAACTTCGACGGCTATAGTTCCTGACGGAAGCAATTTCCGGTCGTTCTACAGGAGGTTACGCCGGATGAGCCAATGTGGCTACATCCCGGACTGTCCAGATTATCCCAGGCAACAGAACCTCTGACAAACAAAAAGCCAATGCATTGATGCATTGGCTTTTTGTTTGTCAGACATTGGCTTTTTGTTTTTTGCCGATAATGATATTCCTCGTATAGGCAATGAAACCTACCGACTGACCGAGAATCAGTACAGGGTCGAGTCGGAAAATACCGTAGCTCACAATGATACCAGAGCCCACCAGACTAATTATCCAAAATCCTACAGGCAACAGGGAAGCGTGGCGACGATAGCTGTAATACCACTGATAAATAAATCGAATGGTGAAAATGATTTGTCCGGCCGAACCGTATATCAACAACCACAGAGGCACATCTTCATTGCGGAAAAAGCGATCGAAAAACACGCCAGCTTCCTCCACCATTGTGGCAATGGCTACGACGGGAAGTGCCGCCAGAGCCACTGCAAGCAATTTAGGCAACTTGCGCCATATACCCTTGATGTTCAGGTTCCAGATATAAATATAATAGGAAATCAACTGCCCGAGGATGATGGAAAAGTCATCACGCATCCAGCCGTAGCTGAAAAGCAGAATGCTGCCTATCAAACTGCACACCCAATAGAGATTGGGAGACACAATATGACGAGCTCGCTCGGAGAGAACCCATTGGATGAGTATGCGGGCCGAGAAAAAGCCTTGGGCAAGAAAGCCAATGGCATAGACGAAAAGTGAACTCTGCATGGGTAAGACAGTCAGCTATTCAGATTCGTAGTGTCAATGTGATAACGGATGTAACGCTTGCGCATCCATCGATAGGCAAAGCAGTCGATGAACGGGCCCTTCAGTCTGTTCCAGAGATGATATTTCGACTGTCCGGCAGTTCGCGGATAATGATGCACAGGCATCTCCTTGAACTTTCCTCCTACGAGCATCATCAAAGCAGGCAGGAATCGGTGCATACCGTCGAAAAAGGGCAGTTGCTTAGCGTAGCTCGTTTCCATCACCTTGAGCGGACATCCTGTATCAGTAGCCGTATCACCTGTCATCTTGCGGCGAAAACCATTGGCTATCTTAGACTGGCACCGTTTGAACCAGGAGTCTTTCCGATTAGCACGGATTCCGGCCACAAGCTGATAGCCGTCTATGGCATTGAGCAACAGGTTGAAATCCTCCGGATGAGTCTGCAAGTCACCGTCAATATATCCTATATAACGACTTTCCACGGTGTCGATTCCGGCCTTCATGGCTGTACTCAGTCCATGATTCTCGTCGGAGGAGATATAGTAGAAATCAGGTTGTCGCCGACAAGCATCCTGAATAAGCTTCAGACTGCCGTCGCGTGAACCATCGTTGATAAATAGTACACAACTATGCAAGGGTGCTTTCGGCAGATAGTCAGCCAAAGCCTTTTCCAGCTGTTGCATGTTGTCCTCCTCATTATAGATGGGCACGATAATCGTGAAATCGTAATTGGTTGTCTTGTTCATTGATTATTCTTTGGAGTTATGTTTCAAATGGTCTGTCGGGAGCGATAGCTTCATCTTTCAGAAGTTAGAGGGATACCAGACAACGTTCTGCGCCAGCCAATTTTGAATTGGAAAGTATTGCTTTTCTCTTCGCGCGAACCAATTTTGAATTTTGAATTGAAAATCTATCTCTTTTCTCTGATGATACTGATTTGATTGAGGAAATCCGCTTTGTAGTGCTTGTCTGACTTAGGATGAATGTTGTCATCGCAGAAGTCTACCTTAAGGGTATCGAATTTAGCCAGGACAGGAGCGGGAATTTCCTGTGCAAGGGGCTTGCGGGTGACGAGTACACAAGGAGCTGCCTTTTGCAAGGTCTTGGCATCGTGAAGATTGAGAGGCAAAATCTTCTTGCCGGCCTGATAGACCAGCTCTATGCGCAGGGGCTCCCTATCAGAATGGTAGAAAGGATAAGGCTTGATGCTGTCTTGACGCGCCACCTGCTTGATGCTGTGACGGTCGGGATTGGTAAACGACTGACCGATGGAACCTATCATGAAACATTCGGCTACGAGAAAAAGCAAGGCCACACTGTTCACAATGTTCACAATGTGACGAAGGCGGATGTTGCGTACCAGATAGTAAGCGATACCAAGGCAAATTACATCAATAACGACAGCAGTGCCGTGGTCGATGATGCCGCGCTTGTAAACAAAAATGTGCACCAGTACAGGCATGGCCAGCATCACAATGGTGAGTACTGCACCATTGACGACATAAAGTCCGTGGGCGAATTTGTCCCAAAGATGCCGATCCTTATAATAAAGAATAATATGAGCCACTACATAAGCCACCGACACATTGAGAGGCAGCAGATAGCGCATTTTCTTTTCAGGCATGATAGAAAGCAGCACGAGCGTGACTACGAGAACAATCACTGAACCTACATACTGTCTTGGCTCAGGTACCCGCTTGCGCCAATAAGGCACGGCAAGAGCTGCCAGCAACAACAATCCCCAAGCACCTTCCTCGGAGAAGAAACGCCAGTAATAGTACCAAGGACGCACATTGTGGTTAATCCAGGAACTGCTCTCCTTGTGTATCACCTGTTCCACGAGGTCGGGATAGGCCAGCCACAGCACGATATACCACCAGCTGCTTAACACCAGACAGATGAGCACCATTACGGCTACCGGTCCCCACTTGCCACGCATGGTCGGACGCACGGTATAAAGCATGGCAATGAGGAATGGCAAGAGCAGGGCATAGAAAGACACAGGACCCTTGCTCATGAACGAAAGACCCATCATCACACCAGCCAATATGCCATTTTTCCATGGTCGAGGATTGGGGTAGTAACGTTCATCATAGAGCAGACGCATGAGATAATAGATGCCACCCATCATAAATGCATGGCAGTAGATATCCCACGTTGCACTGCGTCCCATGAGAATCACGTTATAGCAGGTAAGGAATATGATGGTGGCAATACGAGCATAATCGCGTCGTCGAGAAAGATAGAAAGCCGTGGCATAGAGGAAATAAGTCCACATCACGGCAACAAGACCGGCTGCAGACCGTTGAGAGCTGAGGTCACGGGGATTGAGCGTTTCCACCACGGCGGCAATCCATGTAGGCAACGGCGGCTTGGCAATGCGCAGCTCCCCGTTCATCGTCGGTATGAGCCAGTTGCCGTCAGCCACTATTTCTCGTGCGGTGACAATATTACGCGTCTCCATAATGTCCGTTGGAAGGGCACTGTTGTTGATGAAGAAGGCTGCCAGACAGAGCAACAGCAGCCACAGCGTTTCCTCGTTAATGCGTTTTGCGATGTTCATGTTCCTATGGATTTCTCTATTTTTGCAAAATTACAACAATATTCTGAATAAATTCTATAGAAACGAAGATAAAAATCAACCTCAGCAAACTTTTTGCCATTATCCGAAATTCAAAGCAATCCCTATCTTCATATGTATCAACTATACCTTTTATTATATACTATATACTATATTATATATTATCTCAATCACCCTAAGGTGTCTCCAACGGTTTCTTTACGTTTGTAATAGTAATTTTAAATGACAAATTACCAATTAAAATGTTTCGACGTCAAGTCAGACAGAAGGTCTTTTAAATAGAACGAAAGGCATCTTGGCACCGACCCAACCGTTAAAAAATCAAATAAATATTAGTTTTTTGTACCCTAATCTCGATTTTTTACGTAATTATTGTAAATTAGTGACCAAATAGGCTCACGCTTATTGTTAGAGAGAAAACCAAAAGAAGATTCTTATAAATGAAAAAGATGCTTTCTTCATTGCTGCTGCTTTTTGTAGCCGTCATGGCTCAGGCGCAGATGCTTAATCCCGTGAAGTTCTCCACTTCGCTGAAGACCGACGGCTCGGCTGAAGCAGAGATTGTCTTCAGCGGCTCCATCCAGAATGGATGGCACGTCTACTCTACCGACCTGGGTAACGACGGTCCGATTTCAGCAACCTTCCATGCCAACAAGCTTGACGGTGTGGAACTCGTGGGCAAACTCAAAGCCGTGGGGCACGAAATATCACAGTTCGACCAACTCTTCGGCATGAAGCTCCGCTATTTCGAGGGAAGCGTGAAATTCATACAGAAGGTGAAGTTCACAAAACCTAACTACACCATCGATGCTTATCTGGAATATGGTGCATGCAACGACCAGAATTGCATGCCGCCCACTTCCGTAGACTTCAAGAAGAGCGGTAAGTCACCTGCCGTTGCTGCAACAACCAAGACCGGTGCCGCCAAAGGAGCCGACCAGGCCAAGATGAGTGCCGAAGAGCAACAGCTCATGCTCGAAGCTCAGCAAGGCGACCCACAGGCCGCCGAAGCCCTGGCACAGTTACGTGCCGACAGTCTGGCCAAGATAAAAGCTGACAGTGCCGCCAAGGTGGCTGCAGCAGCAACAGCCTCTCTCTCCGCAGCCGACAAGGACCTGCTGTGGCGCCCTGTGGTGAAGCAACTGCAACAACTGGGCGAAGCCGGTGACATTGCCGACCACTCACTGTTATACATCTTCCTTATGGGCTTTGTGGGCGGTCTGCTCGCCCTCGTCATGCCGTGCATCTGGCCCATCATCCCAATGACTGTGAGCTTCTTCCTCAAACGCGCTAAGGACGATAAGAAGAAAGGTATACGCGATGCCGTAACTTATGGCATCTCCATTGTCGTAATCTATCTCGGACTGGGATTGCTCGTCACTGCCATTTTCGGCCCCAGCACCCTCAACGCTCTCTCCACCAACGCAGTGTTCAACATCTTCTTATTCCTGCTGTTGGTGATATTCGCCGTCAGCTTCTTCGGATGGTTTGAGATAAAACTCCCCGACAGCTGGGCAAACTCCGTAGACAACAAGGCCAGTCAGGCCACAGGTCTCATCTCCATCTTCTTGATGGCCTTCACCCTCGTACTGGTCAGTTTCTCCTGCACTGCACCTATCATCGGACTGCTTCTCGTAGAGACAGTGACCTCCGGCAACTGGGTCGGACCGGCCGTAGGTATGTTTGGCTTTGCCCTCGCCCTCGCCATTCCCTTCACCCTCTTTGCCTTGTTCCCCACTCTGATGAAGCGGTCGCCCAAGAGCGGAGCATGGATGAACCAGATTAAAGTGGTGCTCGGCTTCATAGAGCTTGCCTTCTCGCTGAAATTCCTTTCCGTGGCCGACCTGGCCTACGGCTGGCATATTCTGGACCGCGAGGTATTCCTTTCCCTCTGGATTGTCATCTTCCTTGCCCTGGGCTGCTATCTCATCGGCTGGCTGAAGTTCCAGAGCGACGAGGTGGGCGGCAACATCAATAAACCGATGCCGGTACCCGCCATCATGCTCGGTCTCTGCTCCATTGCCTTCGCCATCTATATGGTGCCGGGACTCTGGGGTGCTCCCTGTAAGGCAGTCAGTGCCTTCGCTCCACCCATCAACACCCAGGACTTCAACCTCAACACAAAGACCGTAGAAGCTCATTACAAGAACTATGAGGAGGGAATGGCAGCCGCCAAGGCACAAGGAAAGCCCGTACTGATAGACTTCACAGGATTCGGCTGTGTGAACTGCCGTAAGATGGAGGCTGCTGTCTGGACTGATCCGCAGGTGGCTGACAAACTGGAGAAGGACTATGTACTCATCTCACTCTTCGTGGACGACAAGACGCCATTACCCGAACCTATCGAAGTGACCGACAACGGACAGAAGCGCACGCTACGCACTATCGGCGACAAGTGGAGTTATCTGCAGAGCCATAAGTTCGGAGCCAATGCACAGCCTTTCTACGTGGCAGTGGACAACGAGGGTAACCCGCTTACAGGCAGCTATGGTTACAAAGAAGACGTGCCCGCCTACCTCGATTTCCTGAACAAAGGCCTTAACGCCTACAAGAAATAACGCCATGTCTACAGGAAACAGACTGGAAAAACAATATTATATGGCAAATACAAAAGAGTTCTTCTTGTTCCGCCCATCTTCGCATGGCTGGAGAGGAGAACTCTTCTGCTTTGACACAACTAACCTTTAATCAAAATGCTTGAACAAAAACAAATAGACTGTATCCTCCAACTCATACATAGGGAGGTGGTGCCGGCGGTAGGATGTACGGAACCTATGGCTGTGGCTCTCTGTACGGCACGGGCCACAGAACTGTTAGGACGTCGTCCCAGCCACATTGACGTGAAACTAAGTGCCAATATGCTGAAGAACGCCATGGGTGTGGGAATCCCTGGAACGGGCATGATTGGTTTGCCCATCGCAGTCGCCCTTGGTGCCATTGTGGGAAAATCAGAATATCAACTGGAAGTCATCAAGGACCTCACTCCCGATACATTGCAGGAAGGCAAGGACTTCATCGCAGACCCAAAGCATATCGACATTCAACTAAAACAGGGCATCCGGGAGAAACTCTACATAGAGGTAACCTGTCAGGAGGGCAACGACTCTGCCACGGCCATCATTGCCGGCGGACATACGCGGTTTGTCTATGAAGCGAAGAACGGAAAGGTGAACTTTGACCACAGAAACGGAAAACAAAACGAAGAAGACGATGAGGAAGTGTGCCTAAACCTCAAGACGGTTTGGGAATTTGCCATGACAACACCCGTGGAACAACTGCGGTTCATCCTCTCAACACGCGACTACAACATGAAGGCGGCTGCCGAGAGCATGAAAGGCAACTACGGGCACTGCCTCGGCAAGACCATGGAACGCCCCTTGAGCCACGGTATTTTCGGAAACACCATCTTCTCGCACATCATTTCCAGTACCGCCTCTGCCTGCGACGCCCGCATGGGTGGGGCCATGATACCGGTGATGAGCAACAGTGGTTCGGGCAACCAGGGTATCTGTGCCACCAATCCTGTGGCTGTCTATGCACAGGAGAACGAAAATACGGAAGAAGAACTCATCCGTGCACTCACACTCAGTCATCTTACTGCCATCTACATCAAGCAGAGTCTGGGACGACTCAGTGCTCTCTGCGGATGCGTGGTGGCCAGCATCGGTTCGAGTTGCGGTATCACCTATCTCATGGGCGGCGATTATCAGGATATTTGCCACGCAGTGAAAAACATGATTGCCAACCTTACCGGAATGATTTGTGACGGAGCCAAGCCCAGTTGTTCACTCAAGATATGCTCCGGAGTCTCCACCGCTCTTCTCTCCGCCCTTCTTGCCCGTGAAGGCAAGCACGTGACGGCTGCCGAAGGCATCATTGACGAAGACGTGGACAAGAGTATTCGCAACCTCACTGTCATCGGCAAGGACGCAATGTGCGCGACCGACGATATGGTGCTCAACATCATGACACATAAGTGCTAAACCTTCAAACTGGTTTGCACCTTTCTGCTAAATAAAATCACCTTACTACGAGTATTAATATACTCTTACATTTGCAAAAACAGCTGCCGTGGTAAACCACGACAGCTGTTTTATTTTTGATTGTACTGGATTTTTCAAGACAACAAATCAAATTTGATGAACAAAATAAGGTCTTAATCATTACTGTCCGGTAATAATATGATTTAAAAATATACTTCTAAAATAGCCAAGCCAAAGTGATGTACTTCGAGTCTTTGAAAAGTGAAGACTTGAAATCCGAATACAAAGTTAACTTTTTTGACCGAATAGCAATAAAGCTGGTAAAAGCCAAGAGTAATCAAATAGTAAACAGAAAAATCTTTAAGATGTTATAAACCAACGGATAAGAAAATCTGTCATTCTGCATTAAGTAAACATAATTCGTTTTTGTTCCGTTTTTAACTTACTTCCGAAAACAGCTCATTGTTAAGAGTTCCGTTTTCACTTGATACGGTTTAGATTTATATCGCCGTGTTTTCATATATTCATTCTGAAAGATGCCATTAATGAAAACTAAAAAAGACCGACCTGCATGAAAGCAAGTCGGCCTTTAAAAGTGTTGGACCACTCGGATTCGAACCGGGAATGACAGAACCAAAACCTGTAGTGTTACCATTACACCATGGTCCAAACATAGTTGTGCTGCAAAGTTAATACAAATTCTTTAACCCTGCAAGTTTTCCCAAAATTTTTTATTATTCAGAACGTTACTCGTCTCTTCACTTTTTTGCTTTCCGATATACCTGCCTTATAAGAGCCTGTCTGTCAAAAGTGAACCTGTAAGAGACGAGGTAACAGCCTGTTATTTCACCGTAATGAGATAATAGTTCTTCTTGCCGCGCTGTACGAGAAGATACTTGCCGTCGATAAGGTCGTCGGTGGTAATAATCTGGTCAAAAGCGGTAAGTTTCTCTTTATTGAGGCTCACGCCGTTACCCTTCACGAGCTTGCGCATCTCACCTTTGCTGGGGAAGATATCCCATCCATCCTGACAGAACAGGTCGACGGCTTTTCCGCCGAGTTGCTCCTTAGGCAGTTCGAAGTGGGGCACGTCCTTGAATACATCGTTGAGTGTAGCCTCATCGAGTTGAGCCAAACTGTCTTTGGTGGCTTTGCCGAAGAGAATGTTGCTGGCAGCTATCGCCATGTCCAGATCTTCCTTGGAATGTACCATGACAGTTACTTCCTCAGCCAGTCGTTTCTGCAGTATGCGACGACCGGGATCCTGCTTGTGTTCTTCCACGAGTCCATTGATGGTCTCACGGTCGAGACTGGTGAATATCTTAATGTAACGCTCGGCATCCTCGTCGCTCACATTGAGCCAGAACTGGTAGAAGGCGTAGGGGGTGGTGCGATTACGGTCGAGCCAAACATTGCCGCTCTCGGTCTTTCCGAACTTCTTTCCGTCCGACTTCGTGATAAGAGGACAAGTCAGACAGAAGGCCTCGGCGTCCTGTCCGAGCGTGCGGCGGATGAGTTCCGTGCCGGTGGTCATGTTGCCCCACTGGTCGTTGCCGCCCATCTGCAGGCGCACACCATAGTGCTGATACTGGTAGAGGAAGTCGTAACCTTGCAGAAGCTGATAGGTGAATTCCGTAAAGGAGAGTCCGTCACGAGCCTCTCCGTTGAGACGCTTCTGCACACTCTCCTTGGCCATCATGTAGTTTACGGTGATGTGTTTGCCCACCTCACGCGCGAAGTCGAGGAAGCTGAAGTCCTTCATCCAGTCGTAGTTGTTCACCAACTCTGCTTTGTTCGGTTCGTTGCCATCGAAGTCGAGGAACTTGCTCACCTGCTTCTTGATGGCCTCTTGGTTATGGTAGAGGGTATCAGCGTCGAGCAGGTTGCGCTCCTGGCTCTTTCCGGAGGGGTCGCCAATCATGCCCGTTGCACCTCCAATGAGGAGGTATGGTTTATGTCCGCACTGCTGGAAGTGACGCAGCATCATGATGCCGCAGAGGTGGCCGATGTGCAACGAATCGGCCGTGGGGTCTGTGCCAAGATAGCCGGAGACCATATTTTTCATAAGGAACTCTTCTGTTCCCGGCATAATCTGAGCGAGCATGCCGCGCCATTTCAGTTCTTCAACAAAGTTTTTCATTCTTCTATGGTTTCTTTTGTTTCTGTATTTTTGAAGATGCTATTTCACAGTCATCTTCCTTCTTTGATGACGAATGTCTTTCCTTCTTACTACAAGGATACATCAATCAACATTTCCACGCTACACTCTCTATTCACGGCACCGGGTCGTATCCGCTTCCGCCCCATGGATTGCATCTGAGGATGCGCCAAATGGCTAATAGCAGTCCTTTCACGGGACCATGCTTAAGGATAGCCTGTCTTGCGTATTCTGAACAAGTAGGAGTGAAACGGCAGGAAGGCGGTGTGTAGGGCGTAATAAACTTCTGGTAGAACACAATCGGTTGAACCAACAACCATGCTATAGCATGGCTCAGCATATGAAGCATCTTCCTCACCGTCATATCAACGTTATCGGGTCATGGCTTTGTTCACGGGCATCCGTCTGTTCACTGATTCGATGAAGCAATGCAACGATTTTACGTTCCACCTCCTGCGCAGAAGGAATGCTATTGCTCATCCAGATAAAAGCCAAGGCTATATGCTTTCCGTCCAGCAACACCTTGTTCCGTCTGTAAGCTTCCCTCACAAGCCGCTTGATTCTATTGCGCTTTACGGCTCGTTTGAAGTGCCTCTTAGGCACGGAAATCAACAATTGAGAAGGCATGTCGTCCTCTAACGGCATGAAAACGGCACGGACGGGAAATACGGTCGTAGCCTTACTCTTGTTGCCGTTGAAGAGCGTGTCTATCAGCTTTCGGCTGTGCAGGCGCTCCCTCTTTGAGAGTGTGGCGGGTAATACCAATTATTTCTTGTTTTCTTTTTCCAGATATGCTCTCAGAGCTCCCACCATCGAAGGAAACTCCTTCGTAGGTGCCATGAGGTCGAGTCTTAGATTAGCCTCGCCTACGGCCTTGGCAGTGGCTGGTCCGAAGCAGCCTATCCGCAGGTCGCCCTGTTTGAAATCCGGGAATGCCTTCAGCAGGTAGTGTACGCCTACCGGTGTGGAGAAAATGAGCATATCGTAGTCGAAGCCCTTTATTTCTTCATCGGTAAAGTCATTGCTCACCGTGCGATACATCACACATTCCGTATGTTGCAGTGACTTGCTGTCGAGCAATTTCTTCACATCGTCATTGTGTACGTTGCTCATCGGCACGAGGTATTTTTCCTGCTTGTGCTTCACCATGATGGGCAGCAGGTCCTCAATCTTTCCCGTATTGGTGTAGAACATCTTGCGCTTGCGGTACTGCACGTATTTCTGGGTATAGAGAGAAATGGTTTCGGTGACACAAAAGTACTTCATGTCTTCGGGAATGGTCAGACGCAGTTCTTTAGCCAACTCGAAGAAATGGTCAACGGCATGACGCGAAGTGAAGACAATGGCAGTATGGCTCAAGATACTGACTTTCTGCTGTCTGAACTCTTTTGGGGTAAGGCCTTCCACCTTAATGAAGGGACGGAAGATAAGCTTTACTCCAAAGTCTTTCTCAAGGTCAAAGTAGGGTGACTTTTCACTACTGGGCCTAGGTTGTGAGATCAGGATCTTCTTAATCATTTCTTGTCTTTATAGATTTACTTTCAAATAATCGATTATCATAACCAAAATACCTCCGAATGAGCCTAATGGCATCATTTCGAGGGCACAAAAGTACAAAATATTTTGCAAATAGCCGTGCTCCAAACTGAAAAAGATGAGGTATGACTTGTAAAAGCTCAAAATCTTAATCAAAATGACGCACACAAGAGCGTAAATCGCTACACTATTGACTGATAAATCAAAATAAGAGAGAAGTAACACGGCGGGGAAAATGACCAGACCCTCCAGCGACATGGTAAAGAGATTAAACTTGGCGAACTGCTCTATCTGTCGTTTGTCGAAGAACACCCACTGGACACAAGCCTGCAGCAAGCTCTTGATGGCAAAATAGCCGGCAAAGGCTCCGGTAAAGATACCGAGCACCTTATAATATTCATAAGCAAAGACATCGCCTTGCCTGGACTGCACATAGAAGAAAAGAATAATGGAAAAAAGCAGACAAGTCTGCAGTACAAGGAAGAGCTGAAAACGCAGCTCCCCACTGGTTTCGCTGAGGGTATCGTCCCGGTGGCTTTGTGCCCGAAAAAGATTTTTGAACTGCTTGACGAGGACGCTACCCGACTTTGCAATGGCTAGCATGCCAAATACGAAGCAAATCAACAACACTCCGGTGATGAGATTGTCGTCGGCTATGGTGTAAGGGACGGGATCACCGGCCACTCCTTCTCCATAGGAGGCATACTCCGGGCGATAGATAGAATCGGGCTGCACGAGCGACTTACTGTAATAGAGAGGTCTATTTACATTCAGAAAGCTCTCATCAGCCTTGGTTTGCGGTGTGCACAAAGGATTGGGACGCTGACTCCAGTCCACCTCCGGTATCTTGATATTGGCTCGAACAGCCGAATCCTGTTGGGCAGGCGTAGCAGAAGCGGGCAGCCAGCTCAACACTTCTGCCGGTGTGAGCTGGCCGTTGGCGTGGTGGCGCACGGTGTAGGTCTGAACCGCGGGCTCCTGCTCTTGCGCTATCGTATCGTTTTGTGCTATCACGTTAATAATAAAGGTTTTCTTCATCCTTCAAGACAGAACCGGCCACGTTGTTTCGAATCCGGCCTGTCGGAAGTCACAGTCCGAAAGCTCGCCGGATATCGTCCGTACGGTCGGTCTTTTCCCAGGTGAAAAGCTCTACCTCCACCCCTTTCTTGTCATGTGGCAGATTGTAATCGCTGTGGAAGTTTTTCTTCACAACCTCATTTTTTCTTCCCACATGTCCGTAAGAGGCGGTCTCGAAATATATGGGCTGACGGAGATTCAGCGTACGAATGATATCGTAGGGTCTCAGAGCGAAGAGTTCCTTCACCTTTCGGGCTATGTCCCCATCGCTGAGCTTCACATGGCTGGTGCCATAGGTATTCACATAAACACTTACGGGCTCTGCAACGCCGATGGCATAAGCAAGTTGCACGAGCATGCGGTCGCTTACGCCGGCTGCCACCATGTTTTTTGCAATATATCGAGCCATATAAGTAGCTGAACGGTCCACTTTTGAAGGGTCCTTGCCCGAGAAAGCACCACCACCGTGTGCACCCCATCCTCCGTAGGTATCCACGATAATCTTTCGACCGGTAAGGCCGGTGTCGCCGTGGGGGCCTCCGATAACGAATTTTCCAGTGGGGTTCACATAATATTTAATATCATCATTGAAAAGGCGGAGCACACTATCGCTGAGCTGTTCTTTCACACGTGGCATGAGAATAGTCTCCACATCGTGAGCTATCCGAGCCTGCATGGCGGCATCATCATCGGAACCGTCCGCCCGCTTGATGAAGGGGTCGTGCTGCGTCGACACCACGATTGTGTCTATACGCAGAGGCTGGTTATCATCGCTATATTCTACGGTGACCTGACTCTTTGCGTCAGGACGAAGATAAGTCATTTCCTTGCCTTCCTTGCGGATGTTGGCCAGGGTGCGCATAATGAGATGAGCCAGATCGATAGTCACTGGCATGTAATTGTCGGTCTCGTTGGTGGCGTATCCGAACATCATGCCCTGGTCGCCTGCTCCTTGTTCTTCTTCGTTTGCCTGCGAAACGCCGCGGTCAATGTCACCACTCTGCTCGTGAATAGCGGTGAGAATACCGCAACTGTCAGCATCGAACTGATACTCCGGCTTGGTATAGCCTATACGACGGATAGCCTCGCGAGCCATGGCCTGCAGGTCGATGTAGGCTTTCGACTTCACCTCACCCATGATAACCACCTGTCCGGTGGTAACAAAGGACTCGATGGCGCAGTGCGCGTTAGGGTCGTAAGCAAGAAACTGATCAAGAATCATGTCGCTAATCTGGTCAGCGACTTTGTCAGGATGTCCTTCCGATACGGATTCGGATGAAAACAAATAACTCATTTTCCATTAATTGTTTTAGGTGGAAAATGCCAATGTACCGTAAAATCTGAGGGTGATTTTGCAGTTTTAGCATTTTTTAGTGTGGTTGCAAGCAGCCAAATTCTTCCACATTGTTATACATATTTTTAAATCGGGTGCAAAGTTACCAATTATTTTCCTTTCAGCCAATGAAATACATAGAAAAATTCATTGAACCCTATTTTGGTAATCCCGGGCAAGTAAACGAAGAAGAAAAATCATTAATTGTTTTTGAGAAAACCTATTGACAACAAACTAATTCCAATGAAGCCATATTAGTCACTTTGTCAACAATAAGACTTACCATGCTTTAATAAATATACATAATGCATTCGTATTATTATAATCTTACATTATGGATTACACATTATGCAATAAAAAACTCGCCCGGAAAGAATTGAACTTTCCGGGCGAGTTTTTATGTCATTGCACTTCCCATATATCATTAGTTTCGAGAAGTTCCATGAAGTTGTGGTAAGGTTTCTTCGCTTTCACCTCTTCTATCTGCGCATTGACAGCCTCATCGTAGGTGGGAGCCTCTACATCTCGTATGACGCCGAGAGCCACGGGGAAGCCGTGCTCATTGTCCATCATGGCAAGCTTCAATTGCAGGGTGTCGTCCTCGCAATGGGCGTCGTGGATAAGAATGTCATCAAGCGTGTATCCGTCTTCACCTATCTTCACCACTTTCAGACCAAAGCCTTCCTGCACCAGTCCGTACTCGTTATTCTCACCGAAAACCAAGGGCTGTCCCTGACGTACATAGATGGCGTTTTTCTTTCGGCCTTCCCGAGTATAAATAGGTTCGTAGCATCCATTGTTGAAAATCATGCAGTTCTGCAGAATCTCACACACGGCAGCACCTTTATGATGATAGGCAGCCTTAAGAATGGCGACAGTGGCATCGCCATCATTAGCCACGGCGCGGGCGAAAAAGTGACCACGTGCACCGAAGCAAAGCTCAGCCGGGCGGAAGGGATCTTCCACTGTGCCGTAAGGTGATGACTTTGAGACGAAGCCGCGGGGTGAGGTGGGAGAATACTGGCCCTTCGTGAGACCATAGATACGATTGTTGAGCAATATCATATTCAAGTCGATATTGCGGCGCATAGCGTGGATGAAATGGTTGCCGCCGATAGCGAGTCCGTCACCGTCTCCGGAGATCTGCCACACCGTCAGTTTCGGGTTCACAATCTTGGTACCCGTTGCCACGGCAGCAGCACGCCCGTGAATGGTCTGCATGGCATAGGCATTGACATAATAGGGCAGACGACTGGAACAGCCGATACCAGAGATAACGGCCGTCTCATAGGGAGGCACTCCCAGCTCCGCCATTGCCTTCTGCAGACTGTTGAGGAAGAAATGGTCGCCACAACCCGGACACCACCTCGGTTGTCCCTTCTTGAAATCTTTTGCTGTATATTCGCTCATGATTGTTGTTGCTTTAATGTTTTTGTATGTGTCAGGAAATCAGGCTCTGAGGCATTTAACATACCGCATGTTAGTAATTAATACTCTGTGCGTTGACATTTAATCCACCACAGGTTATGCATATTGATATTGTGCACGGCCCAGGCCACTTCCTAACCGTTAATTGAAAAAAGCTGGTGGGAATTTTACTGCAGAATCTTATCGTAGAAGGTTCCGCCCTCGTTCTTGGGCAGAGGAGCCTTGAGTACTTTCTCGAATCCTCTCACAAGTTCACTCACCACGAAAGGCTGTCCTTTTACCTGATTATACTGATAAGGAGCGAAGCCGTTAATGCGGATTCGGAGCAGTGCAGCGAGCTGACCGAGGTTTTGCTCAGCCACCACTACCCTCTTGTAGCGTGCAAGCACCTCGGCGGTGTTCTTAGGCAACGGGTTGACATATTTGAACTGAGCCAGCGCCACCTTATGGCCACGCTTTCTCAATTCCTGCATGGTTGCATAGAGATGTCCGAAAGTAGAGCCGAAGCCTACAATCAGCAGGTCAGCGTCGTCCTTGTCGCCCAGCACTTCGAGGTCGGGCACGGGGATGTTGGCCACTTTCTCAAAACGGAGATGGTCCATGAGGTTGTGGTTCTCAGGGTCAGTGGAAATAGCTCCTGTCTCGCCGTCTTTCTCCAGTCCGCCGAGGATATGGGTATAGCCCTCTGTTCCAGGGATGGCCCAGAAGCGTGCCTTGGTCTTAGGGTCGCGGTTATAGGGAGTGTACTTATATTTCTGCTCCGGTGTGGCATAGTGCGGATGAATTTCGGGCAGATCATCAATGTTGGGCAGTTTCCATGCGCTGGAACCGTTGGCGATGAAGGCATCGGTAAGCAGCGTCACAGGCGTGCAGTGCTCCAAGGCAAACTTGCAAGCCATGTAAGCGGCATCAAAGCAGTCGGTGGGACTGGTGGCAGCAATAACGGGCATTGGACTTTCGCCGTTTCGTCCGTAGAGCACCTGCAGCAGGTCGGTCTGCTCGCTCTTGGTGGGCAGTCCCGTAGAGGGTCCGCCTCGTTGCACATCGATAATGACGAGCGGCAACTCATCAATGACGGCGAGGTTGATGGCCTCACTCTTCAGACAGATGCCGGGGCCGGAAGTGGAAGTAACGGCAAGGGCACCGGCAAAGGAGGCACCGATGGCAGAGCTGCAGGCGGAAATTTCATCCTCGCTCTGTACGGTGGTCACGCCGAGTGACTTATGCTTTGCCAGTTCATGCAGGATGTCGGATGCCGGAGTAATGGGATAAGAACCGAGATAAAGGCGAAGACCGGCTTTCTCGGCAGCAGCAATGAGTCCATAGGCTGTAGCCTTGTTACCGGTGATGTCCATATAGCGTCCGGGCTCCTTAACCTTGGAGTCTATACGGTAGGTGTTGGGCACCGATGACTGTGAGTTGAAGCCATAGTCATATCCAGCCTGTACCACCTTTATATTAGCTTCGGCCACAGCGGGCTTCTTGTGGAATTTGTCCCGCAGAAAATTGAACACCAGTTCCAAGTCGCGGTTGAAGAGATAGCAGACCAGTCCGAGGGCGAACATATTACGGCATTTCAAGATGGACTTGTTGTCCATGCCGGAATCGGCCAGGCATTCCTTCACCATCTTCGTGATAGGACAAGCCACCACGCGGTCGGGGTCTATGCCCATTTCGTCAAGATAGTTATCTGATTGGAATTCGGCTTTCTTCAGGTCCGAAGGTCCGAAAGCATCTGTATCAATGATAATGGTACTTTGCGGCTTTGTAAACTTATACTGTGTTTTCAAAGCGGCAGCATTCATGGCCACCAGTACATCACACTGGTCACCAGGTGTATAAACTTTTCCCTCGCCGATATGCACCTGAAATCCCGACACGCCGGTGAGCGAGCCTTGCGGAGCACGGATATCTGCAGGATAATCGGGGAAAGTTGAAATACCGTTGCCAACGGTAGCAGAGACTGTGGAGAAGATGTTTCCGGCCAACTGCATTCCATCGCCGGAGTCACCTGAGAAACGTACGACAACGTCCTCAAGCTCCTTGACCTCTATTTCATCATTCATAGTTCTTAGTTTTAGAATATTTTTTCAGTTAACGGGGCAAAGATAGCAAAGCTTTTCGAGAAAGCAAAGGGAAAAGCTGAAAAAATTATTTTCGACCAAAGTCGGCGGGAATCTCGCCCCATTCTTTCGTCTGCCAATGCACAACGGGGGCATGTTGGGGATGCTGGCGCAGCCAGAACTCGGCTCGCTGGATAATCTGATGCAACTGCTGGGTATCGGGTGTACAGGGCAACTTGGTCTTGCACTGCATCTTATTGACCCAGATAATGGCGGTACGAGAGTCAGAATAGATGGTCTTGTCTGTGATGCCTTGCTTGTCAAGGAGTGCTAAGGCATGCACGATGGCGAGAAACTCGCCGATGTTGTTGGTGCCCTGCACGGGACCGTAATGAAACACCTGAGCACCGGTCTGCAAATCAATGCCCTGATATTCCATCGGACCGGGATTGCCCGAACAGGCAGCGTCAACGGCCCACGCATTGGCCCTCACCTCTGGAGCGAGGGGCAACACGGTGTCGTGACGATAGTCGGGGGGATTGACAGGATTATTATTCATATCAAAGAAAATGAAGCTCCGCACTTGCAAAAAACGGAAGGGCGGAGCGAAACCAAAAGGACGAGAGGGCGAGGGGGACGCTGCACAGCAGCCTCATACACAACGAGCGGCCCCAAACGGGGCGGGTCAGCCCGGAGCGCCGGAGCAGCCGGAAAGACTAGACGGAACAGACAGGACAACCAGGCAAGCCGGAAAGACCGGGCGCCCTTACATCCTCTCCGGCACTTCGATGCCGAGTAGATCCATGCCGTTCTTGATAATCTTGGCTACGTTCTTGGCGAGCACAAGACGGGTAATCTTCTCTGCTTCGGTATCGGCACTGAGGATAGAGTAGTCGTGATAAAACTGGTTGAACAGTTTGGTCAGTTCATAGCAGTAGTTGGCGATACCGGCGGGATTATAGTTCTGTCCGGCATCGGTCACGGCCACGGCAAACTCGTTCATCTTCTGGATAAGCTCAATCTCCTTCTCGTTGAGAGGTGCGTCAGCAGGCAGCTGGTCGGGCAACTGAATTCCATCGGCTTCTGCCTTGCGCAAGATAGAGCGGATGCGGGCATGGGTGTACTGGATGAAAGGACCAGTGTTGCCGTTGAAGTCAATAGACTCAGCGGGATTGAACATCATGTTCTTACGGGCATCCACCTTGAGAATGAAGTATTTCAAAGCACCCAATCCCACGATGCGGGCAATCTCCTGTTTTTCCTCTTCTGGCAGATCCTTGGACTTCCCGGCTTCATCACTTGTCTCACGGGCAGTCTTTATCATTTCCTCGATGAGGTCATCGGCGTCAACCACCGTTCCCTCACGGCTCTTCATCTTACCGTTGGGCAGTTCCACCATACCATAAGAGAAGTGCACGAGGTCCTTGCCCCACTTGAAGCCGAGGCGGTCGAGCAGGATGCTGAGCACCTGGAAGTGATAGTTCTGCTCATTGCCCACCACATATATCATCTTGTCAATGGGATAGTCATTGAAACGCATCTCGGCGGTGCCGATGTCCTGTGTCATATACACGGAGGTACCGTCGGAGCGGAGCAGCAGTTTCTGGTCCAGTCCCTCGTCGGTGAGGTCAGCCCATACACTGTTGTCGGGCTTACGGAAGAAGAGCCCCTTCTTCAGACCTTCCTCCACCTTCTTCTTACCTTCGAGATAGGTGTCCGACTCATAATAGATTTTATCAAACGACACACCGAGTGCCTTGTAGGTCTCGTCGAAGCCGGCATAGACCCAAGAATTCATCTTCTTCCAGAGAGCACGTACCTCGGGGTCGCCCTGCTCCCACTTCACAAGCATTGCGTGGGCTTCCTTGATGAGAGGTGCCTCGTTCTTGGCCTTTTCCTCTGCCTTCTCTTCATCCATGCCCTCGGCCATGTACTTTTTCTTCAGTTCTTCGCACTCTGCCTTATAATGCTTGTCGAAAGCCACATAGAAGTCACCGATGAGATGATCGCCCTTCTTTCCTGTACTTTCGGGTGTAGCTCCGTTGCCCCACTTGAGCCAGGCAAGCATCGACTTACAGATATGTATACCACGGTCGTTCACAATGTTGGTCTTCACCACACGGTTGCCATTGGCCTCCATGATTTTGGAAAGGCTCCATCCCAGGAGATTGTTGCGCACGTGTCCTAAATGGAGCGGTTTGTTGGTGTTAGGCGATGAATATTCAATCATGACGAGGGGTGAATGTTCGTCGGCGTGCTTCTCGCCAAATGTGGGGTCACCGTTGATGTCATTGAGCAGACTTACCCATGCTTTGGGGGCAATGACGAGATTGAGGAAGCCCTTGACGACATTGAACGAAGCAATGGCGTCGCATCGTTCCTGCAGTTTTTCGCCGATTTCCCGAGCTGTGTCCTCAGGTTTCTTGTGCGACATTTTGAGGAAGGGAAAGACCACGAGGGTGAGATTTCCCTCGAAATCAGCCTTGGTCTTCTGCAACTGCACCATCTTCTCGGGCACGTCCTGCCCGTAAAGTTCCTTGACGGCCTCTAAAGCAGCCGAAGAGATTGCTTGTTCAATATTCATGATTGTATGTATATAATATTTGTGTACTTATTTGATGGATGCAAAGTTACGAAAAAGATTGCAGACCCTGTGAAAAGTATCGGAAAATCTCTTGTATTTCCCCCTTCTTCCCTATTCACGAAGAATTTACAAGGGGAACTTTCGTCCGATATCGAAAAAAACAACCCGCAAGCATTTTCCTATTCCCTTATTTTCGTATATTTGCCGTCAAAACAACTATCTATGAATCAGAAAAGACAAAACGGACGGCGTATCTACCGCACTGTGCGCGATTACGTGGTCATAACTGTGGCCATGCTGTTGGGTGTTGTAGGACTGAATCTATTCCTGCTGCCCAACGAAATCACTATGGGAGGCATTATGGGTATCGCCTCCATCGTCTATTGGGGCACGGGCATTCCCGCACAAAATACTTACTTTGTGCTCAACGCCATACTGCTCATTGCAGCTCTGAAAGTGCTGGGCTGGCGCTTCTGTGTAAAGACCATCTATGCAGTGGTGGTGTTCACCGTGGGTTCCACTGTCATTCAGTCCATGATGGGTGACACGCACCTGCTCGCCGACCAGAAGTTCATGGCCTGCATTGTGGGTGGCGTATTCATGGGTACCAGCGTAGGACTCGGCCTCTCTGCCGGCGGCAGCACGGGCGGGTCGGATGTCGTGGCGGCCATGGTGCATAAGTACCGCGACGTGTCGCTGGGCCACATCATCCTTTTCTGCGACCTCACCATCATCACGTCGAGCTACGTGGTGCTGCGCGACTGGGAGAAGGTGCTCTATGGCTACGTGTTGCTCTTCATTGTCAGTTTCTGTGTGGACCATGTGGTGAATACACTGCGCCAAAGCGTACAATTCTTCATCGTCTCCGATAAATATCAGGAATTGGGCGAGGCCATCAACAAGATTGCCGACCGTGGCTGCTCTACGCTCAACGGCAACGGTTTTTACTCGAAGAAGGACATTCATGTGGTATTCTGCATCGCCAAGAAAAGCGAGTCGCGTCTCATCTTCGAACTCATTGAGGAAATCGACCCCGACGCCTTCGTAGCTCAGAGTGCCTGTATCGGTGTATATGGACAGGGATTCGACAAAATCAAAGCACGATAGGTTTTAGTGTATCATGCAAAAGCATCATCGAATGGGTGAAGCGGGGGATTTGTAAACGGCGAATATCTTCTTGAAAAAATATGAAGGTTTGAGTGACAACATCCGGGAATTATATCTAAATTTGCGGTGTTAACTAAAAACCTACACTATGACTAACAAAACAAGAAGTAAGCGGATGTTCTACCGCAATTTGCAGGATTATGCTGTACTGACCTTTGCCATGATTCTCGGAGCTTTTTCCCTCTGTTTCTTTCTTCTTCCCCACCAAATCACAATGGGCGGCATGGTGGGCATTGCCTCCATCGTCTATTGGGGACTGGGCATACCGGTGGAGTATTGCTATTTCGGCCTCAACATGCTGCTGCTTCTCATAGCGCTTCGGGTGCTGGGCTGGCGCTTCTGCATAAAGACCATCTACGCCGTGATTGTGTTCACCGTGGGCACGGCGGTGCTCCAGCCTATTGCCAACGAGACGAACCTGCTCCAAGACCAGAAATTCATGGCCTGTATTGTGGGTGGCGTGTTCATGGGCGGTTGCATCGGACTGGGACTCTCCACGGGCGGCAGTACCGGCGGTTCGGATGTCATTGCTGCAATGGTGCACAAGTACCGCGACGTGTCGCTGGGCCACATCATCCTTCTGTGCGACCTCACCATCATCACGTCAAGCTACGTGGTGCTGCGCGACTGGGAGAAGGTGCTCTATGGCTATGTACTACTCTTCATCATTTCCTTCTGCGTGGACTATATCGTAAACACTTTGCGGCAGAGTGTGCAGTTCTTCATTGTCTCCGATAAATACGAGGAGATAGGCCACGCCATCAACCGGGTCGTCGTGCGCGGGTGCTCACTGCTCAACGGCAACGGATTCTACACGAAAAAGGACATCCATGTGGTGTTCTGCATCGCCAAGAAAAGCGAGGCGCACCTCATCTTCAACATCATCGAGGCCATAGATCCTGGAGCCTTCGTGGCGCAGAGTGCCTGTATCGGGGTCTACGGTCGTGGTTTCGACCGTATCAAGGGACATCACGAGGTGCATGAACTCGACGAGGAGTCGCACCGCGAGATTCTCGAAGCACGACTCAACCGGAAAGAGGAAGGCAGCTACTGACCGTCAGCCCGTTTGCCGTCCGCCATTATTTTCGGATTATTGTTCAAGGAAGCAGCCGCCAACTTATGTTGCAGGTGACGATAGAGCCACCAGAAGGCGGGAAGCAGGAAAAAGTCTGCCATAACCCATGCCACGGGGTCACCATAGCATACGCCGAGCCAGCCAAAGGCGGGAACAACCCAGAGACTCACGCCACACCGGGCAATCATCTCCATCACACCGCTCATCATCGACAGATTGCTGTAGCCCAGTCCTTGAATACTGTAACGGAAAATGGTGAGTAAACCCAGTACGGGATAGAACACGCTGGCAATACGCATCAGCAGGGCGGCATTCTGCACCACCTCCTGCTCACCGGCATGGACAAATATCAACATCATCTCATCGGCAAAAGGTTGAATGACAAGAATGGAAAATAAAGAGAACACCAGCATGATGCCTATAGCAGATTTAATGCCGCGCTTGATGCGTCTCAAGTCGCCCGCACCGATATTCTGACCACAATAAGTGGCCATGGCCACACCGATATTCTCGAACACACAAGTGAAGAGATATTTGATACGCATCGAAGCCGTAAAAGACGCCACATAGATGGTACCCAAAGCATTGTTGGCACTCTGCAACATCAAGATGCCAATGCCCGTAATGGAGAACTGGAGGCCCATGGGAACACCGTTGTTGAGCAGGATGGAGATTTTCTTGTTATCGAACTGCCGTTCCTCGCCTTTCGGAATGAGCAATGGCATGTGACGTATGATATACCAAAGACATAAAGATGTGGCAAAGAGCTGTGCCAGCAATGTAGCGAGTCCGGCACCAGCCACTCCCATGTTTATCACTAAAATGAAAAGTACGTCTAGCAATATGTTCACTCCTGCCGAGGCAATGAGGAAATAAAACGGTTGCTTGGAGTCGCCCAGTGCACGGATAAATCCGGAAAGGAGATTGTAGGCCATGGTGAAAGGAATGGCCATGAACTGGATGAAGAGAAAGGTCCATGCATCGTCGAAGATGTCGGCCGGGGTATTAACCAAATGCAGAATCTTGGTGCAGAAAATTCCGCTAAGCAGGGTGAAAACCAGTGCGAAGACTGCAGCTATACGAATGGCGTTAGCCACATAGCGCCGCATCTTCACGTAGTCTTTTGCCCCGAAAGCCTGGGCTACCGGGATGGCGAATCCTGCGCAGGAACCGTTGCAGAATCCCATGATAATGAACATCACAGAGGTCGACGCTCCCACGGCAGCCAGTGCCCCCACGCCTATCCATTGTCCCACGATGACTGCGTCAATCACCTGGTACATCTGCTGGAGGATATAACCTAATATTAGAGGAACTGCAAATTTCAGAATATCTCTCGTAGGCGAACCTACGGTCATGTCATTAATGTTACTCATTGTCTTAGTCTATAAAGCAATTCCGTTATCTTCGTCTATAAACCCAAAGTTATTATAATATTCAATGTTATCCTGCGGACCAGCAGTTGGCCGGTCCGTACTTTTGTTCATTCAGAAATTCTTCCGTTCAATTATTCTTTGGCATCCTTTAACTGCAGTTCTGCCTTGATTTGCTGCATTTTCTGCTGTCGATTCACAGAATATTCGCCTCCGTTGGCCTCCACGAACTGAAACAGGCGATAGGCTTTTTCGAAGAGCAATGACCGCAGTGCAAGCCCTTTATAGGAGCCCTCGGCGTAGAGCAGTTCAGCCAGCATGTTGAGACGTTCTATACGTTCCTCCGGTTTCCACTGATCTTTAGCATACTGCAACGTTTCCTCGAAAGAGAGGTTGCGCACGGTGTCATAAGGGCCTACATACTGTCGGTAGAGGTCCTGCAGTTCGAGGTCTTGTTCTTGCACATCCTCTTTTTTCTCTAAGAAAGTGTTGAGAGCTTTGGCAAACTCCTCAATCACCCGAAGGAAATAATCGCGTTGTAACATTTTCTTCTGTTTTTTGTTTGTTATGAGGTTGAGATGGAGGGGAAGGCTTATTCCCCGAAATTCCCGGGTTAGCCCGGAATATCCGGGGAACAGAGCAACCAGAAAAACCGGAATATCTGGAACATCCGGAACATCCGGAACACCCGGAACATCCGGAACATCCGGAATATCTGGAACATCCGGAAAAAACGGAACATCCGGCGCGCCCCGCGCAGCCTAATTATGCATTATGCATTCTGAATTGCCCTTGTATATTCCCACAGTCGCTTGTAAAATGGGTGGCGGGTCAGCGTGGGCACATCGCCGAGAATGATGAGTTTCATGCGAGCACGAGTGATGGCCACGTTCATTCGCCGCAGGTCGCGCAGAAATCCGATATCGCCGTTGTCGTTGGCACGTACGAGCGAGATGAGAATGACGTCACGCTCCTGCCCCTGGAAGCCGTCCACAGTGCTGATGGTGATGAGACTGCGGAATGGCTTGAAAAACTCACGTTTCTTCACTAAGTGGCGCAGATATTGCACCTGCGCACGATAAGGCGATATAATGCCTATGTCTATGCGCTCATCAAGGAGACGACGCTTGCCGATTTTCTCCATGTATTCTTGCAGAAGCTTCAAGGTAAGGTCCGCCTCTCCCCTATTGACACGTCCGAAATTCTCGCCTATGAAATGCTCTCGAAAATCCGGATCGTCAGGGCCCACGTCTATCTGGGAAGTGTCTACCCACGTCATGGGAATGTCATAGTCGAGGATGCCGCGATGCTCCACCTGAGGAGCCGACACCATCTTGCCGCCATAAAATTCGCGCGAGCTGAACTGCATGATGGCATCGTTCATACGATATTGTGTCCGGAGAAGTGTCACCACCTCCGGCTTATTCTTGGCTATGCGCTCCATAAGCGTAGTTCCCAGTCCGGCCTTCAGGGCCGCAATGCTCTTCACTGTAGGTGGCAACTGACAGTGGTCTCCGGCGAAAATCACGCGCGAGACACGCCGGATGGGAATCCAGCAGGCGGCCTCTAGTGCCTGTGCGGCCTCGTCGATGAAAAGCGTTGAGAAGCGACGACCTTCCAGCAGACGACTTGCTGAACCTACAAGGGTGCAGGCAATGACTCGCGATTCATCGAAAAGCTGACTTTGTATGCGTAATTCCAATTCCGTGGCGCGACTCTTCAGCCTTTCCATTTTCTGATGCAAACCCTCGGTGCGTCCCTTGCGCTTGCCGCGCAATTCCCGGATAGCCTTTCGGATGGCCCATAGCTGCGGATAGTCGGGATGCGCCTCGAACCGCCGCTCATAAGTAAATCCCAGCATCTTGTCGTTGACACGTGTCGGATTGCCGATGCGCAGCACATTGATGCCGCGGTCTACGAGCTGCTCTGAAATCCAGTCCACAGCCATGTTGCTTTGTGCACATACCAGCACCTGATTTTCGCGCATCAGTGTCTCATTGATAGCCTCAACGAGAGTGGTGGTCTTTCCCGTTCCGGGAGGTCCGTGCACAATGGCTACGTCCTTGGCACGCAGCACCTCGTTGACGGCATGCTCCTGAGTAGCGTTGAGCCACGGGAAGCTCATCGGGGTGAAGTTAAAATGCTGAGCAGGCTGATGCGAGTAAAACAAATCGCGCAGATAGGCCAACCTGCTGCCTCGTCCCTTGATGACGCGGTCGAGGGCGTCGAACATAGTGCGGTAGCTCGTCTCGTCGAAGAAGAGTTGCACGCCGACAGGCTCTTGGCAACTCTGTAAATCAAGAGCATGTCCTTCTGGCACTACCACTACCATGCGGTTGGTCTCGGCGTAACTCACCGTGGCTGTGAATCCGAAGAAGCGAAGACGACGAGACGGGTGTTTGCCGGAACCATTGGAAGATTCAGCTGCAGACTCATTGGAGGAATCGGATACCGCCTTGAAGAATACCACGGGTTTGCCATATTCAAAGTTATGGTCTACATCCTGGTCCTCCGTTCGCTCAATCTCGATACAGAACTGATTGAGAGAGTTGTAGTAAGTTCGACCCGTTCTGACAGGGAACCAGGCATCACCCCGTTTCACCTTCCGCGCCATACCGATGCTCTCGGTCTGACGTTCGAAGGCGCTTTTTTCGACTTGATACTCCATCTGGAGCAGCAGCCGTTGTTCCTGCAGGGCTTGTATGGGGTTATTCTGTGTCATTGTCGATTGCAAAGATACAGAAAACCACCCTAATAATGTTCTTTTTTAATGCATAATCCAATTTTTTAATTCATCTGCATAATAATAATTCTTATTTATTGAGTTTGCACGATGATGAATTCAAGGCATAATTCATATCTGAAGTTTCTCACTCGCAAGCTATAATTAAATGCTTAAAAAGCAATTACCAAAAAAGAGAATGTCAATTCTTTAATTTCGCAGATGCATAAAGCGTTAACGCTCAAATATTATCTTAACTTTATTATTGGCCGAGCAAGAAACGTTTCACCATTATCTGAGAG
>JBMNUW010000019.1:0-29520 GCA_050946475.1 Prevotella sp.
GCTCACATCAATGCCGTCGTTTCCTGTGAGCAAAAACGGAGGAGCTTTTATCGTTCCCACCATCTGTGGCTGAGGAATTACCTGATAGTTAGCTGTAGTCGTTCGTGCATTGCCAAGACAAGCTACGTCCAAAAAGGTTAAAAGTAAAAATTTTTTCAATTGTTTCTAATTATTATTTGTGGTTTTTATGGTCTTATTTGTTGTAAGTCTGAGATACATTTAACTCACGGCCTTAACGTCATATGTCGTATGCTGTAATTTGTAAAGGGGATAAATCTGCTACGTTTCTCTCGTTACCTTCTTGAGTAGTAACTGATGTCGTTAAGAATTATCCTGAAATCAAACTTAACAGAATAATCTTAGAAATGGGTAACGCAACAGTTTTTGCCTTTTGCAGCAATATCGTATTTGCTAATTCGTTTTCAGTTTATAAATTTAATGTTTCAAAGTTAAGCATTATTTTTTATTTAAAGGCTTTTTCTTATGGTTTTTTCTTGAAGAGGTCAATTTTTTTTCATTTTTCCGACGATTGTAGTATGTTTTTTATAAATTTGCAGAATAAATGCATATTCTTGACGGTCTCGTTTGGAATTCATTTTTCATCAGATTGAATTGAAAGATGGCAATGAGGTTTACATCAGCGGAATTTCATATTTCGTCTGCCTTGTTAAGTTTATTTTTAATCACTAAAAAAATGAAAGAAATCAAGTCTTCTATGGCTCCGGCTGCCATTGGCCCTTACAGTCAGGCTGTAAGCTCCGGCAATTTCGTTTTTGTATCTGGTCAGCTTCCTGTTAATCCGGCAACCGGGAACTTTGCTGAAGGAGGTATTAAAGAATTGACGAGACAATCAATTCTAAACATTCAAGCTATACTAAAGGAACAAGGCCTTACCTTGGCAGATGTGGTGAAGACCACTGTATTCTTGGCTGACATGTCTGACTTTACGGAGATGAATGAGGTGTACGGACAGTTTTTCTCAAAACCATTTCCCGCTCGTTCAGCCGTGGCAATCAAGACATTGCCGAAAAATGCACGTGTGGAAATTGAGTGCATAGCTGAAGTTAAATGACGGATATTTTCCAGTTCCGTCAGTTATAGCTTGTCTGTAAGTCCTAAATAATTAGCTGATTGCCGGGTGGCTTTTCCATTCGGCATGTAAAGTGTTTGTCTATAGAAATATGTGGACTAAATAAAAAAAGCTGCAATCACGCATAGCGTAACTGCAGCTTCATTATTTAAATTAAAATGTTTACTTTCTGTTTAGCATCCGTAAGAACCACCACGTAGTACGGCTTCACCGTAAAGCTCCATACAATTTTTGTAGGCTCTCAAGAATTTCTTGCATACATCTTTGATGTTATCCCAAATCATTTTCATGGTCTTTTCTTTTTTATTATTCAACAATTGCCGTCTTCACGGCGTTTAATCTCTCTCTAGTTTTAGAGAGCTTGCGGATTGGTTTTACCGACCCATCTTTGCTCCCTTTTCGGCATTGTAAAGTTGTGCTGCGATAGCTACAACCACTGCCAGTACAATTAATGATGTTACCATAATTTTTCCTTTCTTTTTTTTAAGACACCCTTTGTGTCTGTGTTTTACTTTTTCTGTTGTTGTTCACTGAATACGTTGCAAAGTTACTGCCAATTAAGTGTACTGACAACTATTTTAGGCTGATTTGTCTAAAAAACGACGGATTTTTGACGTGGGTCAAAAGTTGTCACACTATCTCTTGACCTGTATCAATTTGTGGCAGAAAAAGGCTTTGTCCTACTAATTATGGTATAAATATGCGGATTTTCAGATTGTTATTGGACGATATACTTAACAGTTTGTTTGGTTATTCATGAATTTTTCTCGTACGGCTCATTCCGTTATAAATCTGATATAAGCCCTGTCGTCAAACGACGTGTTCCCTTTCATCTTTCCTTTAGTTGCCTTGAAACGGTCGATGAGGTAGGGGTCAGACTGTAAGAGAGAAGTTAAGGATTCTTCGGAAGCCTTGAGTGTCGGTTGCAGGTATGGATAACCGTCAGAAGCAAGCACCACTTCGGCAGGGACAACTTCCGGATTAAGGGAAATGAGGCGAATACCGGGTCGATAGATAGGGAAACCGTCAATAACTGCATATTCGCTGTTTTCGCCTTCCATGGCAGCGATAAGGTCTGGCAAGACGGCGTCACGGGCATAGTCGTGGACCAGTCCTTCACAGTCCACCATGTCAGGATGTCGGTCAAGCATTATGGGAAAGAGGTCGGAACGTTTCGCTGCAATTCTTTCTTCGTAAGGCTTGCCGTTATCATATCGTTTGCCGTTGACCATGCATTGGCAGTCACCCACCATCCATATCTCTTTTCGGTGGTTGCTGAAAATTACAGCACTGGCACAAAGGCGACGTACCGGATGATTGCGTGCGTCGTCTTCTTGTTGACCGTAGAGCTGATGGATAGCTTCCGTTACTCCATAACAGAAGTCGTTTAGAGAGATGTCAGCCGGCATATTGCGTATGAATTTGCTCACCGATAACATGCAGAACCGACCGTTTTTCATATCAGGAACTATCTGTGAAGCTGTCTTACTGGTGCTGCCGTCTATAACAGCAATAAAGTCTGGCGTGATTACCAGTCCGTCTTCGCAAGAAAGGCTGGCATCCTGTCCGCCTTTCTTGCCGCAGATGAATTGCTCAAGAATTTTCATCGACTTCTCCTTCTGCTGTTTTCTTTCTTACTGCTTTTGGCAGCTTGTTGCTGTCCGCCATGGCTTCCGGAGTTATGTTTCCGTGCGGTATATTCTTTTTTATCTCTTTCCTTAAAGTCGAAATCATCCTTGTACCTTCTCTTTCTTTCCTGTTTGGCAGCCTTTTCTTTGCGTCCTCGGTGGTTAACGGCAATGTCTGAACTTCCTACGGCTTTGGGGTCGTAGTGCACATGCCCGTGGAAAGACTGGCCGCTGTACAGCTTTTCCAAGAGATCCGTTCGTCCCATTTTTCTTAATTCGAAGGAGATTTTCTGACGTTCCTCAGGCTTATACCAGAAGAAGAACTGTCTTTGTGCCAATTTTTCTTTCGGGGTTTTTGCCGAGTAAACTGGCTCGAGTGTGTAGGGATTATAGCCGGTGTACCACATTTCAGTGCTCACCGACATCGGAGTCGGCGTAAAGTCCTGAACTTGCTCCAGATGGAAATTCAGGTCTTTGGTGATGGCAGCTAGTTCTGCCATGTCTTCTTCACGACAGCCAGGATGCGAACTGATGAAATAGGGAATAATCTGCTCATTGAGCCCTTCCTCACGGTTAATGCGGTCAAAGATGCGCTTAAACTCATAGAAGAGACTGAACGAGGGCTTGCGCATGAGATAGAGCACAGAGTCGGATGTGTGTTCCGGTGCCACTTTCAGTCTTCCGCTCACATGTTTAGTAATTAACTCGCGAGTGTACTGCATGGCAGCTTTGTTGGCTTGTTCGTCTTTGCTGTGATGGAGCAGTAAGTCGTAGCGGATACCGCTGCCGATGAAGCTTTTCTTCACTTCAGGCAAAGCGTCAACGGCATGATAAATATCTAATAGGGGTGTGAGGTCGGTATTGAGATTGGGGCAGATGGCAGGATGTATGCACGATGGTCTTTTGCAGTGCTCACAAGCTTTCTTATTGCGGCCGCCCATACGATACATGTTGGCTGAAGGACCTCCCAGGTCGGAAATATACCCCTTGAATCCGGGCATGCGAACCACTTGGCGCACCTCCTTCAAAATGCTTTCTTTGGAACGGCTGCAGATAAATTTTCCCTGATGGGCAGAGATGGTGCAAAAGGCACAGCCGCCGAAACAACCGCGATGGATGGTGACCGAAAACTTTATCATCTCGTAGGCCGGGATGGTTTTGCCACGATATTTCGGATGAGGCTGACGTGTATATGGCAGGTCGTAAATGGCATCGAGTTCTTCGGTTGTCATTGGTGGATAGAAGGGATTGACGACCACATACTTGCCATCTACTTCCTGCATCATGCGTTGACCGTGCATCTTGTTGGCTTCTTCTTCGATATGACGGAAGTTTTCTGCCTGTGCTTTCTTGTTCTCCACACATTCCTCATGTGAATGGAGTACGATATCCTGTTCGGTGATTCCTCCAGGTATGTCCTCTTTGCGTCTGAGGAATACGGTTTGCGGAATTTCAGTGATGTCACTGAGTGGCCTTCCTTCAGCAAGTGCGTTGGCTAGTGCGAGGGTCGGCTTCTCACCCATTCCATATATAATAATGTCTCCGCCGCTCTCCACGAGTATAGACTTCATCAGGCGGTCTTGCCAATAGTCATAGTGGGTGAGACGTCGCATGGAAGCTTCTATTCCTCCCAGCATGACAGGCACGTCCGGGAAGAGCTTTTTGAGAATTCGGGTGTAGACTATGGTAGGATAGTCAGGACGCATGTCGTGTCGACCGTCAGGACTGTAAGCGTCTTCACTGCGCAGACGACGATTGGCAGTGTATCGATTTACCATAGAGTCCATGGCTCCTGGTGCAATGCCGAAGAAGAGCCGGGGACGCCCCAGCTTCTTGAAGTCGCGAAAATCGCCGTGCCAGTCTGGCTGTGGAACAATGGCGACACGATATCCCGCAGCCTCGAGCACCCTTCCTATTACGGCCACGCCGAAGGAAGGATGGTCCACATAGGCATCGGCAGAGAAGAGAATGACGTCAAGTTCGTCCCAGCCACGGAGTTCACATTCTTTTTTTGTAGTGGGCAGGAAGTCTGTAAGGCGGAACAGAGGAGCCTGTTGTTCGTTGTTCTTTCTTTCCAATTTCAGTCTGTGGTTTTAGTAAGGCTTTGAGAGGTCAGTCTGTCACGGTGTCAGGATCTATGGTTTCCTCGGTGGGCTGCTGATTTTTCCATTTGATGTAGAGCAGCACGAGCTGGTGCAATCCGAAAGCCTTCATGTTCGAGTTGTAGATGACGTCGAGGCACAGGTCAAGCAGGTCCTTGTCCTTTCCGGCCTCCGACTCCAGCATGGAGCGGACATTGAATTTCAGCTTGTCGAGGACGGATTCGTCAATGATTCCATTGCTGTCCACTAGATTGCGGAGCAGGGAGTACTTGTCTAAAGTTTGCAGATGCTGCTCGGTAACTTCGATACTTCTTGTACCGGAATGGTTGGCTTGTATTTTCATTGTCTCATGTTTTAATGTTGTCCTTCGGGATATTTCCCAAGAGGATGTTTCTATTATAGTTTCTTGTTTGTTTTTTAGTTGTCTGTCATTTTGTCGTTTTCCCTCGCAGAAGGAAAGCCATGATGCCCTTCATGAGAGACTGCTTTTTTGCTTTTTCCGTAATGCATTCAAAGGGGAAGCCCATGACGAAGGCTTTGTAATCTTTGCCGTCATAGGCCACTGCGGCACCTTCACCGCTGCTGTAGCGCATGGAGCAGATAGCCTGACCTACAGGGTGCAATACATCGGAGTGAGTGGCTGCATAATGGTCGGGATTGAGACGACGCACGAAATCGAAGTTCATTCCCAGTCCTTCCGTCAGGCCGAGTGTGTCGGTCTTGACAGAGTGGTCGAAAGTAGACTTGCATACGTCGGCTAGCCAGGCCTTTTCATCTGTGCTTTGCATGTCGCTGCCGAGGTAAGCGCCGCTCACCAGAAGACGTCCTCCCGAATATGTATATGATTTCAGAAGTCGTTGTAATGTGGTGCTGAATGTACGATAATATTTCACTGCATCCGGCATGTATCGTTGCAATCCTGTGTAGAAATCTACTGCGTCATAGTCACTGAGCTTGACGAGTCCCGACTCCAGGGCTTCTAAAGAGCAACTGGACACGGCGAACTCCTGGCAGGCCGTAAGAGCGTTGGCGTGGTCAGTAGTGTAGTTGAAGTCGTTTCCGGCAATGAAATTTCCGGCCAGCTCGTTGCCGCTGTAACCCAGACCACCAGGCCCTTCGTGACCCATCTGACTGCGATCAAAACAGATTTGACGTCCGCTCCATCCTGCCGTAAGACCATAGCTCACGCCAGGATCGGCATCCAGGTCGAAACCCTGCTGTAGGTTGTTGTTGATGACAGCCGGCGCAGATAATCGCTTAAAACCATTGACAATAAGAACCTTGTAAATGGATCGAGGTGCCACAGATGCTGAAACTACTTCAGACGGGAAGCTTTCACCTCCGCGGTTTACTGCAGTCACTCGGAAATTATAACATACGCCCGGTTGAAGTTCTACGGTGGTAGAGGTCCCCTTGATATTCACTCCGTTGTCGAATCCGCTTGTGCCGGCTGCTGTGTAGAGATTGTAAGAATTTGGTGCAGCTGTCGGTTCAAGCTGGTCGGTCTGTGGACTCCAGGAGATGCGAGCCTTGTTTGCCCCCACGATTTCAACTCTGAGATTTTGAGGCTGTAGCGGTTGAACGACTGCGCGACGTCCGTGCATGCCGTTGACATATCTTAGTATGGTCTTGTAGATGCTGCGAGCCAACGAGAAGCGGAAATTTGGATCTTGAGCTTTCACCATGTCGGGGAAATTCTGATGTGAAAGCGTCTCGAAGATGGCTGAAGGAACTTCCGGCAGTCGTGTTTCCGAGTAGTTGCGATCCCATAGATACCGACGATTCCATTTCCCGTACTCACGGGTCAAGTCGCGAGTGGTGTTGGTAAGCAGGGCATCGGCGAATTGTTTGGACGCCTGTCGGGTAATGCCCGAAGACAACTGACCGTTGTTGAAATTTGTGGTGCATATAGTCAGCGACCCCACGATGTCTTCTCCGTTGGGTGCGAAGCCCGCATCACTGTGAATGGCAAGAGATAGTTCCATCGGGACATTCAGGCCTTGAACAGTAGGAACATAACAAGAACCACCCGCCAACCAGTTGAGCATCTTGGAGCGCGAGTTAATGTCGTCAGCATAGTCGTCGGTACCTCCGCTCTTACTGTAGACCGTATAGGGGGCACCGGCCCATTGGCTCCAGTAGCGAGCTCCCTCAAGAGCTCGTGGATAGCCGCTGATCGTGCCGCCTCGTTCGATGTTTCCCATGCCTCCGCCAAAACGGACGGCATCTGCTGTAACCACACCGCGATGACGACTTTGATTGGTCAGCATCACACAATTATATATATTATTGCCCTTATCGAATTCGAAAGTGCCGAGATAGACCCAAGTGCCTCCTCCCATCTTCTGGTTCACGCGGAATTCCGTTGCCTGCCCCTTGTGGAAGACCGTGTAATGCGCGTCCTCAACACTGTTGTCCAACGTCTGATAGCTCACGTAGACAGCATAGCGTCCTGCCTTTTGGAATGATGGCTGGTATTTCACGTAGGCTTTACCGTCTTTCTTCGTAGCCTTAATCATCCGTGCACTCCCCGCCTGGAAAGGATTAACGTTGTCCACGTAGTGACCGCTATGGCAGGCAAATCCACGAGTTGGTGTTCTTCCCCAGCGTCTCCCTTCGGCGTATTCGTCATAATCCGACAGACGACTGTTCAGGCCACCGTCCGGGTCAACGATGTATTCTTCTGTCTGCCAGTCTCTTTCCCTTGGGGTGAAAACCACGGCTCCTGCATTCTCTAACATTGGAATGAGGTAGGGTACGACAATTGTTTGGGTGAAGAGGTCTTCTGTAGTGCAGAAAAGAAAGGGTCGTTGCCATTTCCATATGCCTTTTTTATGATCATAGTAGCGCCCGTGCGATTGCCAGAGTGTGATATGTCTGTCGTAAAGTCCGTGTGTCGGGCGGTAGGGGCGCGAAATGTTTTCTACCCAAGGCTCATCATCGTAGTTGATTCTGCCCCATAGATTTGAGACGTCGTCGCCAGAAGAAATATGACCAGGCACATAGTCTTCAATGGCCATGCCGTTGGTCACAACCGTTATCTTGTATTTCCTGTAAGGCTTTGGCAGAGTGTTGCGTATCTTCTTGTAGATTTTGCCTACTTGCCTGTTAGTAAAGTCTTGTTGGGCGAAAGCTCCGTCCACTGTAATGCGGACAGTTTTCTTCTTCGAGTCCACCTCCATCTTTTTGAATTTCGGTTGAGGTGAAAGTCTGCCCTCTTTGGGTTGATAGTGAGAGAAGTATTCCACAAGTTGTCTCTCGGTTTTCGACCTCCATCCTGCGCTCTGAGCACAGACGGTAAGATTCAGACCGAGCAACAACAGTGGTATTATCAATAGTTTTTTCATGACAGAAGGATAAGAAAAGGCTCAACATTCACCAGTCGTGAAGAGTTCAGGTCTTTTACCTTTGTAGTTTTTATAAAAGTTTTTTATTTCCCGCATCTGAGCGTCCACGTCACCGGTGGGCACTATGACTTTGGTGCATTCAATGAGCTTTCGCTCATAGTCTACGGCATAGAGCAGGATTGGCAACTGAGCTTTTAGTGCAATGAAGTAAAATCCCTTTTTCCAGTCAGGATTAAGCGAGCGTGTACCTTCTGGAGTGATACAGAGGTGGAAAGCGGGCTGTCGTTTTGCTTCTTCGGCCAATACGTCGGTAAGACTGTGATGCTCATCGCGCCAGACGGGAATGCCGCCTAAATGACGGAACAAGCTACCTAATGGCCAGAAGAACCATTCCTTTTTCATCAGGAAGTTGATTTTCAGACCGTCGGCATGAGCATAGAGTTGACCGATTATGAAGTCCCAGTTGCTCGTATGTGGTGCAAGACAGATAATGTACTTATCGGGATGGTCGACTGTCACATGTTTCGTCCATCCCCATAGCTTGTATAATATCCATCGGCACAAAGCTTTCATCATGTTGCTTGGAAGATTAAGGAGTTAATGTAGATTACAGATTTGATCTACGAAATCATTGCACTCCTTTTCGAAGTCGCTTTTGAGTTTGAGAAAATATTTGCGTGGAGGCATGCCGGGCTCCGGGTGTGAGACTCGGCTGATGAAGTCGTTACGCATCAATATGATGGAGGAAAGCACGGCGTTGACATTTTCTTCCTGAGTAGCAGGCCCGTAAAGATACGCTGCCACACCCTCTGCTAACAGGTTGTGACAGACGGTGTTGATGTACTGTTTCAAATTTCTTTTCGTTGCCATAACTTTAATATTTTTGTTGACAAATGTCACATTCTTTCTTATGTTCCGCCTTTGCACGGCTCCTCAGATGAATGCCGGTCGTGCAGAAGCGTCTGTATAGAATCGGAAGGCTTCTTTGTGTGCACGTCAGCATTCAATGGGAAGCATGGCATAGCAGAAAATGGAATTCATGTCCAAAGATAGAAAAAAAAGTGCAATAACGTCGTGCAAAATCTAAAAAAATGTGGGAATTTGAGTTTTCTTTAGTTTTTTCTTCTTTGTCTCAACGAAAAGCAGTAATTTTGCAGGTAAAGGTTACTTTTTATTCAACTATTAGAAAAAGGAAAAATGGAAAAGAGTCTTTTGCAGAAGGCACGTGCCCAGTATGAGCCGAAGCTTCCCAAAGGTCTTCAAGGTGCCGTTAAGGTAAAAGAAGGCGAACCCACCCAGAGTGTAGGTGATCAAGAAGAAATCAAGAAGTTATTCCCCAACACGTACGGAATGCCCCTCATCGAGTTTGTTCCCGGTACGGAGGCCATGTCCAAGGAGATGAACGTAGGTGTCATTCTTTCCGGTGGACAGGCTCCTGGCGGTCACAATGTTATTTGTGGTATCTTCGATGCTGTGAAGAAGATGAATCCCGCCAACAAGGTGTATGGCTTCCTGATGGGACCTGGCGGTCTGGTTGATCACAAATATGTGGAGCTGACAGCTGAGTTTGTTGATGAATATCGCAACACCGGCGGCTTCGACATGATTGGTTCCGGACGCACTAAGCTTGAGAAGGTGGATCAGTTCGAGAAGGGTATCGAGATTATTCGCAAACTTGGTATCAAGGCTATTGTCATCATTGGTGGTGACGACTCGAATACCAACGCATGCGTGCTTGCAGAGTATTACGCTGCCAAGAAGTACGGTGTTCAGGTTATCGGCTGCCCCAAGACCATTGACGGCGACCTGAAGAACGATCAGATTGAGACAAGCTTTGGTTTCGATACAGCTACGAAAGTTTATTCTGAGCTTATCGGCAATATCGAGCGCGATGCTAATTCCGCTCGCAAATACTGGCACTTCATCAAGCTGATGGGTCGTTCAGCTTCGCACATTGCTTTGGAGTGCGCACTGCAGACTCAACCGAACATCTGCCTCATCTCCGAGGAAGTTGAGCAGAAGGATATGACACTGAATCAGATAGTAGAGCAGATTGCCAAGGCTGTGGCTACACGTGCAGAGCAGGGCGACAACTTCGGTGTGGTACTTGTTCCCGAGGGCCTTATCGAGTTCATTCCTGCCATCGGTCGTCTTATTGATGAGCTCAACGATTTGCTTGCCGCTCACGGAGCCGACTATAAAGACTTGGACAAGGATGCTCAGCGTCAGTACATTCTGGAGCACCTTAGCAAAGAGAACGCCGCTACCTTCGAGACACTGCCCGAGGACGTGGCAAGACAGCTTTCTCTCGACCGCGATCCTCACGGAAACGTACAGGTGTCGCTTATCGAGACCGAGAAACTGCTCTCTGACATGGTGGAGGCCAAGCTCGCAGAATGGAAGAAGGAAGGCAAGTATGTTGGTAAGTTCGCCGCTCAGCACCACTTCTTCGGTTATGAGGGACGCTGCGCTGCTCCTTCCAACTTCGATGCCGACTATTGCTATGCACTGGGCGTGAGCGCTGCACACCTCATTGCCAACGGCAAGACGGGTTATATGGCCATCGTGAAAAATCTCTCTGCTCCCACCGACGAGTGGAAGGCAGGTGGTGTGCCTATTACCATGATGATGAACATGGAGCGTCGCAATGGCGAGATGAAGCCTGTAATCCGTAAGGCTCTGGTGGAACTCGACGGTGCTCCCTTCAAGAAGTTTGCTGCAAAGCGTGACGAGTGGGCTCGCAAGACCTGCTTTGTTTATCCTGGTCCTATTCAGTACTGGGGTCCTTCTGAGGTTTGCGACCGTACAACACGCACACTGGCCTTGGAGAACGGATTGAAATAAAAAAGAGTATATATATAATAAGGTGTCCTGCTCCGAGTGGGGCACATAACTTCAAGGGCACTCTATCATTTAGGGTGCCCTTTTCCTTCGTTAACTGATGACAAAAAGAACCATACCTCATACAGGCAAATCCCCTTCTAAGGGAAGAAGAAAGGGCTATCGACGTGGAGGCCACTCCTCGCAGTCGTTTTTTCATCTTCCTTTTTTCCGCAGGGGGCCGCGCTGGGCTTGGCTGCTGGGCTCATTTCTCGTCGTTGTGGGCTATGTATGGTTGTTCTATTATTTTTTTGTCAGTCCGACCGGCTTTCGCTGGCGTGCTCTTTATGGCGATGCCAAATATCCGGAAGGTTACGAGATTCATGGAATTGATATATCTCATTATCAGGGAGATATTGACTGGGACGAACTTCGAAGCAAGGCCGAAATCAACGGTTATCCTCTTCGCTTCGTTATTATCAAGTCCACCGAGGGCTCGTCTCGTGTAGACCCGAAGTTTGAAGTGAATTTCTTCCAGGCACGAGAATATGGTTTCGTTCGTGGTGCCTATCATTTTTGGAGTACAAAGTCGTCTGCTCGTTCTCAGGCCTATTTCTTTCTCAACACCGTTCATTTGGAAAAGGGTGACTTGCCGCCCGTACTCGATGTGGAATATAAGCCTAAGAATCAAAGTGTAGAGAACTTTCAGACGGATATACTTACTTGGCTTCATATTGTAGAAGACAAGTACGGTGTGAAACCCATTATCTATACCTATTATAAATTCAAGGAAAAATATCTCAGTGCCCCTGTTTTTGACGACTATCCTTATTGGATAGCTCACTATTATGTAAGTAAGATGCAGTTCAAGGGGCGTTGGCGCTTTTGGCAGCACACAGATGCCGGCTCTCTACCGGGCATCAGCGGCTATGTGGACCTCAACGTTTACAATGGTTCCTATTATGATTTGATGCGTCTTACCATAGGCTCCCACAAGGAGGTGGAGATAGCATATTGATTTGGCTGTCTTCTTTGTCCAATCACCATGTTAAACAATAAGGCTAATGTCGGTAAAACAACATGTTTTACATGGCGAATGAATATCTATTATAGCTTGTCCCAGCTGGGGCATTATCTTCCCTCAAGTGGGACGCGATCTTCCCTCAAGTGGGACACGAACTTTCCCCAAGTGGGACACAATCTTGTCCCAGGTGGGTCAAAATCATTTCTCAGTTGGGGCTCGAAAGTTTCTCTATAAGAGCACTTCTCAAATCACGTAGATTTACATTGAGAAACAACATTGTTCTCAATGTAAATCATGTTGTATATCATATTGTTTTACGCAGTGAATCATGTTGTTTATTGCTGTAAATCATGCTGTTTTGCACAGTAAATCATGCTGTTTTGCACAGTGAATCATGCTGAATAGCAGTGTTGATTACGGTTGACTTATACATTTAAATGGTAAATTGCGTAAATAAACTATTTTTCCTCATAATGAGAATTACTTCTTGATTCTTTGAGTAATTTTTGCGGTCAGAGAAAGTGTCGGTCATTTGTAGTGCTTTACTTGCAATAGGGCGGTTCCTTGTTTTAAGAAAGACATTAAGTTGTTTTACTTTATCCGATAAATAATAACCTTCTGACGGTGAGGAAAATGAACCCGTAACGTAATGGAAAAGTCTATTTTTAATAGATTAAATAACGCTCGCGCGTGTAAAAAAGAGGGTGAATTCTTAGCACCGAGACGAGTAATTTACTATCTTTGCAGTCGGAAAGTTATTATCGAAAAAGATAATTTTATAACAGGACTATAGACTACGAGTTAACTAAAATGGAAAACTTTTTAAATAAAATCTTTTGAAAAGTTTCCCAAAAAAGAAATAACCAGACATGGAAATTAACGATTTTATGATTACAAAGCGTGATGGTTCCAAGGAAAAGTTTTCCCTGGATAAAATCATGAACGCTATTCTCAAAGCTTTTAATGCTGCAAGTCAGGCCATCGACCTGGGTAGTGTTTCGAAAATCATCGCTCATCTTGACATCTACGATGACATTACCGTGGAGGACATTCAGAATCAGGTGGAAGAAGCCCTCATGAAGGAAGGTTATTACAAGGTGGCTAAACTGTTCATGCTCTATCGCCAGCAACACACCGAGGACCGCGAGACCTTGGAACGGATGAAGTTCCTGACGGAATACATGGAAGCATCGAATGCCGCTACGGGCTCCAAATATGATGCCAACGCCAACGTGGAACACAAGAACATCGCCACGCTGATAGGAGAACTTCCTAAGTCTGGTTTTATCAGATTAAACCGCAAGCTCCTTACGGACCGCATTAAGAAAATGTATGGAAAGGAACTGGCCGACGAATATATTGACAAGTTGACGCACCACTTTATCTATAAAAACGACGAAACTTCACTGGCTAACTACTGCGCATCTATCACAATGTACCCCTGGCTCATCGGCGGCACGACTTCTATCGGCGGCAACTCTTCAGCACCGACCAATCTAAAGTCATTCTGCGGCGGCTTCATCAATATGGTGTTCATGGTGAGCTCCATGCTTTCGGGTGCTTGTGCCACACCAGAGTTTCTGATGTACATGAATTATTTTATCGAGAAAGAATATGGTGAGGATTATTACAAGCGTACTGACGAAGTGGTGGATCTCTCGCTGAAGAAGCGTACGCTTGACAAGGTTATTACCGACTGCTTTGAGCAGATTGTCTACTCGCTCAATCAGCCTACTGGTGCCCGTAACTATCAGGCAGTTTTCTGGAACATCTCTTATTACGACAAATATTATTTTGAGAGCCTCTTCGGCAACTTCTATTTCCCCGACGGATCGCAGCCTCACTGGGAGAGTTTGTCATGGCTGCAGAAGCGCTTCATGAAGTGGTTCAACAAGGAGCGTACAAAGTGTGTGCTCACTTTCCCCGTGGAGACCATGGCTCTGCTCACCGAGAACGGTGACTGCAAGGATAAGGAGTGGGGTGACTTCGCTGCAGAGATGTACGCCGAGGGTCACAGCTTCTTTACCTATATCAGTGACAATGCTGACTCGCTCAGTTCATGCTGTCGACTGCGCAATGAGATTCAAGACAACGGATTCAGCTACACACTCGGAGCCGGCGGCGTATCGACGGGCTCGAAGAGCGTACTTACCATCAACTTGAACCGTTGCGTACAATATGCCGTGAATCACAAACAGGACTACAGGGAATTCCTTTCGCATGTCATTGACCTCTGTCACAAGGTACAGCTTGCTTATAACGAGAACCTCAAGGAACTTCAACGTCACGGCATGCTGCCTCTTTTCGATGCCGGTTATATCAATCTCGGTCGACAGTATCTTACCATTGGCGTGAACGGATTGGTGGAAGCCGCTGAGTTCATGGGACTTACCATCAACGACAATCCCGACTATCTGCACTTTGTACAGGAGATTTTGGGACTGGTAGAGAAATACAATAAGAAATATCGTTCCAAGGATGTGATGTTCAATTGCGAAATGATTCCCGCCGAGAATGTCGGAGTGAAACATGCCAAGTGGGACCGCGAAGACGGATATTTCGTGCCGCGTGACTGCTACAACTCTTACTTCTATGCTGTGGAGGACGATTCGCTGACTATTCTCGACAAGTTCAAAATGCATGGTGCACCTTATATCGAGCACCTTACCGGAGGTTCTGCTCTCCACATGAACCTGGAGGAACACTTGAGCAAGGAACAATATCGTCAGCTATTCCGCGTGGCCGCCAAGGAAGGCTGCAACTATTTCACATATAACATTCCCAATACCGTTTGCAACGACTGCGGACATATCGACAAGCGTTATTTGCACGAGTGCCCCGTCTGCCATTCGAAGAACGTAGATTATCTCACTCGTATTATCGGTTACTTGAAGCGCGTGAGCAACTTCTCCGCAGCCCGTCAGACAGAGGCACATCGCCGTTACTACGCCGACAAGTCAAAGTTCAAGGCGGCTGACATTCAGAAAGACCTACTGGCCAATGCAAAGGTTAAAGAGGCTTCCTGTCTGAAACCCAGGGAGGTGGAAGTAGACCATGCTTAAGTATGTCAATACCGGCATTGTCTTCCAGGAGATACCGGATGAGGTGACGTTCGCCATCAACATCAGCAACTGCCCTTGCCGTTGTCCTGGCTGTCACAGCAGCTATCTTTGGGGAGATGTAGGGCAGCCGCTCACGTCTCGAACGCTTGACACGCTCTTGAAAGACAAGAAAGACGACATTACCTGCGTGGCCTTCATGGGAGGCGATGCCGAACCGGAGACCGTCAATGAGCTGGCACGTTTTGTACATGCATCCTATCCTCGTTTCCGTGTGGCCTGGTATAGTGGCAGGGTACGTATAGCGCGGGAAGTGTGCAAGACGGATTTCGATTATATAAAGGTAGGTCCATACATTGCGCATCTCGGTCCTCTCAATAAGCGAACGACTAATCAGCGGCTTTATAAGCAACAGCGCAATCGGCAGTTTGAGGACATAACGTCCAGGTTTTGGAAAAAATAAGTCGCAGACATCTTATTCAAGACGGAAAGACATGACGAGAAAGAATCGTCTTGGCTTTCCGCCTTTTCTATTTACAGGTATGGTGAAAATTCTAAAAGATTCGGAGAAAATGAATACTTTTACGGGCCTTAATGAATAAAATGATTCAATTATCTGTGAATCATGATAAACGAAACCGTCAAAAATACATTAAATGTTTATAAAATCAAAAAGATAGTCGCAAACTTTGGGCAATTCACGAAAATCAGTTAACTTCGCACAAAATAATATGTAATTTTGCAAGAATAAACTTCATAATATGAGATGGCTGACTATTTTATTATTTATATTCTTAAGTTCGTCTCTTCAGGCGGGCAATGACAGTCGTGCACTCTCGAAGAAGCTGAATGCTGAAGTAGACTTGCTGATGGAACAGCTTCAAACAGTCCGAGATACGGCCCGATATTATGATATCTTGGCGAAGGCAATGGGGAAAGCCCTTGAATGCGATGCTGCAGAACAAGTACCCGACAAAAAAGGACGTGTGAAGTTTCGTTATAGAAATGACAATCGCAAGCGACTTTCTTCCCTGCGACCCCGTCTCATAGATGCAGGTTTGTACTATCATTCTCAGTTGAGAAACGAAGAGGCCGTGAACAGTTTCGACGTTTATCTCAAGACGGCGGCATCGCCTCTTTTTCGCACGAACCAGAAAGATCTTTTCCAGGGACAAGCTGCTTATTATGCAGCATTGCTCTCATATGGCATGAAGAAATATCGCGAAGCCGATGATTATGCCGACAAGGCACTTGACGACGAGGTGTATGCCGCAGATGCCGCAGAGATAAAAGCCTGCTGCATGAAGGAAATGCTAGTGACGCACAACGATTCAGCGCGTTATGTCATTGTCTTGCTGGAACTTCACGACAAGGCACCTGAAAACGCCAATTACTGGCGGATGCTGGTGGACTATTTTTCATCTCCGGGCCACGAACCGGAATTCTATCAGTTTGCAAAAGATGAGTTGCGAAAAGACAGCACCAATGCAGCTGCATGGGCACTCTATGGGGAAACACTGATGCGTCAGTCGAAATGGGATGAGGCCATTGCTTCTTACGAAAAGGCTCTGAATTTGAATCCCTCCTTTGTCGAGGCATGTTATAACCTTGGAGTTTGCTACAGTGCCAAAGCACAAGATGTAGTGAGCCGAGAGACTGAAATTATTGAAGCCGAAAATCAGAAGAAAACAAGGAAAAGCAGGGCTCAGAGGGCAGAAGACGAGAAAAGAAAGAAAGAACTTATGACAAAATGGCGCGAGCTCATCGATTCGGCGTCGAAATATCTGGAACAGACTCGTAGCCTGGATCCCGATCGCAATTCTGTGGACTGGGCGAAGCCCCTCTATAAGATATACATCGCTACGGGACAGGACGAAAAGGCACAGGCGCTGAAGAAGCAGAATCTTGTGGATTGAAAGGACGTCGAAGAAATATGGTTAGGAAATTACTATGTATTTTATGGTTGCTCGTCTGTATGGGCACTTACGTTCCGGCACAGACAAAAAAGGCCATCTCGCAGGGACGTGCCTTGGTTAAGGCCGGGAGAAAGGCAACGAAATCGGACGACAGAATGTCGAAATTCAGTCAGGCAGAGAAAAGTATGTTGCAGTTGCTGACCGATTCGGCAAACCGACATGACGAGCGTATTTGGAATGTGCTCTTTGAGTCACTTCGGTATCAATATGAGCAGGGTAATGAGATGCTCTATCTAAAACAGAAGTTCGACACTGCACAGCTCTTCAATATCGCCTCAAGAATGTTTACACAGATGGAAGCATACGACTCCATCGATGCGTTGCCAAACAAGAAAGGAAAGGTGGAGCCAAAGCTTCGCAAACAAAACTCAGAGATGCTCCATACTCTGCGTCCCAATCTCTATCATGGAGGACTTTATTTTATCCGGAAGCAGAAATATGATGATGCCTATCATCTTCTCGATCAATATATCGACTGTGCTCAGCAACCGCTTTTCGCTTCTCGGAATTATTCTGAAAATGACAAGCATCTTCCCGAGGCTGCCTATTGGGCAGTCTATAGCGCTTACAAGCTGAAAGATGTACATCGCGTGCTCAACCACACTTATCTCGCCTTGAAAGACACCGCACATACACGGTCGATGTTGCAGTATTTGTCGGAGACTTATCGTCTGGACAGTGACACGGTACGCTATGTTCAGACCTTGCGTGACGGATTTGAACATTATCCACTGGAACCCTTCTTCTTCTCTCACCTCGTGGATTATTATTCAGAGTCTGGACAGTGGGAGAATGCGCTGACTTTGACGGACGAAGCTCTAAAGGCTGACAGCACATCAGAGGTATTCTGGTTGACCAAGAGCACTGTCCTCCTAAACATGGGTGAGTATCGGAAATCTTTAGCTATAAGCAAAGAATTAATTAGCGCCAACGACTCATTACAGGATGCCTATCTCAATGCAGGACTAGCCCTCTTTAATGAAGGCGTTACGCTCGATAAGGCAGACAGAAATAAGGCGCGGAGGAAGTTAAGCCTGTCGCGTTATAAGGAAGCTCTGCCTTATCTTGAAAAATTCAGAAACTTCTGTCCGGATTGCAAGGACAAGTGGGCTTTGCCCCTTTATACCATATATCTCAATTTGAATATGGGCAAGAAGTTTGATGAGATAGACAAGCTGATGAAGAAATGAGATTTTAGTTGTTAAAAGACATCGACTGACATAGATAGTTACACAGAATCCGATAAACGAAAAACAACGATGAAAAGTATCGTAGCACTCACCCGACAATTAAAAATAACACTCAACGAGATGCAAAAGGCCACGGTAGAAGCAATGGCCGATCGTAAAAATGATATTATTCTGCTCAGTCCGACGGGCTCAGGCAAGACACTGGCGTATCTGTTGCCTTTAACTCAGATGCTCGATGAAAAGAGTGACGATGTGCAGGCTGTCATCATTGTGCCAGGACGCGAACTGGCATTGCAATCGTGTAATGTGCTGAAGGATATTAAGTCAGGTCTGCGTACCTATGCCTGTTACGGCGGTCGTCCGGCAATGGACGAACACCGAGAAATGCGGGACTTGAAACCGCAAGTGGTTTTTGGTACTCCAGGTCGCTTGATAGACCATATTGAAAAAGACAACATCGAAGTTGATAAGGTGAGATGCGTGGTACTGGATGAGTTTGACAAATGTCTGGAAATGGGTTTCCGACAGGAACTCAGCCAGTTGACATCACTTTTACCGGTAAAGGCGAGACGCGTTCTGCTCTCGGCTACCGATGCAGCTGAGATTCCGTATTTCGTGGATTTGAAGCAGACGAAGACATTGAATTTCCTTCCTGAGGAAGAAAGTCCCGTCAGTCGTCGGGTGTCAACGTATTTCTATCGGAGCGATTCGAAGGACAAGTTGGAGGCACTCAGTCTGTTGCTGCGTTCATGGGGAGATGCCTCGACGATTGTCTTCGTGAATTACCGTGATGCCGTGGAGCGCACTGCAGATTATCTGCAACAGCAGGGCTTCTCTGTGATAGCCTATCATGGAGGATTGGATCAGAAAGACAGAGAGGAAGCCTTGTTCAAGTTTGAATGCGGAGCCGCAAATGTCTTGGTGAGTACGGATCTCGGAAGCCGGGGCATCGATATACCCGACTTACAGTATGTGGTTCACTATCATTTGCCCGAGACGGAGGATAATTATATTCATCGGGTGGGACGAACGGCTCGCTGGGATGCAGAGGGCAATAATATTTTTTTGCTCGGACCTGACGAGGAATTGCCATCCTATGCTGAGAAAGATGCAGCGCCTTATGTTATCGGAGAGGTGACGGATGCTCCTGCTCCACAACGAATGGCTATTATATATATAGGTAAGGGAAAACGAGATAAATTGTCGAAATTTGATATCGTGGGCTTTTTCTGCAAGACGGGAGGATTGACTGCCGATGAAATCGGGCGCATACAGTTGCACGACCATTACGCTTATATGGCAGTGAAAAGCGATAAGCTGGATGAAGTGTTAAAAAAGGTTCAAGGAAGGAAAATTAAGGGACTTAAGACACTATTTGAGCCTGTTAGGTGTTAAAGTGTTACTTTTTGGGGAAATATTTAAAATATATGCAAGATTAACTTGAATCTCGAGAGTTATTTCTAAGAAAGGAAAAATATCTGCGAAAATATTTGCTTATGTGAATAAAAATACGTAATTTCGCCCTTGATAGTAAAAACACAACCTTTTATTAAAACACTATTCAGATGAAGAAGTACAATTTTAACGCCGGTCCTTCTATCCTTCCTCGCGAGGTGATTGAGAAGACAGCCCAGCAAATTCTGGATTTCAACGGTTCTGGACTCTCCCTCATGGAGATCAGCCATCGCGCCAAAGACTTCCAGCCGGTTATGGATGAGGCTCAAGCCCTGGTAAAAGAGCTGCTTGATGTGCCAGAGGGTTATTCGGTGGTGTTCCTCGGTGGAGGTGCCTCTCTTCAGTTTATGCAGATACCTGCCAACTTCCTGATTAAGAAAGCCGCTTATCTCAACACTGGTACTTGGGCCAAGAAGTCAATCAAGGAGGCCAAGCTCTTCGGTGAAGTGGTGGAGGTTGCTTCATCTGCTGACGCCAATTATACTTTCATTCCAAAGAACTACACTATTCCGGCTGATGCCGACTACTTCTACTACTGTTCCAACAACACAATTTTCGGTACGGAAATTCGAGAAGATCCCGATTCACCCGTTCCTCTGATTGCTGACATGTCATCTGATATCATGAGTCGTCCCGTAGATGTGTCAAAATATACTGCAATCTTCGCCGGAGCTCAAAAGAATATGGCAATGGCAGGTGTGACTTGCATCATCGTAAAGGATGACATGCTGGGCAAGGCTCCTCGTGAGTTGCCTACCATGATTGATTTCCGTACGCATGTAGACAAAGGCTCAATGTTCAACACTCCGCCTGTGGTGCCCATCTACTCGCTGCTTGAGACCATGCGCTGGGTGAAGGCTCAGGGTGGTGTGAAAGAGATGGACCGTCGCGCTAAGGAACGTGCTGATATGCTCTATGGCGAGATTGACCGCAACAAGCTCTTCCGCGGCACTGTGGCAGAAGAAGACCGTTCAGTCATGAACATCTGCTTCGTGATGAGTGATGAATATAAGGAATTGGAGAAGCCGTTCCTCGAATTCGCTACAGAACGTGGTATGGTTGGTATCAAGGGCCACCGCTCCGTTGGCGGATTCCGTGCAAGTTGCTATAATGCTCAGCCTATGGAAGGCGTGAAGGCACTTGTACAGGTGATGAAAGATTTTGAAGCTCAACATTAATAAAAAATTAAGGGGTGCTCGTAATTTTAGATTTCGGACACCCCTTAGTGTTTATTCTATCCAAAGTATAAATATCATGAAAGTATTAATCGCTACCGAAAAGCCTTTTGCAGCTGCTGCCGTAGAAGGTATCAGAAAAGAAATTGAAGGAGCTGGTAATGAACTGGCAATCCTTGAAAAGTATACGGAGAAAGCTCAATTGCTCGATGCCGTGAAAGATGTCGATGCAATGATTATCCGCTCCGACAAAGTAGATGCTGAGGTACTTGATGCAGCTAAGAAACTGAAAATTGTGGTGCGTGCAGGTGCTGGTTACGACAATGTTGACCTGGCCGCTGCTACGGCTCACAATGTTGTTGTGGAGAATACTCCCGGTCAGAATTCCAATGCTGTTGCTGAACTGGTTTTCGGACTGCTTGTCTATACTGTCCGCAATTTCTATAATGGCAAGGCCGGAAGTGAGCTGAAAGGTAAGCGCTTAGGTATTCTTGCATTTGGTAACGTAGGTCGCAATGTGGCTCGCATTGCTAAGGGATTCGGCATGGAAGTGTCTGCTTATGATGCCTACTGTCCTGCAGAAGTCATTGAAAAGGCAGGTGTGAAAGCCGTTAAGAACCAGGAGGAACTTTTCGAGCAGAATGACATCGTTTCTCTCCATATACCTGCCACACCAGAGACAAAGCAAAGCATCAACTATGAGCTGGTGAACAAGTTGCCAAAGAAGGGTATCCTGATTAACACTGCTCGCAAGGAAGTAATCAATGAACCTGAGTTACTTAAGCTGATGGCCGACCGTGAGGATTTGAAATACATTACGGATATCAAGCCCGATGCCGATGCTGAATTCTCTAAGTTCGAAGGTCGTTATTTTGCCACACCTAAGAAGATGGGTGCACAGACTGCTGAAGCAAATATCAATGCTGGTATTGCTGCCGCACGTCAGATTAACGCTTTCTTTAACGACGGTGATACAAAATTCCAAGTTAACAAATAAACTTGACTTTCAACCACTTCTCCATTCCTCTGCGAGGGGAGGGTGGAGAGGTGGTTTGTTTTGGATTACCCCTCTAACTTAAATCCAATTACTATGGCTACTATCAAACCTTTTAGAGGTGTGAGACCTCCCAAGAACCTTGTGGAACAGGTGGAATCCAGACCTTACGATGTGCTCAACTCGGAAGAAGCACGTGCCGAGGCTGGTAATAACGAAAAATCACTTTACCATATTATCAAGCCGGAAATAAATTTTCCAGAGGGTACTTCAGAATACGACCCGAGAGTTTATGAGAGCGCAGCTGAGCATTTCAAGATGTTTCAGGATAAGGGATGGTTGGTGCAGGACAAAGATGAGCACTATTACATTTACGCCCAGACCATGAATGGTAAGACACAGTACGGCCTCGTGGTAGGTGCTTCTGTCAACGACTATCTCACGGGTGTTATTAAAAAGCATGAACTTACAAGACGGGATAAGGAAGAAGATCGCATGAAGCATGTGCGGGTGTGCAATGCAAATATGGAACCCGTCTTCTTTGCTTATCCGGACAATGCCGTGCTCAACGAGCTAATCATGCGTTACGCTTCGACTACGCCCGAATATGATTTCATTGCTCCGATTGACGGCTTCCGCCATCAATTCTGGGTTATTTCCGACAAAAAAGACATGCAGACCATTACTGATGAGTTTGCCAAGATGCCGAGTCTCTATATTGCTGACGGACACCATCGTTCGGCTGCTGCCGCTTTGGTAGGAGCGGAAAAAGCAAAAAACAACCCGCATCACAAGGGGAACGAGGAATACAATTACTTTATGGCAGTGTGCTTCCAGGCATCACAATTGACAATTCTCGACTATAACCGTGTGGTGAAAGACCTAAACGGCATGACTTCAGAGGAGTTCTTGAAACGTCTGTCTGAGGACTTTGTAGTGGAGAAAAAAGGTCCGGAAATCTACAAGCCTCGTCAGCTTCATGAGTTCTCCCTCTATCTGGACGGTAATTGGTATTCGCTGAAGGCAAAGGAGGGGACTTATAATGATAATGATCCAATCGGTGTACTTGATGTGGATATCTCAAGCAGACTGATTCTTGACAAGTTGATGAATATCAAGGACCTGCGTTCTGATAAGCGCATTGATTTTGTAGGAGGCCTCCGGGGACTTGAAGAGCTTAAACGGCGTGTTGACAGTGGAGAAATGAGATGGGCTTTGGCACTATATCCTGTTTCTATGAAGCAGATTATGGACATTGCTGACAGTGGAAAAATTATGCCTCCAAAAGCTACTTGGTTTGAGCCGAAGCTACGTAGCGGACTTATTATTCATAAGCTCGAATAAGATAATTTTCTCTATATATTTATAGTAACTCTCTCTCGTTACAACATTTTGTCGTGTACGGGAGAGAGTTAATTGTTTGTCTGAGGTCCTGCTTATAGAGTCGGGTTGAGCATCATTTTTTTGAGTTGAGTTTTTTCCTAAAATGTGGCAGCTTGACGTTAGATTATTCTATTATGAGAGAATCAACTCATTTCGAATACGGATTTATAAGATTTTATATCGAAGAGCTTGTTTTGCAGCGAAGACTAGGCTTCTTGTAAATTTTTGATTAGCAATGACCAATGTCTTCTTTATCAATGTATAATATATCAGAGATTCAACAAAAATATATATATTTACGCACGATTTCTTTGAAAAATGCAGCGTAAAGTCTTACCTTTGCAAAAGTAAAATACCTGAAAGTTGGATAAGGAATTGGCACTGAGATGAAATTTTGTACAGAATAAGTTGGCAATAAATTCAGAACAGTGAGGCGGAAAATAAATTTAGAAAAGAATTTCGTGTCTCAACAATGCATATCTAATCAACGGGGTTCATAGAGATGATTTAATTTATCATATAGGAAGTATGACACAAGACGAATATAAGACGATAACAGAAAAGGTAGGCGAGGGCTTCTACTCAGAGAAACGTAGCAAGTTCTTAGCCTTTGCTCATCATGTGAATACCGTTGAAGAGGTAAAGGGAATTATAGCACACTATCGGGAAAAATATTATGATGCCCGTCATTGTTGCTATGCTTATATGTTAGGTCCGGAGCGGCAAGAATTCCGTGCCAATGACGACGGGGAACCTTCTTCTACGGCTGGTAAGCCCATATTGGGACAAATCAATTCCAATGAGTTGACGGACATATTGGTTTGTGTGATAAGATATTATGGGGGCGTAAATCTGGGCACTTCCAGGCTACATCTAGCTTATAAGGCTGCTGCAGCAGATGCTATTGCGCATTCGGATATTGTAATACGTCTTGTAGAAAAGCGTTTAACGTTTCATTTCACATATCCATCGGTAAACGCTGTAATGAGAGTTGTCAGGGATATGAAAGCGAGAATCATAGAACAGAATTTTGATATGTCGTGTGACATCACTCTCAGCATTAGAGAGTCGATGGTAGATGAGTTGCAAAGAAGAATGGAAAAGGCTATTACCGGAATTTAAAGGTGAAACATATACAAAACCATTAATATAAAATTATTTTATATTGAGGGTGAGTCCGTCGTAAGCTACTTTCACATCTTGCGGTAGTCTTGCGTTAGCCGAATCTATTAAACCAATTTCATGTGTGACATGAATAAGATAGGTCTGGTGTGCACCTATGCGATGAGCGAAATCCACTGCATCTTTTACCAATTGATGGCTGTGATGAGGTCTTTCCCAGCGTAGCGCATTGACAATGAGTGTTTCGGTACCTTGAAGATAAGGCAGCTCCTTGTCTTCAAGGTACTTCATATCCGTAATATAGGTGAGTTTACCGAAGCGAAATCCCAAGATAGGCATTTTATCGTGCATAACTTCAAAGGGCAGTATGTCAATGTCGCCTATTCGGAATTGTCTATGAGGAACAATTGTGTGTAATTGGAATCTTGGAACTCCGGGATAAAGATGCTCGACAAAACAGTATGGGAAATTGTGCCTTATTGTTTCAGCAGTGTGTTGTCGGGCATAGAGGTCGATATCGCCAAACTTGCAGAATGGACGCAAGTCATCAAGTCCTCCTACATGGTCGTAATGTGCATGGGTTATGAGCACGCCATTGATTTGTTGGAAAGGCTGCGTAAGCATCTGTTGCCGTATATCAGGTCCACAGTCTATTAGAATACGAGTGCTTTCAGTTTCCAAGATGGCTGAACAGCGCAGACGCATATCTCTTGGGTCCTTGCTACGGCATACCTCACATTGACAGCCTACTACTGGTACGCCATGTGATGTCCCGGTGCCAAGAAAAGTAAGTTTCATATCACATTTACCTCCGGCTGGATTTCAAGTCCGAACTTCGACCTTACGTCTTTTTGGATGGCTTTCATAAGACGGACTATGTCGTTGCCTTTAGCTCCTCCACGATTTACAAGAACCAGTGCCTGATGTTCGTGTACTCCGGCAGGTCCGAGTGATTTCCCTTTCCATCCGCATTGGTCTATCATCCATCCGGCAGGTATCTTATACAATGTCTCACCATCACTACTGGATACCATGTAGTGTGGCATATCGGGATATTGTGTATGAAGATGTTCAAAGACATCTTTGCTAACAATGGGGTTCATGAAGAAAGAGCCGGCATTGCCTGTCTCGGCAGGGTCAGGCAGCTTTTTCCGTCGAATATCTATTATGGTATGACGTAGTTGTTCGGCCGTTAGTGTTTTTTCATCAATACCTTTGGCTTCCAATGTCTTACGAATGTTGCCGTAGTCGAGATGGGGTAGAAAAGTCTTTGAAAGACGATAGGTAACATAAGTAATGAGAAATTGGTTCTTCCATTCGTGTTTAAAGCGACTTTGGCGGTAAGCGTAACGGCAGTCGGAAGGCAGAATGACGACTTCTTTCCCGTCGTTAAGGCGAACGGCCTCAATCTTCTCAATCACATCCTTAATTTCTACACCATAAGCCCCGATGTTCTGAACTGCAGAGGCTCCACATTCTCCTGGGATAAGACTTAAATTCTCAAGTCCATAGTAGTGGTGAGAGACAGCATAGTCAACAACCTTATCAAATTCAGAGCCAGCCCAGCATCGTAGCAACACATTATCTGTATGCAGCTCGTCTTTGGTTACGGAAATTTCGAACCGCTTGGTTGGGGTTACCACCGTTCCATGGAAGTCTTGGGTGAGCAGAAGATTGCTGCCCCCACCAAGAATAAGGAGGGGCTTGGAAATATCTAAGTGCTGTATAGTCTGTTGCGCGTCAGATGTGCTGTCGTATTCTATGAGCAGGTCACATTTCTGGTCTATTCCAAAGGTGTTGCGCTTCAGAAGTGATGCATTGTTGATAGATTTCATCGCTTTTATGTTGTTGTATTGCCATGACTCGGAATCATGGTTCTACATTTTTCTTTTGAGACACTTCAATCTTTTGATATGTTCCTGGTTGGTAAAATGAGATATATCAATATCGGACAGAAAAATATTGTAAGAGTCCCAATCTTTGTTGGATGTGCTAGATGTTATCTATTCTCTATTAGTTTTATCTTAATAGGAGAACTTAATGAGTTTCCAGTGGCCATGGGTTTTTCGAAATACCATTTCCATCTCCAAGCTGTTGGAAATACCGCGAATGAGGAAAATCTTGCGATTGGTCTCCCGATACTTCTGGCCGTAGAGGATGTTGTAAATTATTCCGTTGGGAATGAGACCAGGTTTGAAGTCAGGCCATTGTTCCGGAACGATAACTCCTGAAATGGAAGAAAAATCATCCTCCGGGTCAGGAGCAGTGAAACTCACCTCTTCGGCCATACTCTGAATTTGGAAAGCCGAGTCGGTGGAGAATTTGTTATAGAAGCGGAGGAAGCTGGCATTCATGCTCTTGGAAATGGGCGTATAACCGATGGATGTCATTTGCCACTTGCTGTCTATACGATTGAAGACAAACTGTTGGACCTTACCCATATTGAAAAATATCTTTTCTACGACGACATGGTCAATAGTAGTGTCTTTTACCAGCTTTCTTTGCTTTTCGTTATCAAAGATGAGAGTATAATATTCCTGATGCATAAAGAAATGTTCCATGCGCCAGTGTTTCTTCTCGATTTTCTTCACCAATTTGCCATTGTTGTAAACAGGAAGAGGAAAAGCAATACGTTTTAATTGCAACCTTTTGTTGGCGGCAAAATTGAAGATGAAGTCATCAAATAGTTCATCGGCAGCTTTCGGCATAGGAGTCTGTGCTATGACGTTCTCCGTGGAGTCTGTTTCAGAAGTGTCGACTACGGCACTGTCTGCAATCAATGTGTCCGCGGGCTGTGGCTTCTTGTCAGTACAACTCGTTGGAATTGTAGTGACACAGATAGTCAAGAACAGTACAAAAAATAACAGTAGCTTTCTCATGATCAATTTGTAAACAACCGCAAAAGTACATATTATTTTTCATATAATTCTCCTTTTTCGCATAAAATTACTAACTTTGCAACCTGAATAAAAGTACTATTGTCAATATGATTTTAGACAAGATAAGCGAACTTCTCAAAGAGGTGTCTAACCTTTCAGCTAAAAATGCTGACGAGGTGGAGCAGCTTAGGCTCAAATACCTGAGCAAGAAAGGTGAAATTAATGCAGTAATGGCTGACTTCCGCAATGTAGCCGCAGAGCAGAAACGCGAAGTTGGTATAAAGATTAATGAGCTGAAGAAAACTGCTACGGAAAAAATCAACGAGCTCCGTGAACAGGTAAATGAACAGCAGATGAGTGCAGAGCATATAGACCTCACTCGTACGCCGTATCCTGTTCCTTTAGGTACTCGTCATCCTCTCACTATTGTACGTAATGAGATAGTGAGCATTTTCCAAAGAATGGGCTTTACACTTTCGCAGGGTAATGAGATTGATGACGACAAACATATCTTCACGATGCTCAACTTTGCTGCAGACCATCCTGCTCGTGATATGCAAGACACATTCTTTATTTCGCAATGTCCGGATGACGTTACGAAAAATGTTTTGCTCCGTTCGCATACTTCTGGAGATCAGGCTCACTATATGGAAACTCATGAACCTCCAATTCGTGTTTTGTGTCCTGGTCGTGTCTATCGTAATGAGGCCATTTCTGCTCGTGCGCATTGCTTCTTTCATCAAGTAGAAGGACTTTATGTTGACAAAAATGTGAGCTTTACAGATTTAAAACAAGTTCTTCTTACTTTTGCACGAGAAATGTTCGGTCCTGAGACTAAGATTCGGTTACGTCCAAGTTATTTCCCATTTACCGAGCCTAGTGCAGAGATGGACATTTCATGTAATATCTGTGGTGGCAAAGGCTGTGCATTTTGCAAGCACACTGGATGGGTGGAGATCCTTGGCTGTGGAATGGTAGATCCAAATGTTCTCAAGGCAGGTGGAATTGATCCTGATGTTTACACAGGTTATGCTTTTGGCATGGGTGTGGAACGTATAGCCAACCTGAAGTACCGTGTTAATGATTTGCGCCTTTTCTCGGAGAACGACACCCGCTTCCTGGAGGAATTCCAGTCGGCTTATTGATAAAGTATTTATTCTCTGGTAGCATTATCCTCTACAGAAATGGTTATGTAAACCAGCAAATTCTTTTCTCTTCCTGCAAGGTGTAAGAAGGGAGAATTTGATACCTTTTATGATTTTATGAGCTGAGCTTAGGTTTGTGTAGAAAGGAATTTGCGAATAAATTAATATAAACGAAAATGAGTTGGAAAAACAGATGGTCCTGTCTTTCCAACTCATTTCTTTTTATAGACGTCTCTTTTCGACGTTACTTAGTCATAATCAATTTACTTAGAAATTTTTACAAAGTGGCATTTTACTGTACAGGCAGCTGCTAAAACATTATCTACTTTTACAATGAAACATTTCTCACGCTTTCCGGTTATTCTTTGCAGATAACCTTCGATGCCCTTAAAGACTCCATCGCCGATAATGACACGAGCATTTTCTCTAAGAGTTGTTATGTCCTCCGGTGAGAGATAGATGAGTTCGTCGGGCATCTCCTGGTATAATCGCAGGAAATCATCCATTTGTTTTTCTGGAACTACAACCGGCTCGCGTTTTCCGGAAGCTGTCGGTTTCATGAGATATTGTAAAAGATCGTTCATTTCCCTTTTTGCGCTATGCAGAGCAAGACGAGTTGTATGAACAAATATCAAATTATGTATCACAGGGGCGTGGGTCACTTTTCGTTGGTTGCATCTGTCAATCTTTTCCGTCCGTTTTTTAGGTATAAAGCATTCGAACCCCCGTTTTACGAGGGCATCTTCAGCTTTGAGTTCCCTTCTATAAGGGGAACTCATTGCATACCATTGTTCGTTATTCCTTCCTTCAAAGATCATTTCAAATTATCGATACTGTTGCAAAGTTAAGCAATTTGTTGCATAAACCTTGACTGAATTCTCTGAATTTTATTTGTATATATATGTTCCTTTGACTTAGAAAGTCAATTTTTTAGGATTCTTTAATTGAAGCCCGTCAGTCCATAAAGACGGCGGGCTTGCAATAACATCTTAGAATAAAATCTAATTTAATAAATGTAGTGGGTGAGTATTTGGAGAGACCAAATTGGATACTAACGCCCACTCTCGTAGCGATCAGCCACAACATTCCAGTCGACAATTTGCCACAGGGCTTTCAAGTGATCAAGTCGAC
>JBMNUW010000020.1:0-29130 GCA_050946475.1 Prevotella sp.
TCAGGCAGTAAAGATTCTTGAATGAACTGTATTCATAACTATCGCCTGAGATGGTCGCTAATGGTTGATATGCGCACGCAGTCGCATCAACTGTTGGAAAAACGATGGTAGATAGCGACGCTGATCACTCTTGTTTTAATTGAAGAATAATTTGTGCTGCTCCAGGGCTGAGTAAGTCAGCCCTCGTTGTTGATGAAGATATCAAGATAGGTAATGGACGGACACTGATAGTTATTCAGGTCAATACACCGAACTTTCTCGATAACTGCAACAACCATAAGCGGATAATGAACGGCTGTTTAATGTCACTATTTGCAATTATCAAGCAAATATGAAAAAACAAAAATAGCGTAAAGCACTGCTTTTTAATGCTTTACGCTATCAATAGTGTTAAATAGTGATGAATGGAAATGTTAAATTATTTGCCGATGCAGAAATGTTTGAAGATATTGTTCAGCGTTTCCTGTGGGGTTATCTGTCCGCCTGTGATGTCTGCGAGATCGGAAAGGCAGAGGCGGAGATCCTCAGCCAAGAGGTCGCCACTAAGTGAGGCATGAATGCCATCGATAACACGGGAGATACTCTCGTGAGCGTGGGTCAGAGATTCATAATGGCGGGCGTTGGTGACGATAATATCATTCTCGCTGATTTCAGGAATGGCACTCTCCTTATAGATAAGTGCTTCGAGTTCCGCAATGCCCTGTCCCTGTTTGGCGCTGATGGCAAGGTGGGGGAGAGAAGCGAGATTTTCGGGCAGTATGGGCATAGCCTGCAAGTCTCCCTTGTTCCATACGAGGATAAGATGTTTGTCCTTGCAACGATCTATCATGGCAGCTGCTTCGCGTTGTTCTTCAGTAGTTTCTGGTAGACGGTCGATGAGCCATAGCACGATAGAAGCCTGGTCTATCTTCTGATAGGTGCGCTCTATACCCATCTGCTCCACCTTGTCGTCTGTATGACGCAGCCCTGCGGTATCAATGAAGCGGTAGGTGATGTCATTGATTTCCGTTGTATCCTCAATGACATCACGTGTCGTGCCGTGGATGTTGCTTACTATCGCACGGTCTTCATGAAGTAACTGGTTGAGCAATGTGCTTTTACCCACATTTGTCTTACCCACGATGGCTACGGCGATGCCTTGTTTTAGAGCATTGCCTGTTTCGAAAGAGCGAGCAAGGGAAACAATGCGCTTGTCGATGGTCTCAGCCAACTCCAACAACTCTGTTCGGTCGGCAAATTCCAGTTCCTCATGGTCGGAGAAGTCAAGTTCCAGTTCCAACAGCGAAGTCATCTTTAGCAATTGATCGCGCAGTCGGGCCAGCTCCGAAGAGAAGTTACCGCGCAACTGACTAAGTGCCATTTTGTGGGTGGCCCTGTTGGTGGCAGCCACGAGGTCGGCAATAGCCTCTGCCTGACTGAGGTCCATCTTGCCGTTGAGATAGGCTCTTTCCGTGTATTCACCCGGTTTTGCCTGACGGCATCCTAGGTCAATGAGTAGATGAAGTACTTGCTGAAGAATATAGCGGGACCCGTGGCAGCTCAGTTCCACGCTGTCCTCACCCGTGTAGGAATGTGGGGCACGCCAAATACTTGCCACGACATCGTCGAGGACATGTCCTTGAGTATCGGTCAACTGTCCGTAATGCAGTGTGTTGGCTGCTGCTTCCTTCAAAGCTCTGTGCCCGTGGAAGCACTTGTCCACAATTTCTATTGCTTTGGGTCCGGACACCCTAATGATGCCAATGGCCCCTCCAGCAGGAGTGGCCATGGCGCAAATGGTATCTCTATCGGAAAGAATCATATTCTGTCGAGTACTAATTGAATTAGTCCGTCAATACTGTTCTTGTAATTGGTGTTCATCTTTTTAGCCACACGGTTGGCTATCACCATACAGCAGGTGGTAGCCTTGTGTCCCATCAGTCGGGCGAGTCCGGCAACAGCAGAGGACTCCATTTCGAAGTTGGTGATGTGAAGGCCGTCGTATTTGAAACTTTCCACCCGCTCGTTCTGGTCGGGGTCGGCAAGAGGAATGCGCAGTACACGTCCTTGCGGGCCGTAGAAACCACCGCAGGCTATGGTGATACCGCGTACCATGTCATTTCCAGCAATTCTGTCGGTAAGTTCTTTGTCGGCGTCAATGACGTATGGCGCGCAGAGTAGGGGATTCCAGTCCATCCATTTCTTGAAACTTTCCTCAAGTTTCAAGTCACATACTTCGTTGCGCCCGGCATAGAAGTTGAGCAGACCATCGAAACCGATGCTCTTCACGCTGGAGATAAACGTGCCGGCAGGTGTATTGGGTTGCAGTCCGCCACACGTGCCCACTCTTACGATGGTTAGCTGACGGAATGTGTCGCGGTCAGAACGGGTCTTGAAGTCGATGTTTGCCAATGCGTCGAGCTCGTTCATCACGATGTCGATATTATCACATCCGATGCCCGTGCTTTGTACGGTGATGTGTTTGCCTTTATATGTACCTGTTATAGTATGAAATTCTCTGTTGGACACCTCACACTCTTGTGAGTCAAAATGCGAGGCGACTACTTTCACCCGTCCCGGGTCGCCTACGAGAATAACCTTGTCAGCGAGCTGTTCCGGTTTGAGATGCAGATGGAAGCAGGAACCATCATCATTGATGATGAGTTCAGATTCTGGATAATACTTGCTCATAGTGTCAGTTTAATATTATTGGTTTTCAAGATTTCTTATTTTCCGGGTCAACATTCTGATGTCTTCATACTGTTGTTCCAGTTGGTCCTCGACTTGCAGTATTTGTTGTCTGAGGTTGTCAGAAGAATTATGACCCCATTGCTGTCTCCAGTTATCAAGTTGCTTTTGGGTTTGTCCCACCATTCCCTTCACTTCTTGTAACTGCAAATAGAGTCGACGACTTTCTGGATTTTTCAAGTCTTTGTCAGAGTAAGCTATTGTCTGATCATTTATAACGAGACCCTCTCCCTGCTGTCGACTTGCATTCTTAATTCGTGCCACGAGGTCGTCGCGGCGCTTCAGTGCTTTCCACCGATTACCGAATCTCCAAGTATCTCGGATAGAGTTTAGTCTGGCGTAGCTTTCCAGCTGCTTATGTGTTATTTCGTCAGATTGGAAATCTACGCGTGTAGCTGTCGGAACAAAGGTGTAGATACAAACGCTGTCCTTGGGTTGGAATCTGTCTGTTACAAGCCATCCCAAAGAATCAATGTCGTCGATTGCCAAAAGATAATCATTATAGACAGAGTTGAACGGCAGACCGCAATTTTGTGGCTCATAATAAGTTCCCTTGTCGGCATCGTAAGTCGTCATGAAAATATCACGTTTTCCAACACATTGTTTCCCTGTCGCTGAGAAATAGAGTGTGATACCGTCTGACATGAGAAATGGAAAATTCTGAAAAGGATAGGTCTCTGATGAAATTTCTTCCAACTGTTCACCCTTACTCCATTTGTTTCCAAGCAGGTTTTGAGCATAAAGCACTGTATTGGTGGAGTCACCGTCGGAATAGATTCGCCGGTCGCCGAGTTCATTCTCATAGAGAATCAATGGTAATGAGGCTCCGTCAGTGTCGTGAATTTTGATTTTCCCTAAATTGCTGATATCAGGAAGCGTTTCGAGAAAATGGCTTTTTGGTACCACGACACTGTCAATGAACATCACTTTGGCAGTGGCGTCAAGCATCAGGTCGAACATCTCATTATGGGTGTTCTTCTTAACTTGCGTCGTTCTGGCCTTGCGTGAGGCTCTTCTCCTCTGCGCCTGCGAAGGCTGGAAAGAGAGGAGAAGCATACCTATTATTATATATAAATATATCCTTTTCATTTTGACAAAGTTAGGAATAAATCTATAAACGACAAAGAAAATCAATGACTTTTAATTTCTTATCAAAGAAAATAAGGAAATATATGTACGGCATGGACCTTAAAAAATACAGATAACAAAAAAGCAGGGAGAAGGCTTTACAAGCCAGCTCCCTGCTTGAATAGTATTTTATAACAAGAACAGATTCGACGGTCTGTTATCCTTCTGTTTGAAACGAAATGAAACCGATTCTACTGAGAGTTAAAATAACGGTGTCGCTTCTGTTCCAGTGTTCTCAGAGTTTTACGGTGACACCGGCCACGAACCAGCATCCCGGCTGCTCAACACTTCCGGTCACATATTTGCGACTGAGAATGTTGTTTGCCTCTGCATAGACACTCCATCGAGTCTCCGTCCAGCTCAGTCTCCCATCTAAGATGCCGTAGGTGGAGTAGGGGTGAATACTTCCATCGAGAAGCACATACTCTCCCATGCGGTGAAGCATACGCCAGGATGCGAGCAGGTCAAGTTTCTTCCAAAGGTTGAAAGTGGCTGTTGTCGTCAGTTTGTTCTTCAGATATTCCAAGGCATATTGACTGATGATACCATCGTAAGCCTTTTGCTTCTGATTAATCCAGCACCAGCCGGCTGTGAAGCTCTTCAAGAATGTAACTTCGGGCAGAAGTCTGCGAAAATCCAATGCGACATAAGTTTCCACACCTGTAGCATTGATTTTTCCGAAATTGACGCTCTTCCAATAGGTACTTCCGTCATCTTCAACGGTGCCGTCGCTAATCCAGTCAATAAGATTCTTGTAGCGGTTATGGAAGATGCTGGCAGTGGCTGTCACACCGTTGCTGTTCCATTTCAGTCCGCCCTCAAAGGCAGTGAGTTCCTCAGGCTTGAGGTGGCTGTCAGCCTTGTAGCCGCCCACAGAATAATACAGTTCCGTAAACGACGGCATACGGAGCGACTGATTGTATGAAGCAAAGACTTTCAAATTCGGAGTAATCATATAGCTCAAGTCAGCTCCCGGATACACCCGCATGTTCATGTCCGCCTGTGAGTTGTCAACGGCAGTGATGCCCACCGAAGCCGTGAAGTTGCCTAAAGTGATATTGTGCTCCACGACGAACTGAATATTGGTTCGCGTAAGTCCTTTGGTGTAGTCGCGGTCGGTGTGATGTATGTGGTGCGGATTTTCAAGAGTTTCGCCGAGTACGGTGCTGACGATGTCTTCATAGCGCATTTCCGCTCCGACTGCTGTGCGGCCTAAGGCCCAGTCAAACCATGAATTGAGATTCAGACCATATACATCTGTGCGGTGATAATTGAAGGGAACAGTGCTCTCGTCACCTCGGATAAGCTCGAATCGATCGAGATGCCGGTTCCAATAAACAGAAGGCGTGAAATGGAAACGGCCCTTCTTTGTTTTCGCCTGCAGGGCAGTGTATGTTTTAAAGGTATGTTCAAACTGGTTATCATAATTGACGCTGTAGAAAGTGTTGGAACCGAAGTTCTTGGAACTAAGGCCTGCGTGCCAGGTGATTTCCACATTGTCGTCATTATAGGCACCTTGGTAGAAAGCTTTTCCGGCCTTGAAGTCGGAGTTGAGCTGTCCGGCACTGTTGCGCATATATCCGTCGCTTCTGGTATAAGAGCCGGAAAGCGAATGGTTGAATTTGCTGTTTGCCAGTGCCCCTCGTGCTCCTACCTGCAGATATCCGTAAGAACCTCCTTCAAGATGTGCAGAGGCACCGGTATCTGACCTGTGTCGCGTTACGATATTGATTGCACCTACGAGCGACGAGGTGCCATAAACGCGTGCGGCTGGTCCCTCAAGGACTTCTATTCGCTCAATGTCGTCCTTATCAACAGGGAAGTCGAATACGTTGTGTGCCGTTTGCGGGTCACAGATGTTAATACCGTTGAGGAGTACGGCAATCTGCTCTGAACTTCCTCCTCGGATGCTTACATCCGTCTGTGCTCCCAGTGGACCTTTCTGGCTCACGTCGACTCCAGCGACATACTTGAGCAAATCGTTAACACTTTGTACCGGAGCCGCTTGAATTTCCTCGTGGCTCAGTACAGAAACTACTCTCGCCTGACGGCTTTGCGTCAGCGGCGCTCGCGTGGCGGTGACCTCCACCTGCTCCAGCTCGTACTCCGAGGCTACGATGGTGGAGTCGCTGTTCACGGCTTCCATCTTCGTGCTCATGCCCGATGCCTTTGCATAGGTGAGTGTCGTCACGCTCAATGTTCCGACAAGAACCTCACGTCCAAGAACAGAGAAGAGAGCCCAACCCTTGTTCTTGAAGCGCTTGAACTTGAGAACATCGCGCCTGATAAGTTGTGGTTTGTACATAAAAACTATTAATTATGGATGCGCCTCTTGCGCAACCGAAGTGCAAAAGTACGATATTTAATCTTAAATCTATCAAATATTGTTCTTTATTTCTCCATAATTAGTTAGTTTTTCCGATATTTTCCTTGATTGACAGTAGATTCTATAGTTCGCAAAAGCAAAAATTGATAAAAAGGTTAAGGGTCCTGTTATTTGGATTTCTCTTTTATTGATGACTGGCAGTCCATTTAATGCGCAGCAGTCGACGGGTCTTTCCGGCAACAACAGCAAAACGGGCATCGGTACGAAGTCCCGCCAGCCAGATAATCTGTCCGTCAGCATCGGTGACTACCAATTGCCGATGCTTGTCGAAAATGGAAAAATGGCGGTCGGTCAGAAAATCGCTGACCAATTTAGTGCCTTTCATTCCGAAAGGCTTGAATCGGTCACCCTCCCTACAGGGACGTATGATGAGGGGAAAGCGAACCGTGTCGGCATCGAATGTGGCTGAAAGCGGTTCCTTGGAAATTTGGTCGGAACTGCGGAAATCCTCAATTTCCACTTTGAACTTGCCGTACTCATTATATACATAGTTACCTGTTTCTGGAATGCGAAACGCAGGCATTGCTTGTTCCCAAGTATCTTTTGATTGCAGCAACAGTCGGCCATGTGAGAGGGTTGCCACACGGTCTCTTCCTTTCCATATTTTCCCGGAACCACTTCCTTCAGTCCTCTTGTCGGATGCCGAGAGAATGATTTCTTTTATCTGGTCTCCATTGAATCCTTCGTCGCCTAACAGATGCCAAAGAATGAGTTGCGGAGTCGAGTTTTGAAGGATTTTCTCCATGTCATATTGGTCGGTGTCGATTTTCGCTTCTTCTATCAGTTGTTCCATACGGGGAACTAAGAATTGCGAAACTTCGGACATGCGCCGGGCAAGGGCAGAGAGTGTATCACCGATGGAGGGATTGAGTTGTCGGAGAACAGGTACCACCTCGTGCCGGATGACATTCCGACGGGCTTCGTTGGTGAGATTGGTGCTGTCCGTCACATAGTCTTGTCCAATGGACTGAAGATAATGCAAGATTTCCTTTCGTGTTACCTCCAGCATGGGCCTCACGATATGGCCGTTTCTTGGATGGATGCCCATCAGACCACGGAGCCCCGTACCGCGCACGATATTAAGGAGGATGGTTTCCACTTGATCGTCCTGATGATGGGCTATGACGATATCATCAATGGAAAGGTCTTGGCGTAATTTCTCAAAATAGCGATAACGAAGCTCGCGTGCAGCCATTTCAACGGAAACTTGATGCAGCGATGCATAAGTCGTTGTGTCAAAATGAATACGATGCAACTCCACCTTAAATTTACGGCAGAGATCCACGCAGAAGTTCTCATCACGGTCACTCTCCTCTCCGCGAAGATGAAAGTTGCAGTGAACGGCATGGAAATGGAAGCCTAAAGACTGTAGCATACGAAAGAGAGCTACGCTGTCCGGTCCGCCAGACAGACCGAGAAGATATTTCCCGTCTTTTGTCATTAATTGGCGGTTTTGGATGAATTGCGCAACTTTGGCTTCTATTTCCATTAAATATGTTGCCTCTAAAATTATTGGTATAATCAGGTACGGACTTCAACTACACGAATTGAAGTCCGTATGCCTGTAATGTGTCATTCAACGTAGAGTACCAGTCCCTTGAGATATTCGCCCTCGGGATGATAAATATTGATGGGGTGGTCGGCAGGCTGATGCAACTGGTGCAATATCCGGACCTTGCGTCCTGTCTGGGCTGCAGCGGTGAATACTGCATTGCGGAAGTTGTCCTTGGTTACCACTTGCGAACAACTGAAGGTGAAGAGAATGCCACCGCTCTTGATGCGTTCCAGTCCCTTGACGTTCAGACGCGTATATCCCTTCAGTGCATTGTGGAGTGCACCGCGGTGCTTAGCGAAAGCCGGCGGGTCGAGAATGATTAAGTCATATTTATCATGACTCTTGTCGAGGAACTTGAATGCATCGTCGCAGAATGCCTCGTGACGGGTGTCTTCAGGGAAGTTGAGTGCTACATTGGCATTGGTCAGTTCCACAGCTTTAGCCGAACTGTCTACGCTGTGCACCAATTTGGCACCACCGCGGAGGGCATAGACGGAGAACCCGCCTGTGTAGCAGAACATATTGAGCACTGACTTACCTTTTGCATAATGTTCAAGGAGCGAGCGGTTCTCGCGCTGGTCTACGAAGAATCCTGTTTTCTGTCCACGGAGCCAGTCTACTCTGAATTTCAATCCGTTTTCCGTAGCGATATTGTCGTCGGTCTGTCCGTAAATAAATCCATTTTCCTCTCCGAGATTTGCCTTATAGGGCAGGGTAGTCTCACTCTTATAGTAGACGTTTTCTATTCTGCCCTGCATCACTTTTATGAGAGCCTTGCAGATATTCTCCCGCTCCACATGCATTCCTACGCTGTGAGCTTGCATCACGGCGGTCTTTCCATAGCAGTCTATGACGAGACCAGGCAGATTGTCGCCCTCTCCATGTACCAGTCGATAGGTATTGTTGTCTGGGTTGTCGGCTATACCTATTCTTTGCCGCATGACCAAGGCAGAAGAAAGACGTGATTCCCAAAAAGCGTCGTCGATGACAATGTCTCGGAAAGAGAGCACGCGGACCGCGATACTTCCAATCTGGAAATGACCTACAGCTATAAACTTGTTGTCCGACGTGATGACTCTCACGGTGTCGCCTTCTTCAATTCCATCGTCGATATGGGCTATTGCACCCGAGAAAATCCACGGATGGAAGCGGAGTAAAGATTCCTGCTTGTGAGGCTTGAGGTATATGTTTTTATACATTCTGCTTCTCTTTATTTTCTTGCGTCTGTTTTTGTGCCTGCTCGACAGGAGTCTTTTCTTCTACCTTCACCAGCTCATAGTCTCCTGTCTCCTTCAGCCGTTCTATTTCTTCAAAGAGATGTATGCAAGTCCAGGCATCGATGGCAGCATATTGGCGCTGCTTCTCGTCAAGAATGGGTGCTTCCCAATTAGACAAGCGCTGCCGCTTATTGATTTTCTTGTGAAAAATGTTAGCATAGAGTTTCTGCAGACTAAGGTCCTCGATGCCGATTTCACTGACCATGTTCTGCAAGTCAATGAAATAGCCCGGGGTGAAAGGAGTCCGAGCTTCAAGTGCCCTGATATCATCATGCCACGAGAGTCCGATTTTCTTCACCGTAGTATCCTCAAGGAAACGTTTGATGGCAGGGGTAATTCCCGTCATATTCAAACGAAAAAGGAAACAGGTATCTCTGTTTGACACCTGGAGGAGAGCCACCTTGTGGTGCTCTCCCCGATGAAAAGCGGGCTTGGTTTCCGTGTCTACTCCCAGAATATCACTGTTGAGTAGATAGTCTACGGCTTTCTCTGTCTCACCGGGAGAAATAATGGAAATGATTCTGCCGGGGAAATTCACTTGCGGGAGGGCTGTAATAGCTTTCTTGTCGAACTTGTTATAAATAGTCTTCATATTCTTCTTTTCGGCTATACCTTCCCGTTAAGTTGTGGGACTGTAGGCAGGCCAGACGAAAAATTCTATGTCAATATCGTCTGCAAAATTACAATAATCGTGCGATATGAGCAAAAATAAAGTCCTTTAATTCACTTCGTTGGGCAACTCACCGCGCTCAAAGAATGTTTTAACATTATCGAGTGTGGTTGTAGCGATGTTTTCCAGTGCTTCTCTGGTGAAGAATGCCTGATGCGAGGTGAGTATTACGTTAGGCATGGAAAGTAAAATGGCAAGTTTGTCGTCACTCACCATCTGTTCGCTCCAGTCCTCATAAAAATACTTCTGTTCGTATTCATAGACATCGAGACCGGCTGAGCCTATCTGTCCCGAACGCAGTCCGATTATCAGGTCTTCGGTATGAATGAGTTGTCCGCGACTGGTGTTGATGAGCATCACGCCTGGTTTCATCTTGTTGATGCTTACACGGTTTATCATGAATCGTGAAGAGGGCGTCAATGGGGTATGGAGGGAGATGATGTCACTGCGCTTATAAAGTTCGTCTAAGTCAACAAGCTCCACGCCGTTTTTCTCAGCAAACTCTTTGTCAGGATACGGGTCGTAAGCCAGGATGTGCATTCCAAAGCCTTTAAGAATGTTTACCAGCACTTTAGCGATTCGTCCTAAACCAATCAGTCCCACAGTCTTCTCGTGCATGTCGAATCCCATAAGACCATTGAGTTTGAAGTTGAATTCACGAGTACGGTTTACAGAGCGATATACCTTTCTATTGAGGCAGAGCATGAGTGTCATGGCATATTCTGCAACGGCATAAGGTGAATAGGCAGGAACTCGAGCCACGCGCAGTTTGCCCTTGGCTTCGGAAAGGTCAACATTGTTGAATCCTGCGCAGCGCAGGGCTATGAGTTTCACACAGTTTTCATGAAGTGCTCGCACCACCCGGGCGTCACAGGTGTCGTCTACGAAGATGCAGACAGCATCCATTCCCTTCGACAGCCCGACGGTTTCCATGTTCAGCCGATTGTGGAAATAATGAATTTCGAAGCCATAGTCTTTGTTGTGAGCATCGAAAACATTGCGATCATAACTCTTTGTGTCGTAAAATCCAATTTTAATTGCCATAGTTAACAGGTCTTATAAGTAAGTAATTAGTAATGTTAGAAAATCTCTAAATTGCAAGGATTGTATTTTAATGCAAATATAATCATTAAAGAATGTGGATGTCAGTTTTGTTAAGATTATTTATAATATAAGTCTTACCCTCACAACATGCCTTTCCTACTATTTCTTTTCTATCTGCGTATATAAAGCTCTTGTATTGTCAAGTGAGTTCGTCAGGTGGTCTGCTATCCGGGTACATGGACGCGGAGCGGACATGTACCCGTTTACCAAAGGTATCGCCCTACGGGCGCGGGTACTATGGCTGCTGCTATTCATCCGAGAAAAAAATATGCGGATAAATAAGATGAGGGCTACAAGTCAAAATTACAGCATCTTGACTTATAGTCCTCTACCTTATTTATAACAATAGCAGTTAATATTTACCCTGCGATTATTCTATCGGCAGACTTCGCAGCATCTTTTGCAGTTTTATCTCCAATCTCGGCATATACTCTGCCACTGTCAGGCCCACCAATTGTTTTTCATTTGCGATGTCGTTGATGATACGGGAGACTTGCTGTAAATCGAAGCCACCGGAATCATTGCCAACGGCGAGATAAATTTTTGAGGCATCGAGCACATCCAAATCCAAATGAACAACAACTTTAGAGGCTTTACACTTACGCAACCATTCCCTCAGTTTGTCACTGTTGTTGAAAAGTTCCTTAGGCGAGATATAGTCAATTCCATACGTTTTCTGCCGTTCTTTAATCTCATCACGTTCCCAATTGCGGAGGCCGACGTAGAGAATTTTATTCGGAGTGAACTTTGAAGGCAATAGTCCCGCAATCTTTTTGTCGCCCAAGCCCATGGCAGCCGTAACCGCCATTGCGTGATAGCCGGGATAGACATCACCCGGCAACGTGATATCCGGATGGGCATCCACCCATATCATTGCCACGTCGCCGTCATATTTTTTGTTGAGCCAAGTGAAAGGCACCACGCTTACCGAACATTCACCGCCAAAGGTGACAATCTTGTCGGGTTGCGCCACGTCGAGGATGGCAAGAGCTGCTTTGGTCTGATTTGCAATGACATCACGGTCCATCACTCCGTCCTGCAATTTGCGCTGATAGGCAGTGTCGACAGGTACCACATAGCACTTGTTTTTTGTATCAGGCGCCAAAACGTTCATTAGTTGAGCGCCCAAAGAATAGCCACGGGAGATGTCTGCAGCATCTTCATCCGGGAACCATCGGTCGATGATTCCTCCCTGCCATTGAGGATAAATCAGTCTTATTGTTTTCATGTCATTTGTGTTTTGCGCTGATACGCCGCAGCAAACTGCTGCCAACATACAAGCATTGATAATCCATTTTTTCATTTCACCAACATTAGTCAGTCTGTTATTTCCGGTTGCAAAGTTATGTGTTTTTCTTCCATCCGGTCTTATCACATACTATCTTATTATTGTCGATTCCTATCCTGTAGCCTTCAAAACGGCTAAATTTCATGGTTATTTATTATCTTTGCTGCAAAAATCAATTTATGACGAAAGAGAAGAAAATAGAATATATCCGATTGCGAGACCTCGTTGATTGCGCTCATGCCGACGAACAGACAACTGCCATCGGCAACCAGTTTACAGTGCTGACTGACCATGGTTCCATTCCCGACAACGAATGGATGCAGCCCTTTCAACCATACCGCTCCAAGGAATGGCGGCTCATCAGGGTATGGAGAGGAACCTGCCGCTATCGAATCAATCTGAAAGAGTATGAGATGAGACGCAACACGCTCAACATCTTGCCGCCGGGAACATTGGTAATGAAAGAGCATGAATCCGCAGACCATACTTCCGAAATTATTTCCATTGATGATTTAGACGGTCTGACGGAACGTGTGCCGGCATGGAAAGCTCCTGTCTGGAATACAGATGAAGGCACAGGATTACGACTGCATCGCTACTTCGACTTGGCACTCCATCTTGCCAAAGCCAACCAAACGCCCATCAAATCGTTACAGCATATTTCTCTCGCTTTGGCGGAAGATATGTTGGCGGACTATGAGCACCATAAATCTTCTGTATCGTCAACCGACAGTTACACGGAAAAAGACCTCTACGAGAGGTTTCTCTCAATGCTCAATCGCTTGGGAACCGCCAAGCATGATATCAAATTCTATGCTGACCGTCTGCTTGTTACGCCAAATTATCTCAGTAGGGTGGTAAAGAATGTCAGTGGTAAGACAGTAGGGGAATGGATTAATCTGCTGTTAATTATGGAGTCAAAAATGCTTCTGCTACATAGTAACCTCACGGTAAAGGAAATCTCTTATAAGCTCAACTTCCCCGAGGACTCTCTCTTCTGTACGTTTTTCAAACGAGAGGTCGGCGTTTCCCCGCTCACTTTCAAGAAGCAATTGCAACAGCATAAGGGATAATCTCAATACCACGACAACATGACTGTCTGTTAGGCGCTCCCTTTGCTAAATCGTCTTGAAAAAAGTTAGTCCCCTGTAGACTGACGGTTATGAGACTCCAGGTTACTTAATAATTATTTCGTATCTGTTTGTCGTAATGATTTCATGCAGAATAGAATAGCCTTAACTTCAATCCCCAAAGGGGCTCAAGAAAATTGTTTGGATTACATCGCCATGTCCGCAGCTTACTTTTCAGCTGAGAGATATCTGTAGGCACGAAGATACTTGTTCAGTCTGTCCATATCTTTTTCCGTCAATTCCTTTAGTCTTCGGACATCCATATTGTCTTCCAAATCATGGAGCTTGACTTTGCGTGACAGTGGATTGAGGGCGCAGCGCCGGATAAATTCTTCGTAGGTCTCCTTCTCTTCCCGCGTCACGCCAAGCACGGCATCCACGATTTCCATTGGAAATCCCTGCTCTATCAGATAGTCTTCTGTTACGTCTGTATCTTCGATGGTATCATGAAGCAGGGCTACTATTTTTTCATCATCAGTCTCGCAACGCTGTGCCACACGGATAGGATGAAAAACATAAATTTCACCTGCTTTATCAACCTGCCCCTTATGGGCCTTGATAGCGATTTCCAAAGCCTTTTCCAATAATTCTTTATTCATATCCGTTGTTTTTAAAGTTCTTAAGTCTAATTTCAATCTGTTTCCGCACATCGTCTGCATTTGGATTTGCAGTCTTATTTCTTGCAGTTTCAATGCTACTGTATAATTCTGAACAACTTTACCACTATTATATACCCCGGCAATTTCACTGTTATTGTCTTGTGGGGATGGGCACGGAGGCAACTTTTATAGTTTCTTGCATTATTAATTACATGCAAAAGTAGCAAATTTATAGTTGTTTGCCTATAAGTTTTTCATTTTCTCCCAGTTGAGAAAAGAATGTTTCCCACTTGGGACAAGATTGAGACCCACCTGGGGCTCAATCGTCTCCCACCTGGGGCTCAATCGTCTCCCAGCTGGAGCAAAATTGTTTCCCACCTGGGGCTCGTCGTCAATAATATAGATACGTTGGATGCAGAAGGTGGAATAAAGTTACGAAGGAACTTTGTTCACCATGAAAAGTGCTATTTCTCTTCCTTGAAATCTACATATTCACCTTCGTCATCCTTGAAAATCTTTTGTCGGATTTTCTCAGGATCACGCTGGTCGATGATCGTCTCGCCTGTCTCGGTAGTTGTAGTGTTATAAGTCCGGCGGCGGGAAGAGGAATCAGTCCCGAAGTCATTGGACTGATTTTTGACGTTCTTCATCACATTGTGGACCGTCCGATATAAGCGCAAGCCAATAGCGGCCGCTACGATGAGACCGAAAAGAAAGATGAAGAGGAGAAAATAGAGGAGGGAGGCCATAGGCTATCAGGATTTCTTGCCGAACAGATTAACGCCTACAGAGAGCACCACATACCAAGTGATAATTATAGCAAAAGCCAGCCATTTGAAAATCAACAGGATAGGGATGCAGCTCAACACAAATATGTATTTCACTTCATTGCCATGCCAGCCCCATTGCTTGAACTTGAGGGCGAACATCGGAATTTCCGAGACCAGGAGCCAGCAACTGACCAGCATGAGGGCTATGACGATAATTGTAAATACTGAAGAACTTTCCAGTAAACTGCTGCCGCCTACGATGAGCGAACCCCAGAAAAGGGCATTGGCAGGGGTGGGCAGTCCGATGAAGCCGAGGGACTGTCGTTCGTCGAGATTAAACTTGGCCAGTCTCAGTGCGGAGAATGCTGCCATGATGTAGGCTACAAATGGTATGAAATCGGTCAGAGGCAGCAGGAACGAGGGATAGTCCATGACGAGCAACTGTGAAAAGAGAATGGTGGAAGGAGCCACGCCGAAGGTGACGTCGTCGGCCAGAGAGTCCAGTTCCTTGCCGATGGGAGAGGAAACATGAAGCAGGCGTGCAGACATGCCGTCAAAGAAATCGAATATGGCACCGATGATAATCCAAATCAGTGCAAGCTGTGGATCGTGGAAAAAAGCGAAACACGTGGCGATGCAACCGGAAATAAGATTGCAGCACGTGAGAGTATTGGGAATGTGTTTCTTGAATGCCATATTGAAAATGAATTTTAATTTACTTAATGTATCTTCCGCATAAGTCGAAGCGACAAGTGTGGACTCTATTTCCGGATGATGTTACAACCTCAATGTCTTGGAGTAATCTTACATCAGTGAGAGGAGGATGCTGAAAGGGAATGCCATTCTCCGACAGAGAACGACATTCCCTTTCCGTTTATTTCAGTTTTGCTATGATGGTGAGGTCACCGGTTGTTTTCTGTCCCATCTTTACACAAACCTCAGAACCGACAGGCAAGAATACATCTACACGGCTGCCAAGCTTGATGAATCCCAGGTGCTCGTCAATGTAGCAGTCTTCACCTTCCTTGGCATAGGTGACGATTCGACGGGCCATGGCTCCGGCAATCTGTCGGCAGAGCACGTCTACCCCGTTTTCTGTGGTAATCATCACATCGGCTCGTTCGTTTTCCTCACTTGCTTTCGGCAGCCATGCCTTGTGATAGTTGCCGTTTCGGTGGTTTACGAACTTCACTTTTCCGTCCACGGGAAACCAGTTGGCATGGACATTGAAAAGACTCATGAAGATACTTATCATGAGTCGCTTGTCGTGGAAATATTCATCTTCTTCCACTTCTTCAATTACCACTACTTTTCCGTCGGCAGGAGCCACCACTATCTTGTCAGTATCCTCGACGGGCAGATAGCGGATGGGGCATTGGTAGAAGTTGAGAACAATGAGGTAGACCGCCATTGCAACGACGAGGAAGAGGCCGGCAGGCCATTTCGTGTCGAAGCCATACCACAGTGCTGCCGTTATAGCAGCCATAGCGATAAAGCCATAGAAGAGGGTGTCGGCACCCTCGCGATGTATGCGGATTTTCTTTATTTTCTTTATTTTAGCGCCCATTTAGGTAGGTATAGAAATTTGCAATTGCAAAGTTAGTGCATTTTCAATAAACTGGCAATCTTTTGTACTATTTTTTTTGGTTATGTCGGCAATTCACCGTAACTTAGCACCACAATTTTTAGCAAAATGGAAGATTTTATACACCTGCACGTTCATACACATTATTCCATACTTGACGGTCAATCAAAGGTAAAGCATCTTGTGGATAAAGCTTTGGCTGACGGTATGAAAGGCATGGCAATCACCGACCACGGTGTGATGTACGGTATCAAGGAGTTTTCCGACTATTGCGGTTCCATCAACAAGAAGCGCAAGGCGGAGGGGCTGCCACCCTTCAAGCCCATCTTCGGGTGTGAGATGTATGTAGCCAATGATCATAAAGAAAGCAAAGACAAGAACAAGGGCGACAACCGTCGTTATCACCTCATTGTACTGGCAAAGAATTATAACGGCTACAAGAATCTCATCAAGCTGGTGTCCAATTCCTGGGTTGACGGTTTCTATACACGTCCTCGAACTGACAGATATGATTTGGAAAAATACCACGAGGACCTTATCATCTGCTCTGCCTGCATTGCCGGTGAAGTTCCTTCCAAGATTCTAAAAGGCGACATTGCCGGTGCGCGTGAGGCCATAGAGTGGTACCATCGTGTCTTTGGCGATGACTATTATCTGGAAATTCAGCGTCACGAGGTGAAGGACCCCAACATCGAGGCCAACCGCGAGACTTTCCCGTTGCAGCAGAAAGCCAATAAGGTGATACTCGAACTGGCTAAGGAGTACGGCATCAAAGTGGTATGTACCAACGACTGCCACTTTGAGGACAAAGACACTGCCGAGGCTCACGACCATTTGCTCTGTATTTCCACGGGAAAGGATCTGCACGACCCCGACCGTATGCGTTATACCAAGCAGGAGTGGTTCAAGACGCGTCAGGAGATGAACGAAGTCTTCCCCGATCATCCTGAAGCCTTGCGAAATACGCTGGAGATTCTCGATAAGGTGGAATTCTACAGCATTGACCATGGTCCTATCATGCCTTTCTTCCCCATCCCCGAGAGTTTCGGCACGGAGGAAGAATGGCGCAAGAAATATACCGAGCAGGACCTCTACAATGAATTTACCACCGACGAGAACGGTAAGAATCAGCTTTCTCCCGAGGAAGGACAGAAAGTAATTGACCGTCTCGGCGGCTACGACAAAATTTACCGTATCAAGTTTGAAGCAGACTATCTGGCCAAACTGGCATACGAAGGTGCCAAAAAGCGTTATGGTGACCCGCTGCCTGAAGAGGTGAGAAAGCACGTGAACTTCGAGTTACACGTGATGAAAACCATGGGTTTCCCTGGTTACTTCCTTATCGTGCAGGACTTTATCAACGCTGCGAGAAATGAACTTGACGTGTGGGTGGGCCCTGGACGTGGTTCGGCAGCAGGCTCTGTGGTAGCCTATTGTCTTGGTATTACGAAAATCGACCCCTTGAAATATAACTTGCTGTTCGAGCGTTTCTTAAACCCTGACCGTGTAAACTTGCCGGATATTGATACCGATTTCGATGATGACGGACGCGGAAAGGTGCTGCGCTGGGTGATGGATAAATACGGGCATGAAAATTGTGCCCATATTATAACCTATGCCACAATGGCAACGAAGAACTCAATCGCTGATGTGGCTCGTGTGGAGGGATTACCGCTCGACCGTTCGAATGCTCTGAAAAAGGCTATTCCCGACCGGTTGCCGGATGGAATGAAAATGACGCTTGAAAATGCCATCAAGTGTACTCCGGAACTTCGGGAGGCAGAGGCGTCAGTGGATCCTCGCGAACGAAATACCATTAAATATGCCCGTCAGCTGGAGGGTACCGTGCGTGGCACCGGCATCCATGCCTGCGGCTTCATCATCTGTCGCGACCCCATCAGCAATTGGGTGCCTGTGATGACGGCTCCCGACCCGGATTTTCCTGACCTCAAGTGCGCCGTGACCCAATACGACGGACACGTGATTGAGTCAACGGGTCTCATCAAGATGGACTTCCTCGGACTGAAAACGCTCTCCGAGTTGAAGGAGGCCTGCCATGTTATCAAGCAGACCACCGGCGACGTTGTTGACCTTGACAATATTCCACTGGACGACGAACTGACCTACAAGCTCTATCAGGAGGGTCGCACCATCGGTACCTTCCAGTTTGAATCGCCGGGTATGCAGAAATATCTCCGTGAGCTTCATCCCACAGTGTTTGAGGACCTTATCGCCATGAACGCCCTCTACCGTCCGGGACCTATGGACTATATTCCCGAATTCATCCGGCGCAAGAACAATCCTTCGCTGGTGACCTACGATATTCCCTGTATGGAGAAATATCTGAAGGACACCTATGGTATCACCGTCTATCAGGAGCAAGTGATGTTGCTGTCGCGCCAGCTGGCCAATTTCACTCGTGGAGAGAGCGATGCCCTGCGTAAGGCCATGGGTAAGAAGAAGAAAGCCATCGTAGATGCCATGAAGCCGAAGTTCATCAAGCAGGGAACGGAAAACGGTCACGACCCGAAGGTCCTGGAAAAGATTTGGAGCGACTGGGAGAAATTTGCTTCCTATGCGTTCAACAAATCGCACGCCACTTGCTATTCCTGGGTGGCTTATCAGACGGCTTATCTGAAGGCTCACTATCCTGCAGAGTTCATGGCCGCCCTGATGACGCGCCGTTTCGCTCAGATTACGGAAATCACCAAGCTCATGGAGGAATGCAAGTCAATGGGCGTGAAGACCCTCGGTCCGGATGTGAACGAGAGTTACAAGGAGTTCGGTGTGAACAAGAAAGGTGAAATCCGCTTCGGCTTGTCCGCCATCAAGGGCATGGGAACTGCTGCTGCAGAAGCCATTGTCAAGGAACGCGAAGCCAACGGACCTTATAAGGACATATATGACTTTGCTGAGCGCATCAATTATAAGGACGTCAATCGTAAAGCCTTTGAGAGTCTGGCGCTGAGCGGAGGATTCGACTGCTTCGGACTGATGCGCGAGCAGTATGTCGCAACTAATTCCAAGGGAGAGATGTTCCTCGATACACTCGTACGTTTCGGGCAGCAGTATCAGGCTGACAAGGCTTCTCAGGCGATGTCGCTCTTCGGTGCTGCCGAGGATGTCGCCATAGCACTTCCCCCTGTGCCTAAAGCCGAATCATGGAGTACCATCGAACGGCTCGGTAAGGAAAAGGAATTAGTCGGAATCTTCCTATCTGCCCATCCGTTAGACGATTATGCCGTAGTGCTCAAGAATCTCTGCAATACGAAATGCTCTGAGATGGGAGACAGGGACAAGCGGGAGGAATTGTCTCAACGTGAGGAACTGACATTCGGTGGTATTGTTACCGATGTGAAAACACGCTTCACAAAGCGAGGCGAACCTTTCGGCATTGTGACGATAGAGGACTATGACGGACCTGGCGAGATAGCCATCTTCGGTGACGACTGGGGACAATGGAACGGACGACTCATAGTGAACAGTTCTGTCTTCATTACAGCCCGCTATACGAAAAAATTCCCTACCAGCACTTTCTATTCTCTCAATATCAAGAGTGTGGAGTACATGCAGACCGTAAAGGAACAGCGTATAGAGCGTCTTACCATCTCATTGCCGAGCAATGAAATCAATGACGTCCTGGTGAATGACATCCTGTCAATTGTTTCGGAATCGCCGGGCAAGACGGATCTGTATTTCAATATCAACGATGTGGAGAATAATTCCAACGTGCTGCTCAGAGCTTCCAGTAAGCAGGTGGAAGTCACGGCTTCCTTCCTCAACTATATCGAGCAAAATCAGGCACTGCACTATCAGCTGAACTGACCTTTCACGGGCAGACACAGAACGTAAAATATAATTTCTAAAAGATATGCAAATAAAAATTGATTCCTTGGACAACATCCGTGCCGCTGCACGCAAGTTCATCGAGAACATGGGTGAAGGCAACGTCTTTGCCTTCTATGGCAAGATGGGAGCCGGAAAGACTACTTTCATCAAGGCCATTTGCGAAGAGTTGGGAGTGGAAGACGTCATCACTTCTCCGACTTTCGCCATTGTCAACGAGTATCGTTCGGCTACTACGAACGAGCTTATTTATCATTTCGACTTCTACCGTATCAAGAAGCTGGAGGAAGTGTATGATATGGGCTACGAAGATTATTTCTACAGTGGTGCTCTCTGCTTCCTGGAGTGGCCGGAACTGATAGAGGAAATTCTGCCAGGTGACTGTACAAAGGTCACCATAACGGAGCAGCCTGATGGCAGCCGAGTGGTGGTGTTCTAATAACAGGTTAGTTAAAAATAATGAATAAACTGTTTCGTGACTCGTTTTTCGGAAACCATGCTTGTTTTATCAAAAGTAATTGAGTAGTTTTGCAGGACAATTTGCCGCATGTCATTTCAGGAACGATTTGGCATGGTGTTTGCAGGTTGTCACGTCAAGAAGCAGTATTCTAATAAGCGAATTAAATTTTCTGTCAAGGAACAACATCTTAAAAGCAAAAAATTCATCAAAGAAAGGAAATAAGAAATGGAAGTTGAAATTACAACCAAGAATTTCGAGAGTTATAAGAATGGCGAACTGCCATTGGTAGTTGACCTCTGGGCTACTTGGTGCGGACCCTGCCGCATGGTGGCACCTATCATTAGCGAACTGGCTAATGACTACGACGGCAAGATTGTCGTAGGTAAGTGTGATGTGGAGGAGAACGACGACATTGCCATGGAGTTTGGCGTTCGCAACATTCCTACCATTCTCTTCTTCAAGAACGGCGAGCTGGTTGACAAATTCGTCGGTGCTGCATCCAAGGCCAAACTCGACGAGAAGTTCAAGGCACTTCTCGACAAGTAATTATATTCCTCAATAAGGAAAGAGGAGAGGCCGGGAGATTATTTCTTCCATATCATCCCATAAAAGGGGCTGAGTCAAAAACAAAAGTTTTTGGTTCAGCCCTTTCTTTGTTTTGTAATCGATACGCCCATGATAAAGACCCTTAAAGTGGATGTCGGGTTACGGTGTTACGGTGTTACATTTACATTTTCGGTTGTTTTGGTGAAGCACTTTGCGCAGAAATCAACAAAAATCTTTCAAGGGTGTTTTGTTTATTCACCATATTGCAGGGCCGGCAGCCCTGCAATAATGATGAAAGGAGCAACTCACATAATAATGGTTGACAGAATCAAAAATCGGCAATCATGACGACAGGAACAATTTACGTAATGATGGTTGACAGAATCAAAAATCAGCAATAATGACGACAGAAGTAAAATCGGCAATTAAGATGATATGTGCAAAAATCACCAGTTGGGACGAAGGGCGAATCAATCACGCAAGTTACCCCTACATCAAATCATCGCGCAGCTAATTATGCATTATGCATTAAGAATTATGCATTAACTTTCGCCCGTAGGGCCGTACCTCAGTAACCTGAGACATACACGCAGCGTTAGCGGAGTGGATGTTCCAGGAAGATGGTGAGGGGAGGACACCTGCGCCTGTTAAGGCGCTACCTCAGAATATATGATGGGAGTTCTCTATTGGAGCTCACACGCCATTTTTAGTATCTTTTGCCGATTATGAATAGGAAAATAAACGGCGTTAGAGTGTGAAACATGACACGAAACATGATGCACGAGAAGATTAGAGACCTTAGGAGACAAACTTTTGATGGGAATTTCATAATAAAATACATCTTGAAGTAAATGTAAAAACTCGTACGTAAAGTCTGCGTTTCCATACTTTTCATAGTCTTACGGAAAGTGTAACACAGCGTAACACGGTCATCTTGTGTTACGTTTTAACACCCATTAACAACGTAATATATTAGTATTCAACGATTTACGTATAATTTCCAAAAATGTAACACCGTAACCCGCGTAACCCGACCCCCGTTCTCTCTTTTTTATTATATAAAATATATATATATAATATATATACGCGCGAACATTATTATATTTAGAATATTACTCCTCTTCGCTTCGCGCGAAAGTGGGTGTCGGGTTACGGTGTTACGGTGTTACATTTACGTTTTTGTACTTAAAAGTGAGGTTCGGGTTACGGTGTTACGGTGTTACATTTACGTTTTTCGTGGTTGAAGGTGGGCCGAGTTACGGTGATTCGGTGTTATATTTGCATTTTTCGTGGTTAAAAGTGAGGTTCGGGTTACGGTGTTACGGTGTTACATTTACGTTTTCGGTTGTTTTGGTGAAGCACTTCGCACAGAAATCAACAAAAATCTTCTAAGAGCGTTTATTCACCATATTGCAGGGCTGCAATAATGACGAGAAGAACAACTCACGTAATGATGGTTGACAGAATTAAAATCGGCAATTAGGATGACAATGGCAAAAATCATCGGTTGGGACCAAGGGCGAATCAATCACACAAGTCGCTCCTACATCAATCATTGCGCAGCTAATTATGCATTATGCATTAAGAATTATGCATTAACTTTGGCCTGTAAGGCCGTATCTCAGTAACCTGGGACATAACGCAGCGTAGCGGAGTGATGTCCCAGGAAGGACGAAAAGGAGGGATGCATGCGCCTGTAAGGCGCTACCTAAGTAAACTTTATGAAGGTAGCACCAGTTTTTTAAAGTTTTTAATTTTTTAGTTCTCTTCCTCAATATTTCCTTTACTTTCCCTTTTATTAAAGCTTATTTCGTTGTATCCTAAATCCATTAAAGCTTAGAGATTCAAGTTAATAAAGCATAAACAGAAAAAATCACACTAAATAAATTTGTTTATTTTGAAATTTATGTATAATTTTGCAATTGACTCTAATCAGGATAACCGTAATACCTAAACATGATGAAAAACGCTCAAAACATTTATGCCATGAAAACACGTAATGCATCAAGAAACAGAAAAGAGAAAAAACACCCTCCGGACTTTATCGGTCAAGGTGGAACTGATCAATTGCTTATGACTTTGGAGCGGTTAGAGCAATGATTTGTCATCCAGCCTTGCGGAAGTTGAAACTCCTCATTCATTATGCGTTCTTCCGATAACTCCATACAGCCCATAAGTCCATGATGACTGCGAAAACCGCAAGGGCAGCAACCTGCGAGGAAATACTCCCGAAATCTCCGCCGCGGACAAAAACAGTGCGGATGGCTCCGATGAAATAGTACATGGGGTTGATGATGGTGGTCAGCTGTGCCCAGTGCGGCATACTTCTCACTGGCGTGAAGAGTCCACTGAGCATGAGGAGACAAACCACGATGAACCACATGACAAACATTGCCTGCTGCATGGTACTGTTGTAGTTGGAAATGACAAGTCCAACGCCGCTGAAAATCAGTGCAAACAAGAGGGAGAGCAGATAGATGAGTCCCAGATTTCCGGCTGAGGTGATGCCATAGACAGCCCAAGACAGGATGAAGCACACTGTGATGACCACCAAGGCGATGCACCAGTAGGGAATGAGCTTGCTGAGGATGAACGTTCCCTTGCTCACAGGAGTGACGTTAATCTGGTCGATAGTGCCTTTCTCCTTCTCGCTCACGATGTTCAAGGCTGGCAGGAATCCGCAGAGCATCATCACCAAGAGAGCCATGAGGGCGGGAATCATAAAGACCTTATAGTCGAGATTCTTGTTGAAAAGATAGAGCGTGGAGACAGCCTCTTGGGTCTTGGGGGCAAACTTCAACTGGTCTGTCCGGGTGACAATCTGGGAAAGATATCCGGCACTGAGCGAGCCCTTCACACCGTTGACGGTATTGGTGGCTATCAGCACCTGCGGAGACCGCCCGCTCTCAAGGTCGCGTCCATAATGCCGGGGAATCTCTACCACACAGTCCACCTTGCACCGCTCGATGTCCTTGTTGGCAACTTCGTAGCTCACCGGCTGTCCGTGGAAGATAAAATAGCGCGACTGTTCTATGCGATGCACCAATCGCTGGGAGAGGGTAGAGCGGTCATTGTCCACCACATCGACCACCACATTCTTCACCTCCTGATTCATCACCCAAGGCAGCACGCACATCACCATGATGGGGAACATCATGATAAGGCGCGGCAGGAAGACATTGCGGCGTATCTGGAGAAACTCTTTCTTGATGAGATATTTGATAACCATAGAGAAAAATCTTTTTGACTTTACAGTCTGTTATTGAATTTTTTCAAGGCAAGAGCCAACAGCAGGAGCGTCATGGCGGAGAGTATCACGAACTCTTGCATCACTTCACCGAAGCCCACGCCCATAATCATCAGTTTTCGCATGGCTGTCACATAGTAGCGAGGCGGAACGATATAGGTAATCCATTGTAGGATGGCTGGCATACTCTCGATGGGATACACCATACCGGACAACATGATGCTGGGCAGCAACAGCAACATGGCACTGCAGAGCAGAGCAGCCAACTGCGTGCTGACCACCGTGGAAATCAGAAGTCCCAATGCCAGCGCCAGCAGGATATAGACCAAGGAAAGAAGATATATCAGAAATAGACTACCTTCCAAAGGCACGCCGAGAACCCACTTGGACATGACGAGGATGGTGGTGAGAATGACGAGAGAAAGCACGAGATAGGGCACCGCCTTGGCAATGATGATAGCCAAGGGCCGCACGGGACTCACCAGAATCACCTCCATGGTGTGGCGCTCTTTCTCCCGAACAATAGAGACACTTGTCATCATGGCGCAGATGAGCATCAGCAACACACCCATGATTCCAGGCACGAAGTTGTAGGCACTTTTCATCTGAGGATTGTAGAGCAATTTCGTGGAGACTCTCGGCATTGCCATAGTCATGGCGGCAGCTTGACCAGTGGCACTTGCCGGTACTGTATAGCCCTTGCTGCTCAGCTGACCTTGAAAGATTTGCATCACATAGCTTACATACTGTTGTGCCATGTTCGGGTCGGCGGCATCGGCAACCACTTGCACTCGGGCAGTTCCGTCGTATCGGTGGTTAGCAAAGTCGGGCGAGAATACCAGTGCGATATCGGCTTTCTGGTCAACCATGAGTTTTTCCGCCTCGGCTGTGGTGCTCACGTTATAGCACAAATCGAAATACTCCGAAGCGCCGAGCGCCTGCACCAACCGCTGAGCCGCTTGGTCATAGGAAGAGGTCACCACCACCGTGCGCACGTCGCGCACATCGGTGGAGAGCGCGAAGCCGAAAAGCAGCATCATCACCACGGGCATGCCGAAGAGTATCAGCATCACACGCGGGTCGCGCAGAATATGTTTGCTTTCCTTGATGACAAAGGATAGGAATGTTTTCATTGCTTATTGGTTTTTACGCTTTGCCTGTCTTGCCAAGAGGGTGAACACTCCGTCGATGTCGGGCTGATGATATTCCTCCTTGAGACCGTCGGGAGTTCCCATCGCCCTTATCTTACCGTCTACCATGATGGAGATTCGGTCACAATATTCAGCCTCGTCCATATAGTGAGTGGTGACGAAGACCGTTATGCCCTCATTAGAAGCCTTGCGGATGAGCGTCCAGAACTGACGGCGCGTGGAAGGGTCCACACCGCCCGTAGGCTCATCAAGGAAGACGACGGCGGGATGATGGAAGATACTCACGGAGAAAGCCAGTTTCTGCTTCCATCCGAGCGGCAGACTCCCGACAATGGTGTTACGGTGCTCGGTGAACTGCAACTCCTGAAGAAGTCGGTCGGTCTTTTCGCTGATTTCCTTATCAGACATGCCATAGATGCCGGCGAAGAGCCGGATGTTCTCGGCAACGGTAAGGTCTTCGTAGAGGGAGAACTTCTGACTCATGTAGCCGATGTGCTTCTTTATCTGCTCATACTCGGTCCGCACGTCGAACCCCGCCACCTGTCCCGTTCCGCTGGTGGGCTGACTGAGACCCGTCAGAATGTGCATGGCGGTGGATTTTCCCGCACCGTTGGCGCCTAAGAAGCCGAATATCTCGCCCTCATAGACCGAGAAACTGATGTCATCGACCGCATGGAAGGAGCCGAAAGCCTTGACAAGATGCTCCACGTGGATAACCTCGCGTCGCTCAACGGAAGGGTGCTCCACACGGGGAAGTCCCGGCGGAGAGAAGATGCTGCTGAACTGTTGGAGAATGTCCTCAGGCTTGCCGATGCCTTTCACCTCACCCTGCTGGAGGAAAGCCACCCGGTCGCACTGACGAATCTCATCGAGATAGGGCGTGGAGACCACAATGGTGATGTGCTGCTCTCTAAGCGTGGCAAGCATCTCCCACAGTTCCTTGCGGCTGATGGGGTCCACACCGGTTGTAGGTTCGTCGAGGAACAGCACCGAGGGGCGGTGTATCAGAGCACAGCTCAGTGCCAGCTTCTGCTTCATGCCGCCCGACAATGCACCCGCCCTGCGCTTGCGGAAAGGCTCAATCTGAGAGTAGATGGGACGGACCAGTTCATAGCCATCCTCCACAGTGGTGTTGAAGAGCGTGGCGAAGAACTTCAGATTCTCCTCTACGGTCAAATCCTGATAGAGCGAGAACTGTCCCGGCATGTAGCCCACACGACTCCGGACAGCCTTCATATCACGCACCACATCGAAACCGTCGACCGTAGCCTTGCCTCCTTCCGGAAGCAGCAAGGTGGTGAGGATTCTGAACAGCGTGGTCTTGCCGGAACCGTCGGGGCCAATGATGCCGAACACCTCGCCCTCACCGACGGAGAAAGACACGTCGTGGAGCGCTTGGACCTGACCATAACGGTGCGAGACATGCTGGACTTCGATGGCGTTGCTATTGATCATTCCTTACTCCTCCCTGTCTCAGAACTTCACCTCGCCATACATGCCAATCTTAATATAGCCGTCGTTGACCACGGCGATCTTCACCGCATAGACGAGGTCGGCACGCTCATCGTCGGTCAGAATAGACTTTGGCGTGAACTCAGAACGGTCGCTAATCCATGACACCCTGCCCTGATAACTGCGCCGCTGCTTCGAACCGTAATCAGCATACACGGTGACCTTCTGACCGAGCCGCACGTTCTTCAGCTGAGCCGTGGTGACATAGGCACGAAGGAAGAGATGATTCATGTCCGCCACCTTGAACAACGGCTTACCCGGTGTGACATACTCACCCTGTTCCACATACTTCTCAAGTACCGTTCCGGTGATGGGAGAGAGGATATGGCATTTCTTCAGTTGGTCGAGCACTTGCAGTTTCTCAATATCGGTGGTGCTCATTCTCGCATTGAGACTCTGCGTGTTGTTGTTGAGCGAGGAAAGACTGGCGGCAACCTGACGGCGCAGCACGTTTACCTCACTGGTGGCATCGTCGAGGAGCTTGCGGTTAGCGGCACCGTCTTTCACCAATTGGGCGTAGCGCTTGCGGTCTTGCTCGGCTTTTGCCAACTGCTGTCTCAAGGCAGCCACCTGCTTTTCCTGGTCAGGGCGCTGAGTGGCATAAATCCACTTGGTGGCACCCATCTGTCTCACCTTGAGGTAGAAAGGAACGGTATCGACCAGTCCTACCTGTTTGCCGCCTGCCACGGTGGAGCCTTCGTTCACGGAAAACTGCGTGAGCTTTCCCGCCTGCTCAGCGGAGACAGTGACTTCAGTGGCTTCAAAATTACCAGTGGCGTCGTAGTCTTTCGACGAGTCGCCGCATGACAGGACCATCAGCGGAAATAATGTTGCCGCCACATAATAAGAGACCTTGTGTATTGCTTTCATATCAGTGATAATTGTTGTCGTTATTTATTATAAGAGGACCGGAGGGTTCTCAGTTTATACTTTGCCTCCAGCAGTTCCACCTCGTGCAGGGCTTTCTGCTGTCGCGCCTGTGCGGCGGCATTGATGTCACGAAGCATTTCATTGACACTCTCTGTGCCTAAGCGCACCTTCTTTTCGCTCTTTGCCCTAATGCTCTGACGCAGACTGACTATCTCGTCGTCCAAAGTAAGTTGTCGTTGAAGATTGTCTATAACACCCTGTTGCTGTTGACTTTCCATGTTATTGTTGAAGAGGAACGTCATACGGTCAGTGTCTATCTGCTGACGTTTCACCTCCAAGTTCCGCAAGTCGTTCTTGCGGGTGTAGAGACTGCCAATATTCCAACTCAGCGTGATGCCTCCTGCCAGCATGGAGTTGTGAAGTGCCGATATGATATTGCTGTGGGTCAGTCCCATCGCAAACGCATTCAACCGAGGCTTCAGCCTGGCATCGAGTTCGCGCTTCTGACATTGCAGCAAATTCTCCTGCGACTGATAATAGTCCAGTTCCGGTCGCCAAGTCGCCAAGTTCGCGTTTACCTCCAAGTCAGCCGGACGGGGCAGTACGACATCCTTTGGCAGGTTGCGACCGATAAATGTGCCGAGCATGGCGATATAAGTCTGACGCAGCGTTTTGAGCGATGACTGTTGCTGTTGGGTTTCCACCTGAGCCACCTTTACAGCCTCCACATCACCCTGATTGGCAAGTCCGCCATTCAGCATACTCTTAACAGTCTCCATGCTGAGACTGAGGTCCTTCAGCAGCAACTGATTCTGTCGGAGTTGCTCATCGAGGACGAGCACTCCGAAATAGAGTTGCTCCACGCGCTGATTGATATCATAGAGCCGGACCTCCACACTCCGCTGGTCCACTTCTGCCTGCTGACGAGCCATCTGCTTGCGTACAGACGTCTCTCCGCCATCATAGATATTCTGATTCACCATGACCGATGCCCCAGCGAGCCAGTTCTTGGGGTCACCGACCGACTGTGACAGTTGCTCAGAGAGAGACAAGATGTCGGTGAAGCCACCCGCAGCGGCTGAGACGTTGACTTGCGGAAGCCAGGCTTTTGCCGCATTCGACACATTGTAGTCACGGCTCCGGGAAATGAGGTCAAGCTGGCGAATCAACGGGTAATTTGCCCTTGCCGCCTGCTTACATTCCTCCAAAGTAAGCTGACCCGAAGGCTGCGCTGAATCTGCCGGAACATCTGTTGAAAGCTCAACGACTTCTGCCGCTC
>JBMNUW010000021.1:0-28945 GCA_050946475.1 Prevotella sp.
GTTTATATAGCTACAGCTAACAAATAATCTATGTTAAAAACTGAGGCAATGCTTTGAGTTTTGAAAGATAGTGAGTAATTTTGCCGGCGAACTGGGAACGTATATCCGGATTTTCAGAGGAACATTGTCAGGACAGTCCTACGCAATCAGTTTGATACATTATTAATAAGCGAACTCAAAAGAGTGACAACAATAACTTTAACATTATAGGTATGAGAATTAAGACTATTTTACTAGTTGCTTTAACAGCACCGATTCTTTCCTCTTGCGGAGGGAAGAGCGGCAGTCTCAACATGGGTGACAACAAGTACCCTGTGCGAACAGTACAGACTACGAGTGCAACCCTGCAGACAACTTACCCTGCAACCATCAAGGGTATTCAGGATGTGGAAGTACGGCCAAAGGTCTCTGGCTTCATCACAAAAGTGTATGTGCATGAAGGCCAAGCAGTATCGGCAGGCCAGTTACTCTTTACCATTGACAGCGAAACTTACGAAGCTGCAGTTCGCCAGGCTCAGGCTGCCGTTAATACAGCCAAGTCACAGCTCAACACCTCACGCTTGACCTACCAAAACAGTAAAAAACTCTTTGAAAAGAAGATTATCGGTGAATACGAGCTTTCTACCTCCAAAAATACATACGAGTCTGCGGTAGCCAACGTGCGCCAAGCCGAAGCTTCCCTTGCTTCCGCCAAGGAGAACCTCAGCTTCTGCTACGTGAAGAGCCCCGCAGCCGGATTCGTCGGCTCACTGCCCTACAAGGTGGGTGCCTTGGTCGGTCCCTCCAGTGCCGAAGCTCTGACCACTGTCAGCGACATCTCCACAGTGGAGGTTTTCTTCTCCGTTCCTGAGAAGACCATCCTCAGCATGGTTAAGACCTCTGGCAGTACCAAGGCTGCCATTGCCTCCTTCCCTGCTGTTAAATTGCAACTGAACGACGGTACCATCTACGACCATCCCGGAAAGGTGGTGAAGATGAGCGGCGTGGTTGACCCGACGACAGGTGCTACCTCTATCATCGCCCACTTCAGCAATCCTGAGCGTCTGCTCAAGAGCGGTAGCGCCGGCAACATCATCATCCCCAGCGACAACAACAGTGCCATTCTCGTACCCAAGGACGCTTGCTCTGAGGTTCAAGACAAGGTGTTCGTTTACGTTGTCGGCAAGGACAACAAGGTGAAGTCCACCGAGATTAAGGTGAACCCGCAGGACGACGGCAATTACTATATTGTTGAGTCCGGTCTGAAAGCCGGTGACCGCTATGTCACTAAGGGCATCACAAAACTCAGCGAGGGAATGCAAATCACCCCCGTCACCGAGGCTCAATATCAGAAGGCAATCAACGACGCAGCAAAGCTCGGCGAGAAGCAGGGCTCTGCTTCCGGCTTCATCGATGCCATGTCTGACAGCAAGGATAAGTAATAATAACTGGACGGAACGCCTCCCCGTATAAGGGGACTAAACGGGCTGTCCAGAAAGAAAAAGTCAATTTAACAGAAGAAAAATGACATTCACCAATTTCATAAAACGACCGGTGCTGTCCACCGTGATGTCCATCTTCTTCGTGTTGTTGGGCCTCATCGGACTTGTCACCCTGCCTATCGAGCAGTATCCTGACATCGCACCACCAACCATTGTGGTTTACACCACCTACACCGGTGCCGACGCCCAGACAGTGCTGAAGTCAGTTATCACCCCTCTGGAGGAGCAGATAAACGGTGTGGAGAACATGGACTATATGACTTCTCTGGCCACCAACAGCGGTTCGGCCATGATTACCGTCTACTTCAAGCAGGGAGCAGACCCGGATATGTGCGCCGTGAACGTGCAGAACCGTGTGTCACAGGCTTCCGGTCTGTTACCTTCTGAGGTTAACCAGGTCGGCGTAACCGTGATGAAGCGCCAGACCTCCAACGTCATCATGTACGCCCTTGTTTCACCCGATGGACGTTACGATGATGAGTTCATCACCAACTATAACAACATCAACGTCGTACCTGCCCTGAAGCGTATCAATGGTGTGGGTGATGTGCAGACGCCTTCGTCGAAAAACTACTCCATGCGTATCTGGCTCAAGCCGGACAAAATGAAGGAGTACGGCTTGCAGCCCAGCGACATCTCCACAGCTTTGGCAGCACAGAACTTCGAGGCCGCCCCTGGTTCGTTCGGTGAGAGTTCCGACATGGCTTTCGAGTATGTGCTCCGCTACAAGGGACGTCTCTCCACTCCTACTGAGTATGAGAACATTGTGCTGAAGAGTACTACCGACGGTCAGAACCTTCATCTCAAGGATGTTGCCGACATTGAGTTGGGTGCTCTGCAGTACAACGTGGAAGTGAAGGATAACAATAAGCCCTCAGCCATGGGTATGGTGCAGCAGACCGCAGGCTCCAACGCCAACCAGATTGCCACCGATGTGAAGGCCGAACTCGAGAATCAGGCCAAGAGTTTCCCTCCGGGCCTGGAATACCGCATCAACTATGATGTGACCGAGTTCCTCTATGCATCTATCGAGGAGGTGGTTCGCACCTTGTTCATCACTTTGATACTGGTGTTCATCGTGGTGTATATCTTCCTGCAGGACTTCCGGTCAACCATCATTCCTATGATTGCCGTTCCTGTGGCATTGATAGGTACCTTCTTCTTCCTCAAGTTGTTTGGATTCTCCCTCAACTTGCTGACACTATCAGCCTTGCTGCTTGCCATCGCCATCGTGGTGGATGATGCCATCGTGGTAGTTGAGGCTGTCCATGCCAAGCTTGACCAAGGCTACAAGAGTGCCATGACTGCATCTATCGACGCCATGAACGAGATTTCGGGTGCCATCATCTCCATCACCCTCGTAATGTCCGCTGTGTTCATCCCTGTGTCTTTCGTGGGTGGAACCTCTGGAACGTTCTATCGAGAATTCGGTGTGACAATGGCTATCTCCATCGTCATTTCGGCTATCAACGCCCTGACGCTGTCACCAGCCCTCTGCGCCGTGTTCCTGAAACCGAAGAAGGACGATGCTGAGGGTCAGAAGCTCTCCACCATCGACCGCTTCCACATGGCGTTCAACCATCAGTATGAGAAAGTTCTCGGCAAATATAAGAAAGGCGTCGAGAAGGTCATCAATCACCGTATCGTCACTGCCACAATGGTTGTGATAGGTATCGTGGCACTCGTTGCTCTCATGGGCACCACCCGTACCGGTCTGGTTCCTGATGAGGATACCGGAACTATCTTCTGTACAGTCAGTATGGCTCCTGGTACTTCTATGGAGCGCACAGGTATCGTGGTAGACCAAATCGACTCCATGCTTGCCAGCAACCCAGCCATCCAAAGCCGTGAGAAATTGGTCGGCTACAACTTCATCGCCGGTCAGGGTTCCGACCAGGCAACCTTTATTATCAAGCTGAAGCCCTTCGAGGAGCGCCCATCGGGATTCTTCTATAATCTCTCTGGTCTCTGGCATGGTGACGGACTGAAGCGATTCTTCGTCAACCCCATGTCCAATACTTCTGTGTTGGGTATGATTTACAAGCAGACGGCAACCATCAAGGACGCCCAGATTTTGGCTTTCGCTCCGCCTATGATTTCTGGTTTCGGTGCCACCAACGGTCTGACCTTCTCTATGCAGGACCGTACCGGCGGTGACTTGGACAAGTTCTTCAAGGTGACAAAGGATTATCTGGCAGCTCTGAACAAGCGTCCGGAAATCTCCAACGCCATGACGTCCTACAACCCGAACTATCCTCAGTATATGATTGATGTGGATGTTGCCAAAGCTGTTCAGGCAGGTACCACTCCCTCGTCCATCCTTACTACCATGCAGGGTTACTTCGGCGGTATCTACGCTTCCAACTTCAACATCTACGGAAAGTTGTTCCGTGTGATGGTGGAAGGTGATCCCTCAACACGTATGCGCCCCGACCAGCTGTCGAGCATCTACGTGAGAACCAGCAGCGGCATGTCGCCTATCAGCGAGTTTGTCACGCTGAAGCGTGTGTATGGACCGTCTAACGTGAACCGTTTCAACCTCTTCACCTCCATCAACGTCAACGCCTCTGCTGCCGACGGCTACTCTTCTGGAGACGCCATCAAGGCTGTTCAGGAAGTTGCAGACGAGACACTGCCGACTGGTTACAGTATCGACTACTCCGGTCTGACTCGTTCAGAACAGCAGTCGACCAACACCACAGCCATCATCTTCGTGCTCTGTATCGTGTTCGTCTACTTGATTCTGAGTGCCCAGTATGAGAGTTACATCCTGCCTTTGGCTGTGATTCTCTCTATCCCCTTCGGTTTGGCTGGTGCCTTCCTGTTCACCACGTTGTTCGGTCACAACAATGATATCTACATGCAGATTTCACTGATTATGTTGATTGGACTGTTGGCAAAGAACGCCATCCTTATTGTACAGTTCGCCCTTGAGCGTCGCCAGACAGGTATGGCAATTAAGTATAGTGCCATCCTCGGTGCCGGAGCCCGTCTCCGTCCTATTCTGATGACCTCATTGGCTATGATCATCGGTCTGTTGCCTCTGATGTTCGCTTCAGGCGTAGGACGTAACGGTAACCAGACGTTGGGTGCCGCCGCAGTAGGAGGTATGTTGATTGGTACTACCTGTCAGCTCATCGTAGTGCCCGCCCTCTTCGCCATCTTCCAGTATCTGCAAGAGCGCATCAAGCCGTTGGTATTCGACGACTCTATCGACAGTGAAGTCATCCACGAGCTCCGTCAGTACAAGCCTGACGTTCCTGTAGAAGAATTTGAAAAAACTGAAGAGTAATGAAAAAGACAAGCATCATCATATTAGGTCTTGCAGCGCTCACGCTGAGCGGCTGCAAGAGCCTTTACGGAAAGTATGAGAGACCCGATGTGAAGACTTCCGGTCTCTACCGTGACAGCGTGTCGAACACCGACACCCTCGCCGTGGCTGACACTACTTCCATCGGCAACCTGCCCTGGCGCAGTGTCTTCACCGACCCACAGCTGCAGGCACTCATTGAGAAGGGACTGGCAAACAACCCCGACCTGCTCAATGCCGCACTGAATGTTGACATGGCTCAGGCACAGCTCAAGGCATCCAAACTTGCCTTCCTGCCCTCGTTCTCGTTCACACCCCAGGGAACCATTTCATCCTGGGACTACAGCAAGGCTACAAAGACTTACAGCCTGCCCATCAACGCAAGTTGGAACATCGACCTCTTCGGCAACCTCCGTTCGTCGAAGCGGGCTGCTCAGATGACCCTCTTGCAGATGAAGGACTATCAGCTCTCGGTGAAGTCGTCACTCATCGGCAACATCGCCAACTTGTACTACACACTCCTCATGCTCGACAAGGATGTGGAGATTGTGGACTCTATGGCAAACCTGACCAAGCAGACTTGGGAAATCTTCCAGGTGCAGCAGGAGTTGGGTAACGTCCGCTCTACCAGCGTGCAGAGCGCTGAAGCCAGCTACTATTCTGTACTCACACAGAAAGAGGACTTGCTCCGCCAGATTCGTGAGACTGAGAACAGTCTCTCGCTACTCATCGGTCAGCCGGCACAGAGCATTGCCCGTGGCGACCTCTACAGTCAGCAACTGCCTACTGATCTGGCAACAGGCGTCAGCATCCAGTTGCTCAACAACCGTCCTGACGTACACGCCAACGAGATGTCACTGGCCAATTGTTTCTACAATGTGGAGAATGCCCGCTCGAAATTCTATCCTTCACTGAATATTTCGGGTGCCGGATCCTTCACCAACAGTGCTGGCGTGGCAATCGTCAACCCCGGCAAGTGGCTCTGGTCAGCTGTAGCATCGCTCACACAGCCCATCTTCCAGAACGGTCAGCTTGTAGCCGGACTCCGCGTGGCAAAGGATGAATATCAACAGGCTTACAATACTTGGCAAAACTCCATCCTCTCCGCCAGCAACGAGGTGAGCAATGCACTCGTGCTCTACAACACGAACCATCGCAAGAGCACCATCGAGACAAAGCGTGTGGAAGTGCTCAAGAAGAACGTGGAGGACACCCGCGAGCTTATGGGACAGTCCACTTCTACTTATCTCGAAGTGATTACCGCGCAGACTAACCTGCTCAACTCACAATTGAATCTTGTAGAGGATGACTTCAACAAGATGCAGGCAGTGGTGAACCTCTACTATGCTCTCGGAGGCGGTGCCAAATAGTTTCTGTTTAACTCTAAATTCGTAAGATTATGGCTAACAATATAAGTGACAAAGCGGTCATTGACCCAAGAGCGCAGATTGGAGACAACGTCACCATCTACCCCTTTGCATACATTGAAGGCGATGTAGTCATCGGAGACAACTGCGTGATTGCCCCTAACGCCAATATTCTCGACGGCACCCGCATGGGCAAGGGCTGCAAGGTATTTCAGAACACAGTGCTCGGCGCACGTCCACAGGACATGCATTTCAAGGGAGACAAGACCGAACTCATCATCGGTGATAAAGTGGTCTTCCGTGAGAATGTAGTGGTGAACCGCGCCACCTTTGCCGGAGGCCAGACCGTTATCGGCAACAAGTGCTTCCTCATGGAAGGCTCCCATATTTCCCACGACACGAAAGTGGGTAGTCATTGCGTATTCGGCTATGGTACGAAAATTGCCGGCGACTGCGTCATCGGTAAGGGAGTGGTGTTCTCAAGTAACGTAATTGCCAACCCGAAGGTACGAGTAGGTGACAATGCAATGATTTTGGCTGGTTCAACCTTCTCCAAAGATGTACCTCCCTACATCATCATCGGTGGCACACCTGTAAAATACGATGGCGTAAATGGACCACTCTTGGACTATCTGAATGTGCCCAAAAAGATTCAGGACCACATCGCAAACGCTTACAGACTGGTATTTCATGGCCAGACAAGCGTCTTCGATGCAGTGTTGCAAATCAATGATCAGGTGCCTGACAGCCCTGAAATCCGCAACATCGTAAATTTCCTGAAATCTACTGAAATAGGAATTATCACCAAGATGTAATTCATACCTATTCATTTTTACTTACTTGAAAGAGCCGGCCGTGAGGTCGGCCCTTTTTTTGAAATAAACCATTACTTTAGCTAGAATGTCATTAACTTAACTATCCACAGTAAAAACTTATCCAAGACGTATATTGTGACGCTTAGTTTAAACATTCGGAGAAGAGATGAATTCTGATTTTAATTATAAAACGCTAGTGATGGCTCACCTTATTTGCAAATAAAAAAAACAAGACACAAAAGCTTGGCTAAAAAAGGCATTCTTATTAAATGCACAAACTTATAGTTTCCGTGCAAGAACAAGCGTATTCTACAAAAAAATAGCAATTTAAGAAGATTTTTTCCGAATATTAGAATGTAATTTGCTATATTTGCACAAATTATTTAATCAAACCATTGAAAATGGAATTTACCGCAAAGCAAATAGCCCAATTCATCGGAGGCAAAATTATAGGAGACGAAAATGCTGCTATACATACATTTGCCAAGATTGAAGAAGGCGTTCCCGGCGCCATCTCGTTTCTAGCAAACGAGAAATACATTCACTATGTTTATTCAACAAAGTCATCCATTGTCCTTCTGGATAGCAGCATAAAGCTCTCCGAGCCTGTAAGTGCCACCCTCATCGTGGTTGACAATGCACGCGATTGTGTAGCAAAACTGCTACAGCTCTATGCTTCTGCTCAACCCAAGAAACAGGGTGTCAGTTCCATGGCATTCATCGCTCCATCGGCAAAGGTGGGAAAGGACTGCTATGTTGGACCATTTGCCGTCGTCGGCGAAAACGTGGAGATTGGTGACGGTTGTCAAATTTATCCTAACGTGGTCATTGAAGACAATGCCAAAATAGGCAGCAACTGTATTTTCTATCCTAACGTGAGCATCTATCACGACTGCAAAGTGGGCAACAATGTCATTCTCCATTCCGGGTGCGTCATCGGTGCTGATGGCTTCGGATTTGCCCCCAACGGTTCAAGCTACGACAAAATTCCACAGATAGGCATAGTCACCATCGAAGACAATGTAGAGATTGGTGCTAATAGTTGCATTGACCGTTCCACCATGGGCTCCACCTATGTGCGTAAGGGCGTAAAATTGGACAACCTCGTCCAAATTGCCCATAACACTGATATTGGAGAGAACACCGTGATGTCCGCTCAAGTGGGTATTGCTGGTTCAACCAAGGTGGGCCAGTGGTGCATGTTCGGCGGTCAGGTCGGAATTGCAGGTCATATCACGATAGGTGACAAAGTGTTCCTTGGAGCACAGTCGGGCGTACCTTCCTCACTGGAGAGCAACCAGACACTGATAGGTACACCGCCAATGGGCAAGTTGCCATATTTCAAGAGCCAGGCTCTTTTCCAGCGTCTGCCTGAAATCTACAAACAGCTCAATGCAATGCAGAAGGAAATCGAAGAACTAAAGAAAAACAAATAACATATCATGGATACAGCAAAACAACAAACGCTCGGTGGAAGTTTCTCGCTTTTCGGCAAAGGTCTTCACACAGGCTTGAACTTGACGGCTACTTTTAATCCAGCCCCAGAGAATACAGGCTATAAGATTCAGCGAATAGACTTGGAAGGCGAGCCTGTCATCGACGCCATCGCCGACAATGTGACGGACACGCAGCGCGGCACCGTATTACAGCAGGGCGACGTCAGAGTCTCTACTGTGGAACATGGGATGGCTGCACTATATGCAATGGGAATAGACAACTGTCTCATCCAAGTAAACGGACCGGAGTTCCCCATCCTTGACGGCTCGGCTGCCATGTATGTTCAAAAGATTCAGGAAGTGGGAATCGTGGAGCAAACAGCTCCTAAAGATTTCTATTACATCAGGAAAAAAATAGAGGTGAAGGATGAAGAGAGTGGTTCTTGCATCACTATTCTGCCCGATGACGATTTCTCTATCACGGCAATGTGCTCCTTCCCTTCTAAATTTATTGCGAGTCAATTTGCTACCCTTGACGACATTAAGCTCTTCCCTACTGACATCGCTCCTGCGCGGACTTTCGTATTCGTGCGTGACATTGTGCCCCTCCTAGAAGCCAACCTCATCAAAGGCGGTGACCTCGACAATGCAATCGTAATCTATGAACAGGAAGTGAACCAGGAGAAGCTTGACCAATTGGCTGACCTGCTGAAAGTACCACACATGGATGCCACAAAGATTGGTTATATACAGCACAAGCCACTAATGTGGGACAATGAGTGTACACGTCACAAGTTGCTTGACATCATTGGCGACATGGCCCTCATCGGCAAGCCTATCAAGGGTCGTATTGTAGCCACCCGGCCAGGTCACACCATTAATAACAAGTTTGCACGACTGATGCGGCGTGAGATCCGCAAGCATGAAATTCAGGCTCCTATCTACGACCCAAACCAGGAACCGCTGATGGACAACATTCGCATTCGCGAGCTGTTGCCTCACCGTTATCCCATGCAATTAGTGGACAAAGTTGTGTCAATGGGTGCCAACAGCATTGTAGGTGTAAAAAATGTCACAGCCAACGAACCCTTCTTCCAGGGTCACTTCCCTGAAGAACCCGTCATGCCCGGCGTACTACAGATAGAAGCCATGGCACAATGCGGTGGTCTTCTGGTCCTCAGCCAAGTGGAGGAACCGGAAAGATGGTCTACCTACTTCCTGAAGATTGACGATGTAAAATTCAGGAAGAAAGTGGTACCTGGCGACACGTTGCTATTCCGCGTAGAACTTCTTCATCCTCTTCGCCATGGCATCAGCTCCATGAAAGGATATATGTTCGTGGGCGATCAGGTAGTGTCTGAAGCCACCTTTACCGCTCAAATCGTTAAAAATAAATAAACTATCATCATGAATCAAATATCTCCTATGGCCTTCGTTCACCCCGAGGCCAAATTAGGTGACAATAATATAATTGGACCTTTCTGCTATATTGACCGTAATACCGTACTCGGCGACAACAACATATTGCAGAACAGTGTAACAATTAATTATGGAGCCCGCATTGGAAACAATAACGAATTTTTCCCAGGCGCCAGTATCGCAACAAAGCCGCAAGACTTGAAATTCAAAGGCGAGGACACCATTTGCGAGGTGGGCAACAACAACAGCATCCGAGAGAATGTGACTATCTCTCGCGGCACTGCCTCAAAAGGCACGACCCAAGTGGGCAACAACAACCTGTTGATGGAAAATATGCACATTGCCCACGACTGTTTCTTCGGCAACAATCTTATAATCGGCAATTCCACAAAATTCGCCGGAGAGGTGACAGTGGACGACAACGCCGTCATCTCCGCCACAGTGCTATGTCATCAGTTTTGCCGCATTGGCGGCTATGTGATGATTCAAGGCGGTTGCCGATTCTCACAGGACATTCCCCCTTACATTATCGCAGGAAAGGAACCTACACGCTATGCCGGCATCAACCTGGTGGGATTACGGAGGCACGGATTCAGCAATGACCTCATTGAACTCATCCACAATGCTTATCGTCTTCTTTATAGCGAGGGTATTCTGGCCGAAGGCATAAAGAAAATCAAGAGCGAACTGCAGGTAACACCCGAAATACAATATATTATCGATTTCGTTTCCTCATCAAAACGAGGCATCATTCGATAAGGCGATAATATTGCTCTGAAAAAGGAACTAATTCAATATACGCATCAACCCATACAAAAAGACAAGCAATCTAGGAGGATAACCTTCCGAGATGCTTGTCTTACATTGTTTTGGTGAATATGAATAACCTCGTTGTCATCCTTGGTCCAACAGGTGTGGGAAAAACTCAATGTTGCATTGACATAGCCCGTCACTTACACGCGCCCGTTATCAATGCCGACTCACGCCAAATTTTTGCTGAAATACCCATTGGCACCGCTGCGCCTACTCCGGAACAACGACAAGAGGTGACGCATTATTTTGTTGGAAATCACCATCTGACTGATTATTACAGTGCATCCATGTTTGAACAGGATGTACTACAGTTGCTCAATGCACTCTTCCACGACAAAGAACATCCCATCCAGACAGCCATAATGTCCGGAGGCAGTATGTTGTATATTGATGCTGTTTGCAACGGTATTGACGATATTCCAACCGTACGTGACGACATACGCAGAGAAATGAAGCAAAGACTTGCAACAGAAGGACTGCCAGCATTGGTAGAAGAACTTCACAAGCTTGATCCCGACCACTGGGCAATAGTGGATAGAAACAATCCCAGGCGGGTAGTACACGCATTAGAAATATGTCATCAAACAGGAAAGACATATTCATCTTTCCGCACCAACACCCATCGACAGCGCCCTTTTCACATTATTAAGATAGGTCTCAATCGCCCACGTGAAGAGATGTACGAACGAATAAATCAACGCGTACTCAAAATGATGGAAAACGGACTGGAAGAAGAGGCGAGGAAAGTCTATCCTCTCCGTCATCTCAACGCACTTAACACCGTAGGATATAAGGAACTATTCAACTATTTTGACGGTGCCATCCCTAAAGAGGAGGCCATCCGTCAGATACAATCAAACACCAGACGCTACATGCGCAAACAAATCACGTGGTTCAAGAAAGATGAAAGCATTGCATGGTTTCATCCCGATAACATTGAAGATATCTTAAAATATATAGACAAAGAACTGCGATAACTCAGAAATTCTGTACTTTTGTAGAATCTCTTACAGATTGAATATGAAGAAAATAAAAGCTCTCTTCAGCTGGCTGTGGCGCAAAGCGCGCGGCTTCTGGCCTTGGTACAAGTCGCTCTATCAAGGCAAGGCATGGTACACCAAGACCCTCGTGGCCATTCTATCCTGCATCGTGGCTTTCATTATCTACCTCGGCATGGTAGATATCAACTTCCTTTGGCTTTTCGGAAAAAGTCCCGGCTACTTCTCCGGAATCATGGATCCCCAAACCAACCAGGCTTCAGAAATTTACAGTGCTGACGGTAAACTTATTGGTAAATTCTTCAATGAGAACCGTACTCCTGTGAAATATGAGGAAGTAAACCCGGACTTCTTCAAAGCTCTCATTGACACCGAGGACGAGCGATATTACAAACGTCCACGTGGCTTTGCCGTTGATCCCATAGGTATCTTTGGAGCTATCAAGGACGCCATCACTCGCCATGATGGTCGTGGAGCCTCTACCATATCACAACAGTTGGCAAAAAACATGTTCCGTGTGCGCTCGCAATATTCCACCGGTCTCTTGGGTAAAATTCCAGGATTGCGAATACTTATTGTCAAAAGCAAGGAGTGGATTATTGCCACTAAGCTGGAAACTGTGTATGACAAGAAGGAAATTCTCACCATGTATGCCAACACGGTAGATTTCGGCTCCAATGCTTACGGTATCAAAATTGCTGCTCAAACCTACTTCAACAAGAAACCTGCAGAGCTCACTACGGACGAGTGTGCCATTCTCGTGGGCATGCTCAAGGCTACCACGTACTATAATCCACGTACAAACCCGGAAAATGCAATCCGTCGTCGTAACACCGTGCTACACAACATGGTGACACATGGCGACCTTTCGCAGGAAGAATACGCTTCCCTCTCAGCACTTCCCATCAAACTTGACTTTAAGGTAGAGGAGAACTATGACGGACAGGCCATGTATTTCCGTGAAGCCATTGCCGACGACTTGCGCTCTTGGTGCGAAGAAAACGGCTATGACCTATATAACTCCGGATTGAAAATTTACACCACCATCGACACTCGCATGCAGAAGTATGCCGAGGATGCTGTGCGCAAGCAGATGAAACAGGTGCAACGCAACTTTGATAATCACTGGGACATCTACCGTAATCAGAGTACCAACTGGCTACGTCAGGAGCCATGGCGCGACGAGAACGGCAAACCTATTCCCAACTTCATCTTGCAGATTGCTCAGCGTCAGCCTTTCTACAAGGAACTGCTTAATCGTTTCCCCAACGATCCCGACTCAGTAGCTTATTATTATAAAGAATGGAAACATCCCGTAAAGGTTTTCGATTATGATAAGGGCTCTGTAACGAAGATGATGACTTCGGAAGACTCCATTAAATACATGGTGACATTCATGCACTGTGCATTCATCGCCATGGAGCCACAAACCGGAGCCGTGAAAGCTTGGGTTGGAGACATTGACTTCAAGACATGGAAATATGACAAAGTGCGTGCCATGAGACAACCTGGCTCAACATTCAAGCTCTTTGTCTACACGGAAGCAATGAATCAAGGCTTGACTCCCTGTGACAAACGTCGCGACGAATATATCTCCATGCAGGTCTATGACAAGAAGAAGCATGAAATGACCACATGGACTCCTAGCAACGCTAACGGCTCTTTCTCGGGAGACTCCATCCCCTTGAAAAGTGCTTTCGCAAAGAGTATCAACTCAGTTGCCGTTCGCTTAGGACAGGAAATGGGCATTAAGCGTATCATAGAGACCGCTAAGGCGATGGGCATCGTTTCGCCCCTTGACGACCAGCCATCGTTAGCATTAGGTTCCAGCGATGTAAATTTACAGGAACTGGCAAACGCATACTGCACAGCTGCAGACAACGGACGCCACCACGCTCCTGTACTCGTCACACGCATTATTGACAAAGACGGCAATGAGGTCTATGAGGATAAAAGCGTGTCCGAACAAGCTATTCCTTACAAAAGTGCTTTCTTCATGCAGCAACTGCTGCAGGGCGGCATGCGAGAGCCCGGCGGTACCAGCCAAAGTCTCTGGGGGTATGTAGGCAAGGCACGCGACACAGAATTTGGAGGAAAGACCGGCACCTCCAACAACCATTCTGATGCATGGTTCATGGGCGTAAGTCCAAACCTCGTAGTAGGAGCCTGGGTAGGAGGCGAATATCGAAGTATCCACTTCCGTACGGGGGCTCTCGGACAAGGTTCCAGAACAGCTTTACCCGTATGTGGCTATTTTCTGCAATCGGTGTTCAGTGATCCGGAATTCCAAAAATATCATGGCAAGTTCAAGAAGCCAGACGATGAATCTATAACTCCCGACATGTACATGTGTCAAAGTTATGTGCCTAAAGCTCGCATTGATACAACACAACGCGACAGCACCATCGTCACAAATGAGGAAATCATCCTGGACGAAAACGGAAATCCCATCACAACAACAGAAGATGAGGAACAGTCGGAAGGCAACAAGACAACTGACGAGCTCAATAAAGACAAAGACAAGAAAGAAAAGAAAAAACAGCCTCGGGAAGAAACTGTCAGCTTTGACGATCTATAATTTAGTACCGGATGAATGCAGCTTAATTGCGTTCATCCGGACTATTTTCCATACGAGGTGGGCTAAAACTTTTTTAGCCTTTCCATAAAACAAGAAATGCAGCAAAGGAATGACATCCAACCTTTAGATCCTGACAACGAGGAGATGCAACAAGCACTCCAACTGGTACAGTTCACCCGAAATTCACTCTTCCTAACAGGAAAGGCAGGAACAGGAAAGTCCACCTTCCTGCGCTTTGTTGCCGCCACAACAAAGAAGAAACACGTGGTACTTGCGCCTACAGGCATAGCTGCCATCAATGCTGGTGGTTCAACACTTCACAGTTTCTTCAAGTTACCCTTCTATCCTCTCATTCCGGAAGACATCCGATATACCCCTCGCAACATCAGGGAAACTCTAAAGTATGATAAAGAACGCATTCGTATCATCCAGGAACTTGAATTAATCATCATAGATGAAATTTCTATGGTGAGAGCGGACATTATTGATTTTATCGACAAAGTGTTGCGCATCTACAGTCGGAACATGAGAGAGCCGTTCGGTGGAAAACAGCTTCTAATGGTCGGTGATCTCTATCAACTGGAACCCGTAGTTAAAAGCGATGACAGGCAATTGCTTGCCCCCTATTATTCATCTCCTTACTTCTTCAATGCCAACGTGTTTCGAACACAACAACCCATCTCTATTGAATTAAGGAAAATCTATCGGCAAACCGACCCTGTTTTCATCCATATTCTGGACAACATACGTGTAGCAAAAGTAACCGAACAAGACCTGATGCTTCTCAACCAACGAGTTGACAAATCCTTATCATACAACAAGCCTCTTATTGCTCCATCTGATAACCAGAATGGTAAGAAAGACGAAACGGACAAATCAAGCAGCAAAGATGTCAGCTCACTGAAAACCAACCATAAAGGTCTTAGCATTACTCTCTCACCAAGGAGAGATACCGTAGATTATATTAACGAGAGGCAATTGGCACAACTTCCTGATAATTCTGAGATATTCAAGGGAGTTATTGAGGGAGAATTCCCGACCAGCGCTCTCCCTTCGCCCATGGAACTTGAATTGAAGGTAGGCGCACAAATCCTCTTCGTGAAAAATGATAAAGAACATCGTTGGGTGAATGGCACCTTAGGTACCATCATTGCATTCGACGATGAAAACCATGAGTTGCTTTACATCCGAACCGAAAGCGGGCAAGAATATGCCGTGGAAAGAGAAATGTGGGATAACGTACGCTACACCTATAATAAACAGGAACGAAAAATCGAGGAAGAAGTTATAGGTACCTATACACAGTTCCCCATCCGATTAGCATGGGCTATAACCATTCACAAGAGTCAAGGACTTACATTTACTAACGTAAACATTGACATAACAGGGGGCGTCTTTGCCGGAGGACAAACCTATGTTGCACTGTCACGATGTACCTCTCTCGATGGCATAAGGCTGAAAGAGCCTATCCGTCGCTCTGATGTGTTCGTTCGAAATGATGTCATCCAGTTTGCAAAGAACTACAATAACAACTCTCAGATTGCCAAATTATTAAAACTATCGAAAGCAGACAAACAATATTACGATGCTGTCAAAGCCTTCGACCGGGGAGACTTCCAAGCGACTATCGACAACCTGCTTCTGGCAATCCATAATCGATACGACTTAGAGAAACCTGTCGTAAAACGTTTCATTCGAAGAAAGCTGAACATTATCAACCTGCAGAAGGCGGAAATTGAACGACTCAAGGCAAAAGAGAAAGAAACAGAGGAATTTCTCAAACGACTTGCTGTTGAATACGTAGTAATGGCACGAGAATGTGAGGCAGAAAAAATGTATGAAGCTGCTCTACGCAACTATCAGAAAGCTCTTCAACTCTGTCCTTATCTTCCGGAAGCCAAGCGAAAAGTAAAAATACTGACGGACAGGAAAAAGAAGCAAGACTGAAAAATAAAAAATCCGGAAATTATTAATTAATTTTGCATCCCAAAGAGAACGATTACTATTTTAGATGAGAAAATTAAGCAATGCCCAACTGGCAAAACTCTTGGACAAAGACATATTTCACAAGATTTCAGAAGCAGCAGATTCCCTCGGTGTTGACTGTTATGTCGTAGGTGGATATGTGCGCGACTTATTTCTAGAGCGTCCCTCCAACGATATTGATGTGGTGGTAGTGGGCAGCGGTATTAAAGTAGCCGAAGCACTTAAAGAACGCCTGGGAAGAAGGGCGCATATTTCTGTATTTCGAAATTTCGGTACTGCACAAGTAAAAATGGGCAAACTCGAAGTGGAATTTGTTGGAGCACGTAAGGAAAGCTACAGCCATGACAGTCGCAAGCCTCATGTGGAAGACGGTACATTAGAGGATGACCAGAACCGCCGTGACTTCACCATCAACGCTCTCGCAGTCTGTCTGAATAATGACAGATTCGGGCAACTGGTTGACCCTTTTGACGGAGTACTCGATATGGAAGATGGCATCATTCGTACACCTCTTGATCCTGACGTGACATTTAATGATGATCCGCTTAGAATGATGCGTTGCGTCCGGTTTGCCTCCCAATTGAAATTCTATATTGAAGACGAAACTTTTGATGCACTGACACGGAATGCAGAACGCATTAAAATAATCAGCGGTGAGCGCATCAGCGAAGAACTTAATAAGATTATTCTTACCGATGAACCAAGTCGCGGATTCGTGGAACTTCACCGATGTGGCCTTCTTCAGATTATTATGCCCGAACTGACAAACCTCGACATTGTGGAGACTCGTAACGGTCGGGCACATAAAAACAACTTCTTTCATACCTTAGAAGTGCTCGATAATTTAGCAAGAGCACAAAAGGAAAAGCTCAAGGAGCTAAATGAGAAAATGAAAGAAGAATCCGAGTCGGAAGCTAAACAAGACGGCAATAACAACAAGACGGAAATCACGACGCTTCAAAGGTTAGAACATCTTCGCGACCATTGGCTTTGGCTGAGATGGGCTGCCCTACTCCATGACATCGGCAAGCCCGCCAGCAAGAGATGGGACAACCAGCAAGGATGGACGTTCCACAACCACAACTACATCGGACAAAAGATGGTGCCGCCTCTCTTCCGGCGTTTAAAGCTGCCGATGGACATGAAGATGAAATATGTGCAGAAATTAGTAGATTTGCATATGCGGCCTGCTGCAATCGCTGACGACGAGGTGACCGACAGTGCCGTCAGAAGACTGATGAACGATGCAGGAGATGACATCGACGATTTGATGATGCTATGTGAGGCGGATATCACAAGCAAAAATCAACAAAAGAAGCAACGCTTCCTTGAAAATTTCGCTTTGGTACGTGAAAAGCTGAGAGATCTTAGCGAAAGAGATTATAAGCGGCTGCTGCAGCCTTGCATTGACGGAAATGAGATTATGGCACTCTTCAATCTCAAGCCGTCACGGGAAGTGGGCGTACTGAAACAGAAGCTAAAAGATGCTGTGTTGGACAACACTGTGCCTAACGAGCGCGAACCTCTCATGCGCCTCTTGATGGAGGAAGCAAAGAAAATGGGACTTAATGCCGACGCAAGCCCCAAAAATTGTGAAGCAACCCCGAAGAATTGACTTCGGGGCTTACTCTTCGGAAACAATATCCCGCACTTGCAACACTCCATGCTCGTCGACACTAAAATGAACATCCATGCCATAGAAAGGCATACCGTAAATTTTATCCGGATTGTCCTGATAGTGTGGACGAGGATCGAGTGAGAGAACATGACGAAGCGTATCACATAGCTCTCTTCCTAGTTGTTTTTCTATTTCCTGAGGGATTTTCACCTCTAAGCGACGGATAGCATGACGGTCCACGAAACCGGAACGCGCTCCTTCATGGCAGTCTGCATAGGTTACATAAGGCTTGATATCGAAGATGGGTGTTCCATCCATCAAGTCTGCCCCCAATACATGAACCACAGGGCCACGAGTACTCTCCCACTCCACGTGATCCAGCCGAACTGAAGACAATCCGATGGAATTTGGTCGGAAAGGAGAGCGTGTAGCAAAAACTCCCATCTTCACATTACCACCCAACAAGGGTGGACGAACCACAGGGCTGGCTGCCGCGTGACGATTGCCGGAAAACTCCCATATCAGCCAAAGATAATCAAAATCTTCTATACCACGCAGAAAATCAATATTTCTGAACTTCGGTTCAAATACTATCTCGCCCTGTAGATTTTCAACCAAGCCACTCTGCTTGGGAATTCCGAACTTAGACCGGAAAGGGGAATGGAATTTAGCAATTGGGAATACTTCCATTGAGCAAATTCTTAATTTGTTATTTTATTACAGAGTTGCAATCGCATCGAAAAGATACTGCACATAAGCCTTCAATTTCTTCTCAAGGTTGTCGTTTTCTTTGCCTTCATGAAATACAGTCTTTCGACGTTGATTGTCATAAATAATAGTGTGGGTATCTGTTACCATCCCCTCCCCGTCGTGCATCATAAAAAAAGCATAATGCGATTGCCGTGAATCGAGTAAATTTTTACTGAAAGGCAGATTGCGAGGCTGAATGTCCAATTGTCCCAACAACGTGGCGGCAATATCCTGTTGCGAGCCCACAGTGGTTATTTCGCACGGTTTTTGCAAGGCGCCTCCCACCCAAATCATCGGGACATGATAACGCCATGAACTGAAGTCATCTATATAATCCGGCCATGCTCCTAAATGGTCGGGAACCATAATGACCAACGAACGTTGCCATCGCAAAGAATCGGCTTGCAGATGTTTGACAAAAGCTCCTACGCAACTATCAGTATAAGCAAACGCATTAAGGCGTTTATCATGAAGATGATGATAAGGGACATCAAATGGTTCATGGGAACTTGAAGTTTGTATCACCCGGAACATTCGACAAGAATCCCCGTGCTTAGTTAAGCCTCTATTTTCTGATGAACCTGAAATATTCAAATCGCTTTCAAGTTTCTTGAAGAGTAAATGATCGGGTACTCCCCACTTACTCAAACGGTCTGTAACGGGAAAATCCACATCTTCCGTTATATGCGTAAAACCTTGATTGATGAGAAACGAGCGCATATTGGTGAAATCAGCATCGCCACCGTAGTAGTAGTGACAATCATATCCAGCCTCTTTAAGTTGCTTAGATATACTTCCCATTCTTGCAGTTTTTTTCGGAAATTTCATCAAGCTGACTGATGCCGGAGATGGAAATCCCCGCAGAATAGATACCAGTCCGCGATCGGTACGAAAACTATTAGCATAGAATCGAGAAAAATACACGCCCTCTTTACACAGTTTGTTCAGAGACGGAGTCACGCCCGGGACATGAAGAAGAGTATCCGAAAAACTCTCCATGATGATAAGATAGATGTCTGGATGTTGCACTTCTTTTCGCAACAATTTGGCAGGAGCTGATAATAGTGATACATCTGACATTCCTCTGCTCGGCTTGTTGAGTTCATTTACAAGCTGACGAGCCATCTTCTCGTCCATAAAACGATATTGACGACCAAAGTCTTCTTGATGAGCTACACTCTCAAAAAATGAGAAAAGGGGATTTACAGCTGCATGATTAAGCAACTGATTATCGGAGAAATATGCCTTGCCTGTATTCGTGGAAGATACAGTGAATCCTCCTCGAATAGGTATAAATAGCAGTCCTAAAAGCAAAATAATTATTCCACGGTCCTTAAATTTAGGAGAGCCCTCGACACGAGTCAAAAAATAAAGCCTATGGAAAATCCAGCAGATTATTGTCATTAACAATGCTACAAAGCACAATGCCAAAGGCAAGGTCCACCACGAAACGGAAGCAACAGCATCAGCTGGAGATGACAGGAAATAAAATAGAGGGGTGGCATCTAAAGGATATCTCCAATAGTGATAGAGTACAAGATTTGACAAGAAACTCATTGCCACGGCGAAAGACGCTATGACATAATAGATTCGAAGAACTATTTTTCTCACCCTGTCTGGTAGCAATCCATCAATGGCCAAGCACAGCAAAGGTATAATGGAAAGATAACCCGCCATAGCCAAGTCCAAAGACATACCATGCACCAAGACAGACGGCAGTTGAGAGAAATTATGCTGATAGACTAGTAGGAAACAAGGCTTTTGCAATAGAAATATCACCACCCAGCAACAGAAGATTCCTACGCCGAGCTTCAAAAATCTATTCACAACAGAACTGTCTTACCATTACAAACGCATTCGAACCAAGGTTCTTCATCACGCAGAGATATATCCTCATAAATGAAAGGAGCAACAACAGTATCCTTGCCGTCAGGGAGCACGAGCCCCATTTTGTCACCTTTCTGAGCAATCACAGGCATGGTTCGAAAATCATCAACATAAACATAAGGAGTTCTTAGAAAATCATATTTAGGTAAAACTACCACATTTCCTGCATGATCCTTGATGCCGAATTTTCCGTCCTGCTCGAAAACTTCATGGAATCTAAGATATTTTTCCTTCATGCGTTTCACATAATATGTGACGGTAGAATCATCTTGCAAGAGTTCCTTGAAGTAGTTGAAAGAATCGCAATAGTCTCCCAAAGCTCTTGCCACCAACATACGCCAATCAAGCCGTTCTACGACCTTACGATTCAAGTCAATGTAGGCTGCAATTGCTTTTTCCCGCTCTGGCACACTCAACTGTTTCAATCCATCTTCAAATTTCATCAAGGCAGCAAGGGATCCATGCATTGCCTTAATATATCGATGAATCTGTCTGCCCATCTCTGCACAGAAAAATTTGTCGACTTCTCGTGTTTCTATTTCGTCTCTGAAAATTCCTTCCATCATAAGTTTCTTCTTTTAAGTGATTTGAGGTTGTGGATTATTGCTATACGCAAAAGTACAAAATCCCAATGAATTAACCAAAACTATATCAGGAAAATTCCTCCGTTATCCACCGACAATCAAAAACAGCATATTTTGTATCTCAGTTAGGTAAATTTTATGTAATTTTGCTACCAAATGATGCTAATTTAACCAGAGGTAAAAATGAAAAAAATTTTTGTTTCAGCAGGTATCATTGCCTTATCCTCCTTGATACTTTCTTCCTGTCGACACGACACACTGGAGGACAGGGCAGAAAAAGAAACCAGAGAATTTACACAGCGCTATTGCCCTACCCCGGCTGATTCCACGACTTTGCAGCGCACCGATAGTCTTACCTTCACCCGCAATGACAAGACCATACACTATTACTTCACTCTTGTCGGGAAAGCCGACAACGAAGAAATAATCCAAAAGATGATGCCTGAGCTTAAAAAAGCCATTAGAGAAAATCTAAAAAATGACACAAAAAACCGGGCATACAAAGAAGCCGGATTCAAATTTCATTACGTCTATCGTTCGGAATCAACAGGTAAAGTTCTTCTTGAGGAAACACTCAGCGGGAAATAAGTTCAAGACACAAGAACTTATAAATGGCGAAACAAGAAATTAAGCACACAAGATTGTTTCATTCTGATATCTGAATTGACACAAACTTCTTGTACAATTCTTGACCAGATAAAAAATAGCAGAAGCCGCCACTTATGGAACAACCCATAGGTGGCGGCTTTTCGCATTCTATTTTAAAATATAAATTGTGTCCAGATGCCGGCAATCGACCTACTCGCCCATTTCCTCAAGGGCGCGAGCTAATTGGTCCGGGCAACTTGTAGGTTTTGAACCACAGAGAATACCCTTCAACCGCTCTTTCACCTCAGAAGTTTTCATCCCTTTTACAAGAGAAGCAATGCCTTTAGTATTGCCGTTGCAACCGCCAATAAACTCCACGTTACTAATACGATGGTCGTCATCGACATCAATGAGTATCTTCTGACTGCACGTGCCGAAGGTCTTATATTCCAAGTGCTTCATGCTTACTCTCCGTCCTTTTCCGACTCTTCAGGCTTCATGTTAGTATAGACGTTCTGAACATCGTCGAACTCCTCCAGACGTTCTACCATCTTATCGATAGTCTCACGTTCCTCGGGAGTAACATCCTTAAGGTCATTAGGAATACGAGTAAATTCGGCACTAGTAATTTCAAAGCCATGCTCCTCAAGGTATTTCTGAATGTCGCCGAAACTGGTGGGAGCACCGTAGATGGTAATTTCACCTTCCTCGTCGTCCACATCATACTCATCGTCTACACCGAAGTCAATAAGTTCCAGAATGAGATCGTCCATGTCTACACCTTCCTTCTTCTTGAAAGTGAAGACACACTTGTGATCAAAGAGGAAACTTAAGGAGCCCTGTGTACCAAGATTACCGCTGAACTTATTGAAAACCGAGCGAACATCGGCCACCGTACGGGTTGTATTGTCTGTCAATGCATCCACAAACACGGCAATTCCGTGAGGACCGTAGCCCTCATAAGATACCTCCTTGTAGTCACTCTGGTCCTTGCCCATTGCATTCTTGATAGCGCGGTCAATGTTATCCTTAGGCATGTTCTCACGCTTGCAGGTAGCAATGATGGCTCTCAATGTCGGGTTGTTCTCCGGTTCCGGACCACCTGCTTTCACAGCAATAGTGATTTGCTTACCAAGTTTGGTAAATGTACGGGCCATGTGACCCCATCTCTTAAGCTTTGTAGCTTTACGATATTCAAATGCTCTTCCCATTGGATTATTTTATTTTTTAATATTTATGTTTGTCGATATTATCTCAGCTCAGCACCGAGTTTGCTCTTCAGATTTTTCACCATTTTCTGCATAATGGCATCTATTTGCTTGTCGTTGAGAGTTTTCCCTTCATCTTCAAGGATAAAGTTCACGGCATAACTCTTTTTACCCTCCGGAAGATTCTTACCCTGATAGACATCGAAGAGTTCCACCCGTTTGAGAAGTTTCTTTTCGCTCTGTCTGGCTACCTGCTCAATCTCGGCAAACGTTACCTGGTCGTCTACGAGCAAAGCCAAATCACGGCTCACGGCAGGATACTTGCTCAACTCCTTGAATTCTACTTTATTCTTTGCCACGACTTTCATCAGAGCATCCCAATGCAAGTCTGCATAATATACCGGTTGCCCCATTCCGACTGTTTTCAATGTAATCGGAGCCAGAACGCCCAACTCCACTAAAATATTGCCTTGACGAGTCTTCATACAGAGACCTTCAGAAAACAGGTTGTTATCGCTTTGTACTTCAACAACCAAACCTGCAGGAACGCCCATGCGCTTCAAAATATTAACTACATAGGCTTTCAGCTCAAAGAAGGAGGTTTCTTCGTCTGGATGAGCCCAAGAACCCTGCACCCGTTTTCCTGTCAGCCAAAGTCCCAGATGCGAAGCTTGTGAATAAGCTTTAATCGGAGAATCGGGAGTTTCTTTATCTTTATTGTAACTGTAAGTGTTGCCAAATTCAAAGAAGCGGAGATTCGTACGCTTACGATTTATATTACGAAGCATACTCTCCAATCCTCCGAACACTAATGTAGAGCGCATAACACCTAAGTCGGCACTCAGCGGATTCATTACCTTAACGACATGATCCCAGTCATAACAGTTCCACTGGTTCTGATTATAGTAGGAAGTCTTCGTCAGCGAGTTATTCATAATCTCGTTGAAACCACACCCTACTAATTGCTCACTTACGATATTAACCAATTTAGCCTCACGGTCTTCAGCACCTTGAACGGTTAGCGAAGACTTCAATGTGGTGGGAATTTCAACATTGTTGTATCCATAGATACGAAGCACGTCCTCTACTACATCACAGGGACGCTGTACATCTACACGATAGGTAGGTACTGCAATCTCCAGACCTTGCTCATTTTCTTCGAGAATTTCCATTTGAAGAGAGCGCAGAATATCCTTAAGTACCTCTGTACCAATACTCTTGCCTATAAGACGATCAACATACTCATACTTAAGATTTACCTTGAATGGCTCCAATGGCCGAGGATATACATCCTTTATCTGCATGGAAATCTTGCCGTCTGCAAGTTGTTTGCAGAGTATGGCAGCCTGCTTCAATGCATAAATGACGCCATTTGGGTCGACGCCACGTTCGAAACGATAACTTGCATCAGTACTCAACCCATGTCTGCGAGCACTCTTGCGAATCCATGTAGGATGGAAACAGGCGCTTTCAAGCACTACATTGTGGGTAGTTTCGTAGGTGCCGCTACCTTTGCCGCCGAAGATACCGGCAATACACATCGGTTCCTCTGCGTTGCATATACTCAGGTCGTGCTCGCCAAGTAAGTGCTTCTCACCGTCGAGTGTGACAAATTCTGTACCCTCTGGCTGTGTGCGAACCACAATCTTGTTACCAGTCACCATGTCCGCATCAAAGCAATGCATGGGCTGACCGTAGGCCATCATAATATAATTGGTGATATCTACTATATTATTTATCGGGCGCAAACCTATCACGCGAAGTTTATCTTGCAACCACCGGGGACTTTCCTTGACGGTGCAATCAGATATGCTTACACAAGCATAACGACGACAAGCTTCTTGATTTTCTATTTCTACATCGATGGGAAGGTTCTCATTGTCAACAACGAACTCACTGCAGTCGGGACGATGAAGACTTGTTTTATATCCGTTACGGATAAGCCATGCATATAAATCACGAGCCACACCATAATGACTCAGCGCATCAGCACGGTTGGCAGTAATATCAATTTCAATCACCCAGTCGCTTTCAAGATGATAATATTCAGCAGCAGGAGTTCCCACTTTAGCATCGTCGGGAAGAACTATGATGCCGGCATGATCTGTGCCAATACCAATTTCGTCTTCGGCACAAATCATTCCGAAGCTCTCCACCCCGCGTAACTTAGATTTCTTGATGGTAAATTCTTTGTCACCGTCATAAAGCACGCAGCCCAGGTCGGCAACGATAACTTTTTGTCCGGCAGCTACATTAGGTGCACCACATACAATCTGTTGGGGCTCACCTTTACCTAAATCTACAGTCGTAATGTGAAGATGATCGCTGTTGGGATGGGCTTCGCAAGTGAGCACCTTGCCGACGTAGAGGCCTTTCAAGCCTCCCTTGATAGCCTGTACTTCCTCAAGTGAGTCCACTTCAAGACCCGTAGAAGTCAGCGCGTCCGCTGTTTCCTGGGGTGTAAGGTCAAAATCTACGTACTCCTTGAGCCATTTATAAGAAATCTTCATTATATAATGCTTTAATAATCAAAAACTCTGCAAAATTAATAATTTTAGACGACCTATACAAAGTAAGCGCAAATTTTCTTTCCGCCAATTTCTTTTTAAGGCTAAAAATCTTTATCTCCCAAAGACCAAACCACATCGGTTTAATCCTATTCACATGTAAAAAAGACAAACAGTACAAGTGGACTTCAACAAACTAAAAAACTTCAATAAACAGCCTCAACGATGATTCAAATGATGTTGTTTGGTCTTTTGAAACAATATTCTTTATATTGACACTCTATATTCATACGTCTTGTGTCCCAGCCGGGACTCAATCTTCTCCCAACAGGGTCACCATCTTCTCCCAAGTGGGACTCGATCTTCTCCCACGTGGGTCTCATTCTTTTCCCAACTGGGTCTCATTCTTTCCTCACTTGGGTCTTATTCTTCTCCCAACTGGGGAAACAGTAAATTCCTTATTGAAAGACTACATGAGAAAGGATCATTGAGGATAAAAACAAGCATGATTGTCCATGTGAATAGCCTGATATGCAAACGCTTACCTCATAAGGTCTCAATCCATCCTGCCGACATAATCCTCATAGCTGAACGTTCTCAACATTTCCAGTTCTCCATCAGTATGAACCATAGCTATGGAGGGATGGGAGATGCCATTGAACATATTTGTCTTGACCGTGGTATAATGTATCATATCCTCGAAGATGACGTTTTCGCCTATCTGCAGCTCATGGTCAAATTTCCAAAAGCCCATAAAGTCACCGCTCAAACAGGAATTGCCACCCAGTCGGTAAAGATGTGGTGTCGTTAAGACCTTCTCTCCAAGGTCTCCGTGTTCGTCCTTCACCGTAACGGCACCGCGCACATCCGGCCAGTAAGGCATCTCAAGGCAGTCGGGCATGTGGCAGGTGAAACTCACATTAAGGATGGCGGTACGGATGCCTGAATTCTCCACCACATCAACCACTTGACTGACCAAAGGCCCTGTCTGCCATGCAAAGGCGCTGCCAGGTTCAAGGATGATATGAAGATGAGGATAGCGTTCATGAATCTGCAACAATGTTTTCACGAGCAGGTCGATGTCATAGTCTTTTCGGCTTACCAAATGTCCTCCGCCGAAGTTTATCCATTTAATCTGACTGAACCAACGGGAAAAATGCTGCTCTATATGAGTCAGGGTCCTGGCAAAGACATCAGCACCGCTCTCGCACAACGTGTGACAATGAAATCCTTCTATTCCCGCCGGCAAACGCTCCGGCAAATCTTTCTCCACAACGCCAAACCGTGTACCAGGTGCGCAAGGATTATAAAGAGCTGTTTCTACCTCGGAATATTCTGGATTCACCCGTAGTCCGAAACTAACTTTGGGGTTGGCTTTCTTTGCCCTTGCAGCGAAACGCTGATACTGAGACAACGAGTTGAACGTCAGATGACTGGAGCAACGGGCTATATCATCTATCTCGTAATCGGTATAAGCCGGGGAATAGGTATGCGTCCTGCTGCCAAACTGCTCGAAGCCAAGACGTGCCTCATAGAGAGAACTTGCCGTGGTGGAATGGATATACTCACGGAAGATGGGGAACGTGCGCCAAAGAGCAAAAGCCTTGAAGGCAAGGATGAACTCGACATCGGCACGTCGTGCCACATCGGCTATCAGCTCCAAATTGTGTCGCAAACGGCTCTCCTCCATCACATACATCGGACGATGCACCTGCTCATAAGTTCGGGTGTCTATTTTCATTATCAGTAAATTAAATTGTTTTCAGCCCGGCATTTCCTTCCCTTTTCCCGAAGGAAAAGCCAAGTTGTAAAACTTTATGAGGCAGTCACTGGAAAGAAAACGCTCTTTTTATGCAAAGTTAGGTTTTTATTTTGAAATATTATTGTCAAATCGGCAAAAAATGTCTACTTTTGCATCGGTGAACCCATGTAAAGCTATCCTGTCAAACTTTGAGCCATCGTTGCCCGAACGTCCGACGGTTCGCTTGATGGGCCTGCCCTCTAACAAAAGAGGTGCCTCCGGCATACACGCAGACGACAGCCTCTTGGCTCAGAGACAAATAAAGACATCACACTTTTATTAAACAAATAGCTAAACGAAATGAGTGAAAAAAACTCTTTTTTAGTTTTCTCGGGAACAAACACCAGATACTTAGCAGAAAAAATCTGCACTAGTCTGGGTTGCCCGCTCGGTAATCTTGTTGTGACTCGATTCTCCGATGGCGAGTTTGCGGTGTCTTATGAAGAGTCCATCAGAGGCCGCGATGTGTTCCTCGTACAGAGTACCTTCCCCAATTCTGACAATCTCATGGAGCTTCTGCTCATGATTGATGCGGCAAAGCGCGCTTCTGCACGACACATCATCGCCGTGGTGCCCTATTTCGGCTGGGCTCGCCAAGACCGCAAAGACAAGCCTCGTGTGAGCATTGGAGCCAAGCTCGTGGCTGACCTGTTGAGCACAGCCGGCATAGACAGACTTATCACAATGGACCTCCATGCTGACCAGATTCAAGGTTTCTTCGATGTGCCGGTTGACCACCTCTATGCATCCGGCGTAATTCTACCCTACTTACAGAGCCTGAGCCTTGACAATCTCGTGATTGCCTCGCCCGACGTAGGCGGTTCAAAGCGCGCCAACACTTATGCTAAATATCTCGGTTGCCCACTCGTGCTTTGCAACAAAACCCGTGCTCGTGCCAACGTAGTGGCCTCCATGCAGATTATCGGTGATGTGAAAGGCAAAAACGTTGTGCTTGTTGATGACATGGTCGATACAGCAGGCACTATCACCAAAGCAGCAGACCTGATGATGGAAAACGGTGCCCTCAGTGTACGAGCTTGTGCTTCCCACTGTGTGATGAGTGGTCCGGCAAGCGAGCGCGTACAGAACTCCGCTCTACAGGAAATCGTCTTCACAGACTCTATCCCTTACACTCAGCGCTGCTCTAAGGTGAAGCAACTCTCTGTGGCTGACATGTTTGCAGAAACAATAAGGAGAGTTGTCAACAATGAGAGCATCTCTTCACAGTATTTAGTGTAAGGATTGACACTCTAATACAAATATCTCATTATAGATCGCACTCCACTCTGGCAATGTCAGAGTGGAGTTTTTTGTTGTAAAGCCGGAGTTTTTTGTTATATAATTTGGAAAATTCAATTAAGACCAATAACTTTGCAAGTGAGCATCATATTTACATTGACATTTCTTCATATAGAGAACTTATAAGGAAATCTCGTTTAACTTAAATAAGAACCACATTTAATTTTCTGAACATGAATTTCAAATGGACAATATCTCTCTGCACATTTGCACTAATGACTTTTGGGTGTAAAGGATTTGCACAAACTGAATACAGAAATATGAATTGCAACGACTTCGAGCAAGAAATCGCACGGGTTGACTCCGTACAACTCGTGGATGTCCGAACGGAAGAGGAATACAAAGCCGGGCATTTGAACAACGCCATATTGATGAATGTGAAGGACTCTTCCTATTTCAACAAGGCTCTGAAAACGCTGACCCCCAAAAAGACGGTAGCCGTCTACTGCCGCAGCGGACGTCGGAGTGCTCATGCCGCAAGCATCCTTGCTGAGAAGGGA
>JBMNUW010000022.1:0-28868 GCA_050946475.1 Prevotella sp.
ATAACAATGCATTTGTTTTCGCTTGAACAGCTTGATGTTTGATTGTTTCGTCAGAATGGGTTAAATCCTCAATTTGTTTCTTGTCAGATAGGAATTGAGAATAAACGAAAAGAATGGATTAGTAGTTTATGCTAAAATCCATTCTTTTCATTCATATTATTCTTCTGAATAACTTACCATTGAGGATTCTGTTTTAAATTGTTGTTCAAGGTTATCTGGTCTGTAGGTATGGCTTGCAAATAATCTCTTTTTGAGAAATTCCTTTGGGTTTCAGGAATGATGACTAAAGCACCAGTTTTCACTTGTGGCATACCAGCAGTGTATACAGATTGCGCTTGATCGGCTGTAATCTTGTGACCAGTCCAAACTTCATCATCATAAAACTTCGTTCCAGGATAGCCGGGACGGTCAGCGGTTGTGAGTTCAGTTGCTACTCCATCATAAGAGGAATAATAAACACATACCGGACGGTCAAGCTCCTCTTCAGCAATACCCCAACGGCACAAATCATAAAGCCTGAAACCTTCTCCGAATAGTTCAATGGCACGCTCACGTCTGATTTCCTCTTTCATGTCGAGGCCATACTGGTTAACTAATGAATTGGTAAGGTCGGCGATATGTGCTCGCTTGCGGATGACATTGATTGTGTTATCCAACTCAGCATCTGTAATACTTCCATTTAATTCATAAGTTGCCTCCGCATTGACCAAGAGCATTTCCGGTAAACGAATAAGCATCAAATCAGCACTGTGACCTTCGTCGCGACGAGCTTCAAACTCAAACTTCATGCCCTGATAGCCATTGCTGTTGTTGTACTGATCGGCTGCATACGAAGTAAGAATGGGCGCGAAGATGCCACTCTTGTTATTTGCATCACTGTCTGGTGAAATCGAGAAATTGGCGTATGTTCCATGCTCATTATTAGCACTCCAGTAAGCGTGGCCAATCTGCTGGAACAGGCTTGTCATGCGTGCATCACGATTCTTGAATTCGCTGTCCAGTCCATGATATCCTTTGAAGAGGGGAGAAATGTTGATTGGCAAGCCATCCGTGCAAAGGAACATATCCATTAACTTACGGTTGCCGGAGCAAGGCTGTGCATGGGTTCCGTCAATGCCTTTAGACTGGAGACTGGCCTCATAGCAGCGTCGCAGGATAGATTCATTGTTGGAAGACTTATCAGCACCACTTGGGTTGGAGGCAGCGTTTTCAAGGATGAACAAATAGCGGGAAGAGGTGTTCTGATAGAAAGGAATATCACTGTCCTCGCATTCCATCCAAAGAGAATATTCAGAAGCATAGGCTCCACCACTGACAAACTTAGCCGACTCGTTTTTGGCCATAGTCAGGAATTCTGTCACTGAGGGATAATCATCAGGCATGGCTGTACCAGCGCCTACAGTAGTGCCATCGCCATTGGTTTCGTCTTCAGCACCACGACCGTTGTATTTCTCCCAAGTTCCTTCATACAGGCAAACACGGGCCTTGAATGCGTCCACTGCTTCTATGTCAAGGCTTCCATCATTACCTGTAGAGGTCTTGGTGGTACTTGCCATGAGTTCTTGAGCCTTCTCAAGATCAGAGAGGATGGAGGCAATCACCTCATAGCGTGAGTTACGAGGTCCCCATACAAAGTCGCTTTGTGTCTGAGGTACGCTTAATGCCAAAGGAATGCCACCGAAGCGCTGCAGCAGTCCGAAGTGGAACCATGCACGGAAGAAATAGGCAGTACCCAAGGGTGCATCAATATTGTCGGTGCCAGAATACTTCTCACCTTGTTCTATGATGTTGTTGGCGGTGCGAAGCCGTTTGTACTGTTCGCTATAAACTTTATCACTGGCTGGAGCTCCGATATTGCCGGAGATCTCATTCAAGCCAATCTGACTCAGGTCTGTACCATTGTCGTAAAGTACTGTTCCTATGACGTCTAATTTACTGTAGAGATTATTGGCTGCAGCTTGGAATTGTGACGCGTTTTTGAAATAAGAGCTGGTAGATACATTAGATATAGGCTCTTGGTCAAGCCAGTCTGTACAACCCGTAAACATCAGTGCTCCGGCGACTGCTAATATCGGAATTATTTTATTTGTTTTCATCTTGTATACTTTTATATTGATTTATTGGTAATTAGAATGTTACATCCAGTCCAAAGGATATTGAACTTGCGAAGACATCAACTCCATTATAGGTGCCCATTGACGACTGAGCTTCAGGATCGAATCCATCCTTGATATTGGAAATATCAAAAAGGTTTTCTCCGGAAATCCATACACGGAGCTTCTCTACAGCAAATTTTTTGGTGAGGAGTGTTGGCAGTGTATATCCTAACTGTATCTGTTTGCAACGCATGTACCAGTCGTTGTGGATGTTGATGTCGTTGTAGTTCTTATAGTTCCAGTCGTTGCGCTTGCCGTTTCGACTCATGATGGGGTACTCAGCATCTAAATTGGCTGCATGATAACCTTTGTCGTCGCCAGCATACCAAGTATTGTCCATATAGATACCACTTGTGTTAGTCCAGCCGCTCCAGAAAGCACACCCCATTTGACCTTTACGCCTATTGTATTGCTGTCCTACGCCTTGGAAAAACATTGAGAAGTCGAATCCCTTATAGCTGGCACCCAAGTTGATGGAGAAATTGTAGTGAGGATCGGTATCGCCATAATAGTACAGGTCGTCCTTGGTAATGTCGTTATCGCCATTGAGGTCCACACGTCGCACACAGCCAGGGATAAGCTCGTTGGCAGAACCTTTCTTGACATTTCCCATGAGAGATCCTGAGACGTTACCATTCATTTGCTCATAATACTGATCGACTTCCTCCTGGGTCTGGAATAGTCCATCTGTCTTGAAAACATAGAGCGCGTTCAGTGGCTTGCCTTCAACAATAGAGTTGACTCCCCAAGTGATAGCGGTCTTGCCTTTATAGGATGTCACTTCTGTTTTGGCATTTGACAAATTGAATGACACATTGTAGGAGAAATCCTTACCTATTCTGTCTTTCCATCCAAGTGTGAATTCCCAGCCGTGGGTCTTGTATTCACCAGAGTTGGTCGAGGGAGCAGTACCTCCGTAGACAGCAGGATAAGTAATGTTGATGAGCATGCCGTCGTTCTTGCGCCAGAAGTAGTCGAACGAACCGCTTAGGCGGTTGTTGAGGAATCCGAAGTCAAGGCCAACGTTGGTAGAGTTGACAGTCTCCCAGGTGCGGCTGTCATCGGTGATTTTCGAAATCCATGCAGTAGGAACCTTGACTCCATTCAATATAGTTGTGCCTGTTCCGATGGTAGGATAAGCCTCATAGTTTCCAATGGAAGATACGTTACCGCTCTGGCCCCAGCTGGCACGCAGTTTCAGGTTGCTGAGCCAAGTCGCTTTTTTCATGAAGGCTTCGTCTGAGATTCTCCATGCAGCAAGGACTCCGAAGAAGTCCTGCCAGCGATTCTTCTTTACCAGGCGCGAGCTGCCATCACGACGATAAGTTCCTTCCAAAAAGTATTTGCCTGCATAATCGTAAGCCAAACGGCTGACCAATGAAACATATGACCATTTATAAGCCGAAGATGATTCAATCTTGTCGGTTGTTGTATCATAGGCATTAAGATCATCGAGAATAACAGGATCGTCACTTTGCCGATACATCTGAGTGTAGTGGTTGTCTCTTAACTCGTTTGTATTTCCGAACATAGCCGTTACATGGTGGTCACCGAATGTACGGTCATAATTGAGGAAGTATTCATAGAGCTGATAGAGTGCGCGAGTGTTGCCCTCTCGTAAAAACTCACGGTTGGCTCGAGAGCCTGTTGCGGCACCATTCCCAGTGGAGAGTCCATTGTCATCATCCCAGTCATACATTTGAATTTTATGACTTTGGACTTTCTTGTTCTCATGATATTGGCGAATGCTTCCCTTGGCATAGAAGGACAGGCCTTTAAGTGCGGGACTGATGAAGTCGAGATCTACAGTGACTTTCCCGCTTAACCTGAACATGTATCCATTGGTCTTTGTCTTGCCGCCCTGTGCCAAGTGGGCAAGAGGATTGTTTCCACCGAAATTGCAATAGTAGCCCAAACCATTCTTGGTGCGAAGAGGGAATATGTATGGGTCTTGCAGTCCATAGCCGATACCGTAGGTAGGCTCGCTTTGATTTTTCATCTCATAGCTTACGCCTGTTTCGATTTTCACATATTTTCCGAGAAGATAGTCCGTATTGTTTCGGAAGTTGTACTTACGCTGACCATCGTAGACTTCAGTTATCAATGAACGGTCATTTGCATATCCGATAGACGTCATAGAATGCATGTTCTTGCTACCTCCAGATACACTCAGATTTTGTGAAGTGCCCCATGTCGTGCCATATACTTCATCTGGTATGTCAGCATTTAATGGGTCAATTCTATATTTATGGTTTCCATCCCAGAAGAAGGCTTCATTGTTCATCACTTTGGTGTAAAATTCCTCATTGAAGTTGTTGGAGCCACAAGTCCACAATGTTGAGGCACCACCGGCATGATTAGTATCGTTGTAGTCTGCCATCAACATCATTCGTGCCCATTCAGATCCTGTAGCCGCAGGATAGTCCTTGCCAGGATAGTTCATGGTGACTGAACCGTTGTAGGTCACGCTCAGTCGACCTTCCTTTGCGCGCTTGGTGGTGATTAGGATGACGCCACCGGCTGCACGTGCACCATAGATTGATGCTGCTGCATCCTTCAACACAGAGATATTGTCGATGTCGTTGGGATTCAGATTGTTGAGTTCCCATGCATAGGCATCGACACCATCAATCAGAATAAGAGGCGAATTGGAGTTAGCAGAAATGCCGCCGCGAATACTAATCTTTGGATTAGAAGTAGGACGAGAGCTTGTTCTTGTAATTGTCAGGCCAGGTATTGCGCCTTGAAGTTCTGTTGCAACGTTGCTGGTTGCACGTCCTTTAAGTACGTCATCACCTTTTACCATACTTACAGCACCTGTCAGGGTAGCTTTCTTCTGTGTGCCGTAGCCGACAACCACGACTTCTTGAAGTTCGGCATTGTTTTCCTCTAACTTTACGTCGATTCTGCCGCCGTTGGCTGTTGCCGAGAACGGCTTATAACCGATATAGGTGAATTTGAGAGGTGTGCCCTTTGCTACGTTGACGGTGAAGTTTCCGTCAATGTCCGTGACACCCAAAGTCTTTCCGTTAGCAGTCGTGACGGTCACTCCGATAAGAGGTTCTCCGTTCTTATCGGTTACCGTACCCTTGGTGAATTGTTGTTGCTGGTTCACTGCCGGTGTCTGACTGTTCCCGGCTGTTGCGGGAATGAACGGGGTCATACAGCATCCCAATAGACAAACTTTTGCAATGTAGTGTTTCATAAAGTATGATGTTTTGTTTAAATTATATTTCTTAGATAATGTCTCATTTCCTTAGTGGCTGTGTAGATATGCGATTCTACGGTGCGGCGACTCAGTCCCATCTCTACAGAAATTTCTTCAGTACTCATGTTTTCGTGGTGATACAGATGGTATACAAGCGCTCGTTTGTATGGCATTCCGAACGTGTGCTGCTGTTCCAGATGCAGCAAGTCGGCAGCTTCAATACGTCTTTCGGGAGAAGGAGTGATGTATTGGGATTCTTGCTGGAAAATACGGTCCCAACTATCACGGACAATCTGACGATGGCGATAGTGGTCGATAATCATGCGCCGGGCCATAACGAAGATAACTTGTCGGGCGGTCTCTTCCACCATGATGTCCAGTCCAAGCACCTTTATAAATAGGTCTTGCACCATGTCCTCCGCGTCCTGCGTGTTGTGGACGGCTGCAAAGAAATATTTTTGCAGGTCGGATCGGAGGACCTCGTAGAGGTGACCGATGGTTTGTTGTTTATTGTTGTCGTGGTTCATGATTGTTCCCATTTGGTATTCTGGCGAGCAGCATAGCGTCGCTCGGTTTGAGATTCGTTGCAAAATTATAACACCTTTTTGATTTTCCGAAGAAAAGCCACTTTGTTTTCTTCCATCTGCTTTTTTAATGAGACCAATTCGTTTATCACCCTTATAATCAAGTATTTATGATAAGTCCGTTTAAAATAGACGGACTCAATACAGAAGAATAAGGTGTAAAAAACGCCGGCATATTCTGATGTCATACTGTTTAAAAATTATCGGAAGGAGTTAAAGCCGTGGTGCTTCTCGTCTATGCGCCATTATATTAAATGGCAATCAAGTAGCTATAACAAAGATGTTAGATGGTATCCGATTTGCGAGCAAGAATAATATAGCGTTAAACTATGTTATTAATTACGTATTATTTCTTTATATCAAATTATTTGTATAATTTTGCCGGCCTAAAATTTAGGTAACTAATTACATAATTGTAATGAAGTACGAAGTTTTTAATCGCGCTGGCGAAGTGGCCTTAGGTAGTAAACTAAGACTATTGGTTGAGGCTCTGAATACGGACGCCTCTCTAATTTACAACTTGTATGGAGTGGAGTTGAAGCCCAAGTGGTTCACTGTGTTCTTCTCTCTCGTGGGAAGTGAAGGCAAAGGCATTACGGAGATTTCAAAGGAAATAGGGCAGACTCATCCCTCCGTTGTGCAGATAGTTAAAGAGATGCAAGCAGCGGGACTTACAAAGACCACTGTCGACCCTGCCGACAAGCGGCGGACACAGGTGTCACTCACTCCAAAGGCGCAGAAGATGGTTCCTGTACTTCTGAATCAATGTCACGACATGAAAATAGCTCTTCAAGGCATCGATGAGGAGACGCATTCGCAATTGAGCGATATCATAGACGTTTGGATGAAATCTTTGGATGAGAAATCGCTTTTTAACAGGGTAGTGGAGCAAAAAGTGGCACGTGAAGGAGACTCTGTGCAAATAGTAGATTATGACGATTCAAAGCATCACAAGGCATTCCTCGAATTGAATAAGGAATGGATAAACACTATTTTCCATAATGTGGAGCCGAAGGATTTGGAGGAACTGGACCATCCCGTGGAAAACATACTGCGGCCGGGCGGATTCATACTTATTGCTGAAGAGAACGGGAAACCTGTAGGTACCTGTGCCATGATGCCTACGCGATGGCCCGAGTATGATTGCGAGCTGGTGAAGTTCGCTGTGGATCCCTCCACAAGGGGAAAGGGCATCGGTAATCGCTTGATAGCTCAATGCCTGGAAAAGGCACGGATGTTGGGTAAGCACCGCATTTTCCTGGAAAGCAACAAGAAATGTGAGTCTGCCGTGCATCTCTATGAGAAGTACGGATTCAAGCACTTGCCCCTGAGGCCCTCGGAGTTTGACAGGTGCGATGTCCAGATGGAAACGAATATCTGAACTTCCTTGAGATTGCTTCAGCAACATCGAGAACGAGGTTCGGGGTAAAAAATTATGGCACGTGTCGCTTAACAACGGCACGTGCCATAAAAATTTTATCGGAACGTCAGTCGGATTTAAGACTGTTGCTTTTCTTGCTCCTCTGTTTCTTGTTCTTGAGGCAAGTGGAATTTATAACTGCGGTCGAACACCTCTTTCACCTTGTTGATTTCGAGGAAGGTGGTACCGCCGCCCTCACCGAAGGAGCCGGAGAGGTAAGCAATCTTGTCTTTATCCTCAATGTAGCCTTTCTGTCGGAGCATACGGAGGGCAGCAGTGAACATCTGTACCGCACTGATATGTTTTTTCTGATAAACGGCAATGATACCGTAGGAGAGGTTGAGCCAGCGCTGGGTCTTTTCCTTGTAGCAGATAGCCAGCACAGGGGTGGGTCCCCGGAAAGCAGCCAAATGGCGGGCGGTCTCACCTGTTTCGGAGTCGGTGATAATGCCCTTTACGCCGAGCCGGCGCGTGGCATCGATGGCAGCATGGGCAAGGAACTCTCTTTGTGAGCAATGCTCAGACAATTGTACTTCTTCCTGATGACCGAAAGTATTACGGTCTTTCTCGGCCTGTTCGGCAATGGAAGCCATCGTCTTGACAGCTTCCACGGGATACTTGCCCGATGCGGTTTCGCCGGAGAGCATCAACGCATCGGTGTTCGAATAGATAGCGTTGGCGATGTCGGTTACCTCGGCACGGGTCGGACGCGGATTGGTAATCATGGTATGGAGCATCTGCGTGGCCACAATAACGGGTTTTGCCTTGCGCACACATTTCTTAATAATACTGCGCTGAATACCGGGAATGCGCTCTATGGGAACTTCAATGCCCAAATCACCGCGTGCCACCATAATACCATAGCTGGCATCGATGATTTCGTCGATGTTGTCCACGCCTTCCTGGTTCTCTATCTTGGAGATAATCTTGATGTCGGAATGGTGCTCGTCGAGAATCTGCTGTACCGCCTTTACGTCAGCTGCCGAGCGAACGAAACTGTGAGCAATGAAGTCGATGTCCTCGTCAATGGCCAGCAGGATATTGCGTTTATCCTTTTCGGTGAGAGCCGGCAGGTCGATGTGTTCACCAGGCACGTTCACGCTCTTGTGAGCACCCAGCACACCGTCGTTTTCCACGCGGGCCACGAGCATAGGTCCTACGTTCTCCATCACTTCCATGGAGATGGCACCGTCGTCGAAGAGCACGTGATCTCCCTTGTGCACATCGTGTACAAAGTCGGAATAGGATACATTGATGATATCGTGCTCGGTGTCCATCTCAGGGCGTCCGAAGATTTTCACAACGTCGCCGGTCTTATATTCTATGGGCTCTTTTACGTCGGTGGTTCTCACCTCCGGGCCCTTGGTGTCGATAAGGATTCCGATATGGGGTGACACGGCACGGGTGTTTCGGATAATCTCACGAATGCCGTCCGGAGTGGCATGAGCGGTGTTCATACGTACTACGTTCATGCCTGCCAGATAGAGCTGGCGAATGAAGGCCACGTCACAATGGCGGTCGCTGATGGAGCATACTATCTTGGTCTGTTTCATAATATTGCTGAATTAAGTCTCTTGTTATCCTTGCAAAGTTAATTCATTTTTTCCGGAACATTGTCCGGCAAAGGTATGAAAGTTACAGGTCACGCAAAGGTTTACGTTTATTTAACACGCTTATCTGCTACTGCCCATTGATAGATTTCGTATCTTTGCATACAGAAAAAACGAACAAGTAAAAAACATTTAATCAAACAAATCAAATGAACCAATTACCTTCTCTTAACAGACACACGGCTCCTAAGAGTCAGATGCCTGAGCGTATTATTCAGTTTGGCGAGGGCAACTTCCTGCGCGCTTTTGTAGATTGGATTATCTTTAACATGGACCAGAAGACTAACTTTAACTCTTCTGTGGTTATCGTACAGCCACTGGCAAAGGGTATGGTTGACTGGCTCAATGGTCAGGACTGCCTCTACCATGTGAACCTGCAAGGCAAGGAGAACGGACAGCCCGTGAACACACTGACCCGTATTGACGTGGTGAGTCGTGCCATTAATCCCTACTCGCAGAATCAGGCTTTCCTGGCACTCGCCGAGCAACCTGAAATGCGTTTCATCATTTCTAATACCACCGAGGCCGGCATCGCCTTCGATCCGGCTTGCAAGCTGAGCGACGCTCCTGCTTCCTCTTATCCTGGCAAGCTGGTTCAGCTGCTCTTCCATCGTTATCAATATTTCAACGGTGACCCCACGAAGGGAATGATACTGATGCCTTGTGAGCTCATCTTCCTCAACGGTCATCATCTGAAAGACTGCATTTATCAGTATATTGAGCTTTGGAAAGATGACTTCGGCAAGGATTATGAGGGCTTTAAGGAGTGGTTCACGAAGTACTGCTATGTCTGCGCTACCCTCGTTGACCGTATTGTTCCCGGCTTCCCCCGTGACACAATCAATGAGATTCAGCAGAAGATCGGCTACCGTGACAACCTCGTGGTAAAGGCCGAGAGCTTCCACCTCTGGGTTATTGAGAAGGCCGAGAATATGACGGTGGAGCAGCTCAAAGAGGAGTTCCCTGCCGACAAGGCTGGCCTGCACGTGCTTATCACTGACGACGAGAAACCTTATCATGCTCGCAAGGTGACTCTGTTGAATGGTCCTCACACAGTTCTTTCACCTGTGGCTTTCCTCAGCGGTGTGAATATCGTGCGCGATGCCTGCGAGCATCCTGTCATTGGTAAATATGTCCACAAGGTGCAGTTTGACGAGCTCATGCAGACACTTGACCTGCCGATGGAGGAACTGCAGAAGTTTGCTTCCGACGTGCTGGAACGCTTCGAAAATCCCTTCGTAGACCATCAGGTGACGAGCATCATGCTCAACTCATTCCCCAAATACGAGACACGCGATCTGCCCGGCGTGAAGATTTATCTGAAGCGCAAGGGTGAGCTGCCTAAGGGACTGGTATTCGGTCTGGCTGCCATCATTACTTATTACAAGGGTGGCAAACGTGCCGACGGAACCGAAATCGTACCTAACGATGATCCGAAGATTATGGAGCACCTCAAGGAACTTTGGGCAACGGGCGATACGCAGAAGATTGCCGAGGGTGTGCTGGCATTCGACTACGTATGGCATGAGGACTTGAACAAGACCGTTCCCGGTCTCACCGCTCTCGTAAAGAGCTATCTCGACCTCATTCAGGAGAAGGGAATGCTCGAGGCAGTGAAAACCATTCTCTAAGCAAGGGAACGTTCAACTCAGAACTTATGGTCATAAGAACAATTTTATTTTTTAGAAATTACATAACATATTACCAGGAAAAGGGGAACGTGTGAACGCTCCCCTTTTTATTGGTTGTGCTGAAACCAAATTGCTGCCCCTAACCTAAAGACCGTACCGCCATGCCTCAATAAAGAAAACAAAGAGAACTTTGGTCCCAACCTAAAGACCTCGAAAATTCAGACGGGGGCCGGCACATTTCTGTCCTCCGATTAACGGGGGAACCGAAGGGGGTGCCGGCAACCCTGCAAAGTGGCACCAATAGCCTGGCAGCGGATATGGATGTTATTCACGAAAGTTCAGCTGTCATGGGGAAGTTGAATTAACCGCAAAAAATAAGGGGAACGTTTTCACGCTCCCCTTCTTGTTAAGGTGAAAGTTTATGAATAATGAAAAATAAGGCGTGACGGTCAATGACTGCCGCGCCTTTTGGGTTGTTGCGAGTCATAATAAGGAACGTTTGGCTGTTCCTAATGTGTTATATCATCTACCGTCAGAACCTGTAGCCCAGCGTAAGGAGCAACTGGTTGCGCTTGAAGTTCACGTCAGAAGAAGTAGCCACGTTGTCCAATGACGAGTCGCTGTCGTCGAAGTAGCTCATGAAAGGATAGAACGTGCCATTGGTCTGCGAGTACTGGTAAGCCAAGTCGATGTTGAAGGGACCAGCCTGATAGCCCAGTCCGACTGTGAAGCGGTTGGTGGATTTCCAATTGGTGTAGTCGGTGGAAGTGGCATAGCATACACCCGGCGACTCCAAGGAACCATCGCGGAAACCATCCTCGTCGAAGATAGCCGACTGGAAATTGTAACCGGCACGAATGCTGAAGTTGTCAATGGGCTTCACCTCCATACCGAGCTTGAGCAGATGTACGCCCTTGAGGGTCGCGTCGGTGTGGTCATTCATCACGTCATCACTGCTGCTGGAATCATACCACTCTCCATACCAGTCGTAGTAGCCACCGTCGTTCACACGGTTGTCGATACCGGCATAGTCGGAATACTCATAGGTGGCACCGAGGGCGAGATAGTTACCAACAGTAGTACCGAGGCTCAGACCGAACTTCCAGGGAGTATAGACTTTGAAGTCATAATCAGCGGAGTTGGAACTTTCGATGTTATAGGTGCCGTCCATACTCAGGTCAGCATCGTTTCTCTGCGTGAGGTCGTAGAAGATTGGCGTGTTGACATAGGCGCCGATGCGGAAGGGTGAATCCTCGATGGGACGGAAGATGGCACCAAACTTCACGTCGAAGCCCGTTCCGTCAATTTTCAGTGTCTCCCAAGTTGTTGCACTTCCACCGTCGGCGAGATCCTCAGTATAGATACTGTTCGAGCGATAGTTGACATCATGGATGCCGAAGGTGATACCCAAATATACCCGGTCATTAATGTTGCCGCTGATGTTGAAGTCGTAAGTGCCGATATATCCCTTCTGATATTGTCCGAAGAGATACTGTGTGGCATTCACATAGTTCATACCTGTGGTTGTCTCACCATTTACCGTCTCTTGATAATAGAGTGGTGACATGGAATTGTCACTATTATAATAGCCGTAGTTGGCATCCACTCCGTTCCAGTTGTAATTTGTGGCTCCCATCCCGTATTTCAGTGCAGTGAGCTTGTTTTGCGAAGCGCTGCTGAGCGAATTAGCTGCATTGAGAATCTGGTCGAAATTGCGGCTCTTGTGATAGTTGAAAGCAAAGTTGAGGAACGAGCGACGGCCGGTGCGCTTAGCCCACACAAAACCTATCTGATCGAAACTGGCATTGGTCTTGTTGCCGTCGAAATTGATTTCAGTTCCTCCATAACTAAAAGAAGTCTCTGCATCGTTTTGAGAAACGAGTCCGCCAGAAACGGCAATCTGACTCTTGCGGAAGAGACCGATACCGGCAGGGTTAGAAGAGATGGTGGAGATATCGGCGCCAAGGGCCTCCATAGCACCACCCATACCCACGTAGCGGGCCGTTCCGTTCAGCTCGTTCTCCACGAGTTTTGTATCCTGGTAAGTCTCTTGCGCCACGGCCTGAAGTGAGGCCGTTCCGGCGCAGAGTAACATTGCAAATAGTTTCTTGTTCATAGTGTCTGGATATACATTATATATTATAGATTACATAACAAGTCTTCATCTGATAAAAGTTAGCGTGACCGTTGGTGTTATCTGCGGTTGCCGAAGTGACCGCCACCGCCGATGGAACCACCGCCGATGCGACCGCCTCCACCACCGAAGCCACCGCCGAAGCTGCTATGCGAACTGCCGAAGCTGCCGAATGAGCTCTGTGACCGGGTCTGAGAAGGATAATGTGAAGGATAACTGTATTGCTGTGGTTCGAAAGACCGGTTAGAAGAGCGCGCTCTGCCGAAGCTGCGGTTGCGGCTGCTGCGATAAGTACGGTTTGCTGAGCTGCGTGAGGCGTTGCCGAAACTGCGATTTGAAGCCGAGGCTCTGCCGCCGTAGTACGGACCGTTCCAAGTACGAGCACCCGTAAAGCCGCCTGAGTTGGGTCCGCCGTGATAGGCATAGCCGCCCCAATAGCCGGGTCCCCAGCCTCCATAGTACCAAGGACTATACCAGCCGCCATACCAGCCCCAAGGGTAGTAGCCGTAGTACCAGGGATCGTACCAGTACCAGTCATAGAACCAGGGGTCGTACCAGCCTGCATAGCCATAGTACCAAGGGCTATACCAGCCCCATCTCCAGGGCGAATAATAGTAGCTGTAGAACCACGGGTCATAGAATCCGTCCCATCTACTCATGCGGCGAGTGTAGCGGTAATCTTCATCACCGTCGTAGCCGGGTTGTGAGTAGACGAAAGATGTATCGACATAAGTGCTGTCAGGATAGACTCCTTCGCCTGGAACAAAGTTGATGATATCGTTTGTGCTGTCTGAGGAAATACCCTGATAGCGACTGCGGAACTGACCACGGCGATTATATTCGTCGACATCGCGGTTGCTTCCGCGGTAATACGTATTTTTTGGTGTCTCCTTAACAACGGGGACGTCTTCACTCTTATCGGGAGTGAAATACAAGTCGTCGTCCTGTGCAAAAAGGGAGGACAGTGGCAGACTTGCTAAAGCCAATAGAGCAAATATCTTTTTCATAATCTTCACCTTTCTTATTTTTGCAGTCTTTTACTGCAACAAAATTATATGTTTATTCACTGCAAATATAAGGAAAAACCCTAAAGCATGGTAGGTTTTTCCCTATTTTTTTTAATTTTGCATCGTGAAATTAATCTAACAAAGATGAAATATCTTACAATCGACTTTAAGATAACATGCGATGACTCTCTCCTGGAGACGGCTCGCGACCTGCTGGCTGATGCCGCAGGGGAGGCGGGACTGGAAGCTTTTGAGGAAGCTGAACAGGGATTACGAGGCTATGTGCAAGAGCAGAATTTCGACCGACAGGCTCTTGATGCTGCAGTGACCGACCTCATGCCTGGCGTGACGGTGAGTTATGAAGTGACGCCCTCTGAGGTGAAAGACTGGAATGCAACATGGGAAAATGAAGGCTTTGAACCTATCGTGATAGACGACCGCCTCATCGTGACCGATGCCCGCCACACAGAAGCACCTGCAAAGTCAGACGGTAGGATTCACATCGGCATTTGTGCCGTTAACTCTTTCGGAACGGGTACCCATGAGACTACGCAGATGGTGCTGGCCACTTTGCTGGATATGGATTTAAAGGACAAGCGGGTGCTCGACTGCGGATGCGGTACGGGTATTCTCGGTATTGCAGCTTCGAAGATGGGAGCGGCAGATGTCGTGGGATATGACATCGACGAGTGGTGCGTGAACAATGCCAGGCAAAATGCGGAACTGAATAAGGTGGAAAATTTGCAGGTGTTTCATGGCGATGCCTGTGTGCTGTCGCATGTGAATGGCATCTTTGATGTTGTGGTAGCTAATATCAACCGTAATATTCTCTTGGCTGATATTCCTGCATTTCAGGATGTTATGAGTCGTGAGGGGAGCCTCATTATCAGCGGCTTCTATGAGCAGGACATACCTTCATTGTTGGAATGTGCCGGTAAACAAGGCTTGAAGGAAGACAGTCGCAAACAACTGGGCGACTGGGTGTGTCTAAAGTTGAGCTTCGTCTAAAGGCGAGAACAACCGAAAAGCGAACGAGAGCAACGCAGCCGAGCTGCGCCGAACAGAAGGAGCGGAACCCCAAAGGACAGGCGGGAAAAGTTGGGAAGACAAAATATCCGGGGAACGGGGGACACCCTGTCAAATTAGGAAATCAAGCCGGAGATTCCAACTTTTCCACCGCGTGCCGAAGATCGGCTTCGAAGTGCTGATGGTCACGGAGATAGTCCGGACGGCCGTCGCTCAATTGGGCGTATAACTCCTGGCTCATTCGGTTGGTATAGTCAGCAATGGCATATTCAATGTCGTCGCGCTGCCAGTCGAGCGTTGACTTCTCGTAAATTCTCAGTTTCTGATGGAAGAAACAATAAGCTGATTCTATGCTGTCCTTTGTTATCATCTGTTTTATACCATTCTTGCAAGCTCATGACCGCCAACGAGAGCGGCAAATCCAAGTAGCAGACTGGCTAAGAGGTAAGCGGCAAAAATCATGTAATCACGATTTTGCAACAGACCGGCATTCTCGCTCATGAAAGTAGAGAATGTGGTGAAACCGCCACAGAAACCTGTCACCAGCACGAGGCGCATGGCAGGTGTGAGCCAGCGGCCGTCGAAACTCATTGCGGAGAGCAAACCGATAAGGAAGCAGCCTACTATGTTCACTGTCAATGTCCCCATAGGAGTGGCAGAACCGAAGACAGACTTCATCAACTGCGACACTGCATAGCGTGAACCGCCACCAAGGAAACTGCCGAGTCCGACAATCAAAAACTCTTTCATTATTATCCTTTTCTAATCTTTTTACTCTTTAGCCTGACAGGAAACGGCTCCGGGAGATCAAGCCATTTCCCTTTTTGTCTCTCTCAGAGCCGTACCTTTTTTTTCACGCCTTTGCTTTCGTTAGAGAGCCGGTCAAGAGCCGTCACTACGTAAGTGTATTTAGTGTCTGTGGCTCTGTAAGGCAACTTCAGGCTGGTGGCATTGGTTACGGTGACAATTTTTGAGGGGTCGTCCAGATTTCTCTTCTCTCCGTCGGCGAAGCGATAGACCACGTAGCGTACCACCTCATCGTCCCAGTGCTTGCCTTTAGGCTTTCGCCAGTTCAAGATGTATCCGTCGGCTGTCCAAGTGGCCTTCACCTTTTTGGGCTTTTTGGGTGCCTTGTGATCGATGAAGGGCATCTGTGGCTGTAAGGCGGGATATTTCCAATAATTGTTGCGGAGCACGGAACCGTAGTTGCCTACATTGTCTACTACAGCTTTTGCATACCAGAGGACGGTGCCCTGCACATGAGGCATCTGCTGGTGAAGCCGGTGCTTGGCAGGCAGTTGATGGGAGTTGGGATTTTGCGGGTCGGCATATTTCGCAGTGCGCTCCACGTCTTCGCCTATAAAGAGCGGGCGGTTGGCAGCCATGCGATCCCACCACTTGATGAGTGTGGCATAGTCGGCAGCAGGATGTCCTATCTGCCAATAAAGTTGTGGTGCACAATAGTCCACCCATCCGTTGTTTATCCAAAGCAGCACGTCGGCATAGAGGTCGTCATAGTTTTGCAGACCGCGAGTATTTGAACCGTTGCGCGGGTCGGAAGCACGGTTACGATAAATGCCGAAGGGGGATACACCGAACTTCACCCACGGTTTGCGCTCATGGATGGTCTCGAAGAGTTGCTGTATGAAGAGGTTTACGTTATTGCGCCGCCAGTCGCCGATGGTTTTAAAGCCCATGGGTTGCTGCCTGTAAAGTTGCTGGTCGGGTATTTGCAGTCCGGCCTCCGGGTATGGGTAGAAGTAGTCGTCGATATGCAGTCCGTCGATGTCGTAGCGACTCACGATGTCGTCCACTACGCGGCAGATATAATCTCGCGCCTGTTTGTAGGCAGGGTTAAGAATCTGCAAATCTCCATAGTTGAACACCCATTCGGGGTGCAGCCGTGAAACATGATTTGAAGCCAGCAGGGTGGTACCCTTGGTCTTTGCACGGAACGGATTTATCCAGGCGTGAAGTTCCATTCCCCGCCGGTGACACTGGTCTATCATCCATTGCAACGGGTCCCAATAGGGTTGCGGAGCTCGTCCCTGCTGTCCGGTGAGATAGCGGCTCCAGGGCTCCAGTCTGCTGGGATAGAGTGCATCGCACTCAGCACGCACCTGAAAGATGATGGCATTCACCCCGTCGGCTTGTAGCACGTCGAGCTGATGGCTCAGCATCTGTTGCATGGCTGCAGGAGCCATTCCTTGAAACTGACCGTTGACACACTGTATCCACGCACCGCGGAACTCACGTTTCTGAGCACCGGCATGAACTGCCGTAAAAACCAGGAGGCAGAGAAGAATAATAGAGTAAAACCTATTGCTTCTGTGTAGCTTAGCATAAATCATGTTGCAAAGTTACAATTAATTTTCCGCTTTCCTTAAAGAACAGACGACAAAAGAATGAAAAAAATAACCAGGTCTTTGGTAGAAGGCATATACTCTATTTTTGTCATAGAGGCAAGAAATCTTTTTCAATTTCTTGTGGACTCGCAGGAAAAAAGTAACTTTGCAGGAGGGTAGTGCCCGGGAAACCAGATAACTACGGAGGAGCCTTACAGCCCCGGCCGGCAGCACGCCAATAAAAATATTATAAAGCAATGATGATTGACAGCAAACTGACAGGGGCAGCAAGGTTGAAACTTCTTTGCTTCCTCTTCATACTTCTTCCTTTCACAGTTTCGGCTCAAAAGCCTGAGCTGAAATTTCATGATGGCTGGTTCAAAATAGTGCAATTCACCGACTTGCACTATGTTGTAGGCAGTGCCAAGTCGAAGCAGGCTGAGGAGTGCATTCGGGAGGTGGTGATGGACGAGAAGCCTGATCTCGTAGTTGTTACCGGCGACATCATTTATTCATCACCCGGCGATACATGTCTGCAGGCTGTCATCAATATCTTTGAATCACTTCGTGTACCTTATTGCATGCTGTTAGGCAATCACGACCCGGAACAGGGCACGCCGGTCTCACTGCTTTACGACCGAATGACGCGAGGTGCGTACAATGTACAGCCGGTTCGTCAGGGAACATCTCTCGACTATGTTCTGCCTGTTCAAGCTTCACGGTCGAAAGCTACAGCCGCATTGATATACTGCTTTCAAAGCTATGCCAAGTCGCGCATGTCAGGTGTTGGTGGCTATCAGTGGTTCACATGGCGGCAAATATCCTGGTATCGTGAGCGCAGTCAGTCGTTCCGTTCTCGCCACGGCGGACGCACACTTCCTGCCGTGGCTTTCATGCACTATCCGTTGCCTGAATATAATCTTGCCATGTCTGATCCCCAGGTGTCGTTTTTCGGCACTCGTATGGAACGAGCTTACACTCCCAAACTCAACTCCGGTCTCTTCACGCAGATGAAGGAAATGGGTGATGTCATGGCTGTGTTCTGCGGTCACGACCACGACAATGACTACAGCCTGATGTACTACGGCATCCTCTTGGCACACGGACGATACTCCGGCGGCAACACGGAATACAACCACCTGCGCAACGGAGCCCGCGTCATCGTCCTCAAAGAGGGGAAACGGCAACTCGACACTTGGATTCATGAGCGCGGCGGAGCCATTGTTAACTCTACCCACTTCCCGACAGACTATGTAAAAGACAATTGGAAAAAACGAACCGGAACCAGATAATCGCCTTTTCTTTGACTGCTGCCATGCCGGGGCCCTTAGGCTTCTGCTTTTTCCTTAAATTTGTCCATGAGCCATTGGTTCTGTTCTTCGATGGTCATGTTGCTGTTGTCCAGCAGCAGGGCGTCGTCGGCCCGGCGCAGAGGTGCCACAGCACGGTGCGAGTCGATGTCGTCGCGTTCCTTCACGTTCTTCAGGATATCATTATAGTCGGCGGGCATCCCTTTGGCTTTCAGTTCATCATAGCGACGCTGTGCACGCACTTCTGCCGAGGCGGTGACAAATATCTTTAGCTCGGCATCTGGAAATACCACGGTACCGATATCGCGCCCGTCCATCACAACGCCCTTGTCGTGCCCCATGGCCTGTTGTTGTTTCACAAGGGCCTCACGGACGAAAGGCAGTGCGGCAACGGGACTGACATGCTGGCTTACCTCGAGAGTGCGGATCTCGCGCTCCACCAATTCTCCGTTGAGGTAGGTGTCGGGACAACCAGTTTCAGTGTTCACCTTGAAAGAAATTTTTATCTGGGGCATGAGTGCTTTCAGTTCCTCCGTCTTCACACTTCCGTCAGCATTGAAGAGATTGTGACGCATGGCAAAAAGGGTGACAGAACGATACATGGCACCTGTATCCACATAGACATAGCCCACGCGACGTGCCAAGTCCTTAGCCATCGTGCTCTTCCCGCAAGAGGAAAATCCGTCAATGGCGATAGTTATCTTTTTCATAGTTATGATTGTTTTGGAATGTATTTTTGTTTTTGCAAGATAAGTGCGAGTGAAGTTCCTTTCCCGGAAAATTGGAGGAGACATCCCGGAGGGGTCAGAACTGATAGCCCAGATTCACCATCAGACTGCTGCTGGAAACGTGATATTTGCCCCATGACACCCCAATCTTGAACCGTTCGAGTGTGAGACCACCTCCGAGAGTAATACCTGCCCCGTGACTGCTTTCGCCGTCGGAGCTTTCGATTTTCATCTCGTGAGCTCTGCGGCAATTGTATCCTCCACCAATCCACAGCGTCTCGCCCAGCAGAAGTTCAGCACCAACAACGGCGTGGTCGAAGAAGGAATAGCCCCAGTGGTTCAGGTCTACCAGGGAGACCGACAGGCGGAATGGGAAGTTTGCAAAGCCCTTGGTGACACCCACCTGCAAATCGATTGGCAGTTTTCCATAATCCTCGTTGTAAGCCTTTAACTCACCGCCGAGATTACGTGCCACAAGGGAAATTGACCAGTCGCGGTCCGCGTCGTAATAGTTCAGTCCCAGATCCACGGCACATCCTATGGAGTTGTAGTCGCCTAAGTAGGAAAATATCATCTTACCGGCGATTCCTCCCGACAGCCTGTCAGTGAGCAGGTATGAGAAATAGCCTGCCAGTGAGATGTCGTGAGCCGAGAAGGAACCAAGGTCAGTATTGTTCTCGTCAGTTTCCTTCATGTCGCCATAGTCGATATATTGGCATGAGACCGCCCATGTGGCGCGTTCTTTCACGGTCTTGCAGAACGAGGCACTGCCGGCATTCACTCCAGACATGTAGTTCATGTATCCCAATGTCAGAGTCTTGTCGCTTACTGAAGACAGCAGGGCGGGGTTATTGAAGATAAGGTTTCCGTCGTCTTCCACAACCGAGATGTTGTCGCCGCCCAATGCTGCAGCACGGGTGCTTACGGGCAGACGCAAGAAATTATATTGTGTCTGACTTTCCTGGGCACCGAGGGTCAGCGCTATGGTTGAAAAGAGGAATGCTGCGAGGACCTTTTTCATCTAAATAAGCTAAAATGTTGGGCAAAGATACTGCTTTTTCAATAAACTACTGTAAATTTGCAGTAAGTTTTCAAGCATAAAACGATTTTCGGCGAAGATTATTGTAGAGCGTATCGTCCTTAATTTTCGAAGGAAGAATTCGCTCTTGTCTCGCAGATGAACCAAATTAGACATGCAGACGAACAACTATTCCGAGGAAGCAACGGCTCAAGATAGGCTCCGCGGGTTCCTTTTGGGGCTCGTGGTAGGACTTGCCTTATTGCTGACCGGACTGGAATATACTTCCCATCCTGCCGAGACCGAAGATAACGATGAACTGCTCGACGAGATGGATCAGGACCTGGAGATGATGCCTCCCATAGACCGTAATGACATGATTGCGGCCGTGCAGGCACCAGCTTCGAAGTCTGTCACGGAAAACGTCAAAGCCGTGAATCACGAGACGAATGCCACGGACAAGATTTCTCCCGTGACCAGTCCTCTCGTCATTGGCAGCGGTGAGGGAGAGACAAAGACCTCCAATGTCACCGAGGCCATTCCGCAGGTGCCTGTGGAAGAGGATACCACCTTGTTGCGCACCGTGGAAAAATTGCCTGAATTTCCCGGTGGCATCGTGCAGTTCATGAAATGGATTACGCGCAATCTCCATTATCCCAACGTGGCTCGCCAGCAACGTATACAGGGTAAAGTGGTGGTGTCTTTCATCGTAAACAAGGACGGTTCTATTGCTCAGCCGAAGATAGAGAAGAGTGTAGATCCTAATCTTGATCAGGAAGCTCTCCGCGTGGTGAAGATGATGCCCAGGTGGAAACCGGGACTTATGAACGAGCAACCCTGCCGTACCATGGTGGTCATCCCCATCAATTTCGTTCTCTGACGAAGACCCGCCGTCTCATTTACTGAGAAGTGCTAAGTCTTTGAGAAGAGATATGAAACTTATCTATATTGAATAGCATTTATATCCATATAAACACATCGCATTATGTACACGCCTGACCAACTGCTAACAATTGTCAACGACGGACTTGACCATTTGAAATACGACCGCCGACCCATCACGCTCTATGAGCCCATCCGCTATGTGCTCTCCATGGGGGGCAAACGCATCAGACCCGTGCTGATGATGCTCGCTTACAACTTGTTTCGTGAAGACCCCGAAAGCATTCTCATGCAGGCCCTCGCACTGGAGACTTATCACAACTACACACTGCTGCACGACGACCTGATGGACAATGCCGACCTGCGGCGCGGACACCAGACAGTTCATCGTCGCTGGGATGCCAATACGGCTATTCTCTCAGGAGATACCATGCTTGTGCTGGCCTATCAGCGCATGGCTTCGTGTGCTCCGGACAAACTACAGCAAGTCATAGGTCTCTTTACCGAGACTGCTCTTGAAATCGGCGAAGGACAGCAGTACGATATGGATTTCGAGAAGCGTAATGACGTAAGCGAGGAGGAATACGTGGAGATGATTCGTCTTAAGACCAGCGTGCTCCTGGCTTGCGCACTGAAAATCGGTGCCATCCTCGCAGATGCTCCACAGACCGACTGCGACAACCTCTATCACTTCGGAGAACAGATAGGACTTGCATTTCAGTTGCAAGACGACTACCTCGATGTTTATGGTGATCCTGCCGTCTTCGGAAAGAAAATCGGCGGTGATATCACGTCAAACAAGAAAACCTATATGCTTATCAATGCCTTTAACCGGGCAGACGACAAGCAGCTGGCCGAACTCGAACGCTGGATAGACGCAAAAGAGTTTGACAGAGACGAAAAAGTAGCTGCTGTCACGAAGCTCTATAATGAGATGGGCATCGATAAGCTGGCCAAGGAAAAAATTGCTTACTATTTCGAACAAAGTAAACGCTACATCAATGCTGTAGGCGTGGCAGAGGAGCGCAAGACCCAGCTGAGAAACTACGCAGAAACTTTGCTTCATCGTAAATACTGATTTTCGTCTCATGACATTCATTGATACCCATGCTCATCTTGATGGTGAGGAGTTCAACGCTGACCGGGCCGAGGTAATGGCCCGTGCCCGTGAAGCCGGAGTGGAAGCTGTGTTCATTCCAGGCATCGACATCTCAAGTGTAGAAACGGTAATGGAATGTTGCCGTGAGTATCCCGACTTTGCCTATCCCATGATAGGGTTGCAGCCTGAGGAAGTGAAGAGCGACTGGCAGGATGTGCTCAAGCAGATGAAAGCTCGGCTTGATCTCAATCTTTCCGGAGCCGTTGCAGAACCCCGCTATATCGCAGTCGGCGAGGTGGGACTGGACTTCTACTGGAGTCGGGAGTTCGAGAAGGAACAACTGCAAGCCTTTGAACGTCAGGTGGAATGGTCGGTTGAAACTCGTCTGCCGCTGATGATTCACTGTCGCAAGGCACAGAACGAACTCCTTGGGATATTGCGCCACTATGAGAAAGACCTTCCCGGTGGTGTGTTTCATTGCTTCACCGGTAATCAGAAGGAAGCCGAGGCCTATCTCCGTATGGAGAAATTCTGTCTTGGTGTAGGTGGTGTGTCCACTTTCAAGAGTTCACATCTTCGCGAGGATTTGCCTGCGGTAGTTCCGTTGAGTCGCATCGTCCTTGAGACGGACAGTCCTTATATGGCTCCCGTACCCCGTCGCGGCGGGCGCAACGAGAGCGCATTCGTAGTCTATGTGCTCGGCGAACTTGCCCGGTGCTATGGTGTCAGCGAGGAAGAAGTGGCACGTATTACCAATGAGAACGTTCGGAGGACGTTTCCGCAGTTTCGTCAATCTCAGTGAGTGAGACGAACAAAGGCGAAAGGCTTGGTTCTTCCAGGCTTTCGCTTTTCTTGTTTTTCTGGTATCGCCTTACCAGCAATGTCGATATCATTGGCATAGGATGTAACGATGAGGCGGTTGCAATGTGCCTTCGACATAAGTGCAACGATTTAGTGCAACATGAAGTGAATCATCGACTCAATAATATATAAATAGAAAGCAAAAGAATGGAAAAACTGATAGACATTTTCCTGCCCATGGCGGAGCGGGATATTATGGATAGAACCTTGCAGAGTGTACACGAGCAGAACTATGTGAATCGTGTGGTGCTGATGGCAGGAGAAAATTGTGCGACTGAGGGAGTGCTCTCCGTCGGACCTTTGCGCTCTTCGCAGACCATGCGACGGGTGGCCGAAGCTGCTGAGGCCCCCTACACGCTTCTCTACCTCAAGGAGCAGACGCTCAACATGGGTTATCTTTCCACCGACCGTTTGTTGCAAGTGGCGGAGATGACCGGAGCCGTGATGATATACAGCGACCATTACAACGTGTCAGCGGAAGGATTGCGCAGTGATGCCCCTGTCATTGACTATCAGCAAGGTGCGTTGCGTGACGACTTCGATTTCGGTTCGCTCATTCTCTTACGCACTGCCGACTTGAAAGCCGCTGCAGCGGAAATGACCACTGACTATCAGGCTGCTGGCTTTTATGACCTTCGACTTCGACTTTCACGTCGGGGCAGTCTGGTGCACATTCCCGAGCCGCTCTATTCCGAAGTGGAACTCGACAACCGCAAGAGTGGCGAAAAGCTCTTCGACTATGTCAATCCGCGCAACCGGCAGGCGCAGATAGAGATGGAACAGGTTTGTACCGAACATCTCAAGGCTGTGGGCGGATACCTTGCTCCGCACTTCGAGAAAGTAGATCTCAACAGTGGTGAATTTACCGTGGAAGCCTCGGTGATGATTCCCGTGCGCAACCGCATTCGCACCATCCGCGATGCTATTCGCAGTGCACTCAGTCAACAGACCAATTTCAAGTTCAATGTCTTTGTCGTGGAAAACGGTCCTGAATGTCATTCCACAGACGGCACTACAGAGGCTATTGATGAATTCAAGACTGACAGTCGGCTGGTACATCTCATTCCCAAAAGGAATGACATCGGTGTTGGAGGAGCATGGAATATGGCTGCCCATCATCCGCAGTGCGGTCGTTTCCTGGTGCAACTCGACAGCGACGACGTCTACTCGGGTCCTGACTCGCTCCAGAAGATGGTCGACACGTTCCGCCAACAGCAATGCGCTATGGTGATTGGTAGTTATCGGCTCACTGATATTGATGGCAATATTCTGCCACCCGGTAAGATAGACCACCGTGAATGGACACCTGAGAATGGTCGCAACAATGCCCTGCGCATCAATGGTCTCGGGGCTCCACGTGCCTTCTTCACGCCGATTCTGCGGCAAATTAATTTGCCCAACGTCATCTATGGCGAGGACTATGCACTCGGACTGGCTCTTTCACGCTATTATCAGATAGGCAGGCTCTACGACGTGGTGTACAACTGCCGACGCTGGGATGATAACTCCGACGGTGACCTTACCATAGAAAAGAACAATCGATACAATACCTACAAGGACCGCATTCGCACTTGGGAGTTGCAGGCTCGTATCGCCATGAATAAGAAAGCCTAGACATCAGCATCCTGCAATATTGGTTTCCGTACCTTCCTTTCCTTTCAGAAACAGAAAGGAGGGAAAGATTTGAACGATAATAGAAAATGACGCATCATCAGAAAAACCCTTGGTTGTGGATTCCCACCCTCTATTTTGCCGAGGGAATACCTTATTTTATTGTGAACAATATCAGCGTGATGATGTTCACGCGCATGGGTGTCCCCAATGGCGAGATGGCATTTTTCACCTCTCTTCTCTACCTTCCTTGGACTATCAAACCATTTTGGAGCCCGTTCGTAGACATTGTACGCACCAAGCGCTGGTGGATTCTTGCCATGCAGTTGCTTATGAGTGCCGCCTTCGTACTTCTCACACTGACGCTGCCTCACCCCGACGCCGCTCTCATTGCGAACAAGGAAGTACATGTGTCGATGTTCACCATTACGTTGTTACTCTTCATTATCACGGCTTTTGCTTCCGCTACTCACGACATCGCGGCTGACGGCTTTTACATGCTTGCGACAACGCACGACGAACAGAGCTTCTTCGTGGGCATCCGGTCCACGTTCTATCGGCTTTCCTCTATTTTCGGACAAGGTGTACTGGTTTATATTGCAGGTCATCTGGAGCAGACCACAGGCAATATACCATTGGCATGGCAACTCACCCTGGGCCTCTGTGCTGTAATTTTTTCCGTGCTTACTCTCTATCACACTTGGGCTATTCCACATCCTGATGCCGACGGCCCTCGCCGTCATGAAGGTGCACGGTCGTCCTCGCAGGAAATCGTGTATGAATTCGGGCGCACTTGGGCAACCTATTTCCGTAAGCCCGGCGTGTTACTCGCCATTGTTTTCATGTTACTTTATCGGTTGCCGGAGGCTTTTCTTATCAAGATGATTAATCCGTTCCTCGTGGACCCGGCAGAGAAGGGCGGACTGGCCCTCGCCACGGAGGATGTGGGCATCGTCTATGGCACCATAGGAGTAATTGCCCTTACTGTTGGCGGTATTCTCGGTGGCATTGCGGCATCTCGTTGGGGACTGCGCAAATCTCTCTGGCCCATGGCGGCTTGCATGACTCTGCCATGTGCCACGTTTGTTTATCTCAGCATGGCTCATCCCACCTCTTTGGTGGTGGTTGCCCTCTGCGTGGCAGTGGAGCAGTTCGGCTATGGTTTCGGTTTCACGGCTTATATGCTTTACATGATGTATTTCTCCGAGGGTGAGTCTGTTACGGCTCATTATGCCATCTGTACCGGTTTTATGGCTCTCAGCATGATGTTGCCTGGTATGATAGCAGGTGAACTGCAGGAGGCTTTAGGTTATGAGCTCTTCTTTTGGATGGTCATGATATGCTGTCTGGCCACGGTAGCCGTAACGCTGTTGGTGAGCAGGAGAGTGGACGAGCATTACGGCAAGAAGGAAGTCGAACAGTCTTGATGCGATTGTGCTTTTCGCTTTATAACAAAGAAATACAATTAGAATTACAACTAAAATAAAAGATGATACTCATTGCAGACAGCGGATCGACCAAAACCGACTGGACGATGTTGGTGGGAGACCGTGTAGTGAAACAAGTGAAGACGCAGGGTTTTAATCCTTTCTATCAGACAGAGAATGAAATTGCCGATGAGATAGAACGTGCCCTTGTACCGGAACTGCCGTCAACGTCGGTAGACGACATCTTCTTCTATGGAGCCGGTTGTACCCCCGAGAAGCAGCCCGTTGTAGAGCGAGCCTTGAAACGGCAATTCTCCGTCAAAGGACGGTGTGAGGTGGCAAGTGATATGCTGGCAGCGGCACGTGCCATCTGTGGGCACAAGCCTGGTATCGCCTGTATTCTCGGCACGGGCAGCAATTCTTGCAGCTACGACGGAAACCAGATAGTGGATAACGTGTCGCCTCTCGGTTTCATTTTAGGTGATGAAGGCAGCGGGGCTGTGTTAGGCAAGACTCTTGTGGCCGATGTACTGAAAAGACAGTTGCCCGAAACAATAATTCGCCGCTTCAACGACAAATATCAGCTTTCTTCAGCCGAAATCATCGACCGGGTGTACCGGCAGAAGCTGCCCAATCGCTTCCTCGCTTCATTCGTGCCCTTCCTGTCCGAAAATATAGAGGAACCGAGTGTAAGAGCATTGGTGAAAGGCAGCTTTCGTCTTTTCATTCGTCGCAATGTACTCCAATATGAGAGCGCCGACAGTCTTCCCATTGGTTTCGTGGGTTCGGTAGCTTATTATTTCAGAGCTCCGTTGCAGGAGGTGATGAAGGAGGAAGGTCTTCACTCAGGCAATATCATTCAGGCACCGTCGGAAGGATTGGTGAAGTATCATGCTATTTCCAATAACTAAATAGCCGTTTAGAAACGTTCAAAAACAAAATGAGCCGTATCGACATTTCGTCGGTACGGCTCATTTTGTTGTTATGTATATTGCTGTCCGGTAAACATAGCACTTTTGGCAGGAAATGTGAATGCTGTGTGATACTCAGGCCAACTGTCATGATGGAGGTAGCGCCTTGCAGGCGCAATCTTCCGCAGCTACATTTCCCTAGGGCATCCTCTCCGCTCCGCGGATGCCCTAGGTTTCTAAGGTATGGTCTTGCAGGCCACTATGTTCCACCACAAACCCTAGGGCATTTTTCCGTTCCGCTGCACGGATGCACCAGGCTTCTAAGGTATGGCCTTGCAGACCAATCCCTAAGGCATTTCAAAGCGGAAGGTTAGAGGAATGGAGCCAAAAGATGAGCAAACCAGCCGCGGAATTTCTGCCAGGGTGTGCGCCATTCATCCCATTTCTCTTCGGTGAGCTTAAAGGAGTCTGCCCGCTCATTGTCGAAGAGATTGTTGAGTTGTGAGGTAGTGCATTCGTCCAGTATTACGGCGTTTTCCTCATAGTCCCACGACAGACTCCTGGCATTGAGGTTAGCAGAACCCACGGTACATATCTTGCCGTCAACCATGATAATCTTGGTGTGGTGGAAGCCGGGTTGATACAACCAGATAGTGCAACCTTTTTTCATCAGTTTATGCGCATTGTAGAATCCGCAGTCGGGCGTGAGAGGAATGTCGCTCTTTACAGAAAGCATGATTTCGACCTTCACGCCTCGCTTCACGGCGTTTTTCAGAGCTTTCTTGATGCCGTGGTTCAAAGTGAAATAAGGATTTATTATCTTGATGGAATCCTGTGCGAAGTTGATGGCATCGGTGTAGAACTGACGGATAATTTTGTTGCTCACTCTCGGTTCCCGGTTGATGATGCCCACCATCTTGTTGCCGGCGGAAGAGCAAGAGTCCCGTTTGAGTCCCTTGAAATAGCTGATGTCGCCCAGTCCGCGGAAATATTGTGGCCCGTGGACGTTTTGCCCTGTTGTCTTGTTCCATATTCTCAGGAAGATGGCTTGCAGCGTATTCACCTCGTCGCCTTCAATTCTGCAGTGCATGTCGTGCCAGGAACCAACCTGCTTGGTTCCCTTGATATAATAGTCGGCGACGTTCATGCCGCCCGTGTAGGCTATTTTCCCGTCTATGACGACAATCTTGCGGTGGTCGCGCGAGAAGACGTGATTGACCCAGGGAAAACGGATGGGGTCGAATTTATAAATTTCGATACCCTTCTCGCGAATGGCACGCAGGTGATGAGCCTTGAGCGGCTGGTTGTTGCTTGCATTGCCGAATGCGTCGAAGAGGGCACGTACCTCCACACCCTCTGCCGCCTTTTCCTCGAGCAATCGGAAGAGCAGGGTGGCTATGGAGTCGTTGCGGAAGTTGAAATATTCCAGATGGATGGATTCCCGGGCTTGTCGGATGGCTTTGAAAAGATCGTCGAATTTCTCCTGTCCAGTCATTAGTAGAGTCACGCTGTTGTTGTGGGAGAATTTGACACCGTTCGCCCGCAGACTTCTCGCAAGCAGAGAGTCACTTGAGACAATGCTGTCACAGAGTGCTTCCGTCTCTGGATGTGTAGGGCGCATCGCCATTGTTGGATAGCAGGAGATGCACAGAAGAATGAGTAGAAAAACAAGTCTGAAGTGTTTCAAAACTGATAATTTGCTTTCTTTATGTTGTTGAGATCAATGTAGTTGAAGTATATATAGTTGAATTTAAAAGTTCCTGAAACCGTTACCTTAGTGGTTAATCATACAAGGCCGGAACGATTTTTATTTGCATAGTTCCGGTCTTGTATCTTTTTCGCTGGTGTTGAAGCAATGTCAGCTTACTGATTGATGAGGGAAGCAGCATAGCTATCCACG